>JADHNY010000055.1 GCA_016779265.1 Pirellulales bacterium | reverse complement strand
GACCGCTCTGTTGACGCGACCACTCGCACATTCTTCAGGTTCTCATCGACCACCCGACGCCGAATGAACTCGATGAACTTGGGAGAAATATCAACGGCATAGACCCCGCCTTCCTTTCCGACCGCGCCGGAGAATGCCGAGAGATAGAGCCCCGTCCCACTCCCGATGTCCGCGATGCGGTCGCCTGGCTCAAGCTCCAGAGCCTTCATCACCTCAACACGTCCCGCAAAGACCTCGCGGCTCTCCACCTCAAATCGCTTCATCCAGGCTTCCGCGTCAAGCTCGGGATCCAGGAAGTTGTCGTTGATGCCGACGGGCACCACCGACGCATCCCGCACCAGCCGATACACGCCCTGACCGGTGGGCGAGGCAGTCGTGACATACATCTCGCCAGCTTCATCGACACCAAAGCCGTACACTGGCAGGCCGTTCCAGCTGATCTCCTGGTTGTCTGCCTTACCGGTTTCGGGATCGAGCGCGAGTGCCCAGACACGACCTGAAACGTAATCTCCGAACACATACCGGCCGCTGAGCATCGGCAGCTCACTGCCGTTGTAGACATGACCGCCGGTGATCGACTTGCCTTCACGATGGTCGTAGATCCAGACCGGATCGACGGTCTCCACGGCTGAAACCACACCACTAAATGGCTGCGTTCCTTCACGAATCGACCAGCCGTAGTTACCGCCACGCTCGACAATGTTGACCTCTTCCCAGAGGTCTTGCCCGACATCGCCAACCCAGATGTGGCCTGTCTTCGGGTCATTGGAGATCTGCCAGATGTTGCGAAATCCGTAGGCAAAAATCTCTGGCCGGGCACCTTCGACATCGACAAATGGGTTGTCGGAGGGGATCGCATAGGCCCGTCCGTCGCTGGTGTGATCGACATCAATCCGCACCACGGAGCCGTTGAGGTTGGCCAGGTTCTGACCATTCCCCAGCGGGTCGTTGGCACTGCCACCATCGCCTAGGGCGATGTAGAGGTAGCCATCATTTCCAAACGTGATGGAGCCACCGTTGTGGTTCTCAAACGGCTGCTCAAAGGTAATCAACACCTCTTCACTCGCCGGATCAGCCCGATTGGGATCATCTTCACTCACTCGGAAACGGGAAACATGCTCCCGTCGCACGGATGGATCGTCATCTGGCTTCACTGAGTAGCAAAGGAAGAACTCTCCGTTCTCGGCAAACTTCGGATGGAACGCCAAGCCGAGCAATCCTTCTTCGTTGGCCTTCCCCCAGGGAGCTGTCTGTGGACGCAGGTCCAGAAAGAGCGACGCTTGGGTCTGATCATCTTTGGCGATTACATGCACCATACCGGCCTGGTCAAGCACGAAGCGGCGGCCAGTCCCATCGCCCGCATGCGTCACCAGCAGCGGCCGCATGGGCTGGGCCGGCTTCCCGTCCTCCCCGGTTGGCGACCAGCCTTCCCATTCCATCTCAGGAAACGCAGGCTCCGCAGTGACAGCGATCTTCTGATCAACCGGCCGTGTTGCCTCCCCATCCGGGAGCAGCCGTACCTTGAGTGAACGGAAGGCAACCTCGTCGCCATGGTCCTGCAGCGCGATGTGTCCCCGGCCAGCCTTGCCAAAGCCTTCCATGTCAGCAAACTTGCTCTGAGCCACCCGCCGGTTCCAGTCGTCTGAACCGACAACGAAGTTGTAGTACTTCACACCGTTGAGGCAGACCTCGCCTGCCTGTGGAGTGACCCGCAGATAGAGATGGTTCCACTCGCCGGCAGGCCGGGTCGCATCGTAGGTATCACCGCTGACGAGGCCAGCTCGTCGCTCAAAGGCGCTGACCCAGCGTGGCTTGGCCGGCTGGTAGAGCTGATAGAGCCAGCCCGCCTTCTGCGGATCCTTGCCATCGACATTGTCGATGATCTGCACTTCCGGACCGCTCTTCCATGGCGTGTTGTTGTCTTCGGTGACATGAAACATCAGCCCGCTGTTGCCAGCTGGTGAGATGCGATACTCCAGCTGCAGTTCAAAACTGTCGAACTGCTCGCGAGTGATCAGATCGCCTGCACCGTTCGCCTTGCGAACAATTGTTCCATCTTCCACAGCCCAGCCAGCACCAGGCTGCTCCTGGCGATAGCCGCGGAAGTTCTCCAGCGATTCCCCGTCAAACAACAACTGCCAGCCGAGCCGTTCCTCGGTCAGCGTGAGCGTGTTGGCCGCATCTGCGGCGGATGCCTGAGATGCCTCCAGGCTGGTCGCCACAGCGACACTCAGGCAGAGAACGAAACGCGCATGGCAGAACAAACGGCGAAGGTGACCAGCTGGGTTCATGAGTTCACTCTCGTTCAAAGGCAACCGCTGCAACCGGCGGCATCCCATGACGATAGCATCTCACCCGGACCAGCACACGCGGTGAGAACCGTATCAGCACTCCACAGCGGCAAGTGCGGAAGCGGCCATCTGGATCGCTGCCCTGTGCCCGACAGGCACGCGATCAAGGAGCGGCAGCAGGGGGCCAGTATCGGCGATGCCGGCGGCAGCGACGGCCTCGTGCAAAACGCAGATCGGGCTGATCGCGTTGCGGAGGTCTTCAAGTGGCTCAAAGAGTGCCCGCAGCCGTTCAGCCTCCGCCCAGTCACCACGAGCAGCCGCCTGCCGCAGCGCCACCGAGAGCTTCGGCGACACGCAGCCACAGCCAGTGGTAAATCCACCCAGGCCAAAGTCTCGCATGTGCACGATTGCCGGCTGCTCTCCAATGCCACTGATCACCATCGCCGGATCCACGAGATCCACCAGCCGCCGCAGCGTGGGGTCTTCGGCTGGATTCTCGCGAACGATCGCATACTTGATCGCCGAGACGAGGCCATCACGACACAGCGCTGCGGCATCCTCCGGCTCCAGAAATCCCTCATGTTTGATGTAGACCAGGGCTGGCATGCCCGCCGCTTCGACGAACCGCCGCACACCCGTCGCCACGCCTGAACTGGTCGTGATCCCCTGATGTGGCAGCACCATCGCGGTGGCAAAGGACGTGCCTTGCAGCAGCCTGGCGTGCTCCATCATCAGCCCGTAGGTAGGCCCGACCGCCGGCACCACCACCGAGGCTGGACCTGCGAGACCTGCGAGCATTTCCAGCAGCGGCTCGTACTCACCAAGCGGCAGGTGGTAGAGCACGGCATTGCCGCCGTAGAGCAAGAGTTCGATCCCACCTGCCTCGAGATGTCGAATGATCGCGGCGTTGGCCGCCTCGTCGAGTTCACCAGCAGTATTCCGGGCCAACGGTGGCACGGCCATTGGCGAACGAGAGAAAAGAGACAGGTCGAGCGGTGTCGCAGTGTTCATAGACGCACGTTGAGGGACAGTCGGACCGAGCGGGCAAAAAAACGAGCGGCCTGAAGGCTCGCAGGTGCTCAGAAGATAGCAGGATCTTCTTCGGCCGCAGGGCCCGCACCTCTCTCCAGAAATCGATAGTCGCAGCCGAGATTGGCCTGAGTGACCTGCTCAGCGTTGAGTCGTCGGTATCCGCGAGCTGGGGCAGCCGGCGGCTGCCACTCGGCAAGCCGTCGAGCGATCTCCGCCTCATCGACCAGCAGATCTAGCCGTCTCGCTTCCACATCCAGGGCGACCATGTCGCCTGTCTGAATCGCTGCCAACGGTCCACCGGCAGCAGACTCGGGAGCCACATGTAGTACACACGTGCCATAACTCGTGCCGCTCATCCGCGCATCGCTGATCCGCACCATGTCGCGGACGCCTTGCTCGAGCAGCGGCTTCGGGATCGGCAGCATGCCCCACTCCGGCATCCCAGGGCCGCCGAGCGGACCTGCATTGCGGAGCACCAGGATGTCCTCAGCGGTGATGCCGCTTGCCGGATCGTCGATGCGGGCCTTCATGTCAGGATAGGAGTCGAAGACCACAGCCCGGCCGGTGTGCTTGAGCAGTTTCGGATCGGCCGCCGTGAGTTTAATCACACACCCATCTGGTGCCAGCGTTCCATGCAAGACAAACGTTCCGCCCGTTGGTGAGAGTGGCGTGTCGAGCGGCAGTATCACCTTTGGATTGATCACCTCGGCGTTGGCAATATTCTCCCCAAGGCTGTGGCCTGTCACCGTCTGGCAGTCGAGGTTGAGCAGATGCCGGATTCGCGAGAGCACCGCCGGAATCCCTCCAGCATCATGCAGATCCTCCATCAGATACTCACCCGCCGGTCGCAGATTGACAAAGGTTGGCGTGCTTCGTGAGAGCTGATCAAAACGGTCAAGCGAAAGCGACACACCCGCCCGCCCTGCCAACGCGAGCAGATGGACAATCGCATTGGTCGATCCTGCAATCGCCATGTCGGCGACGATCGCATTGTCGAACGCGCCAGCGGTGAGAATCTTCGAGGGCCGCAGATCTTCCCAGACCATCTCGACGGCTCGTCGGCCACAGCGGCTCGCCATGCGAGAGTGCGCCGAATGCACCGCCGGAATGGTCGCCGCTCCCGGAAGTGTCATCCCCAAGGTCTCTGTAATCGAGGCCAGCGTGGAAGCGGTTCCCATCGTCATGCAGGTGCCAGCCGAGCGGGCGATGCCTTCCTCAAGCTGCCGCCAGACGCACGCTTCCAGACAGCCCGCCTGCCGCTGAGCCCAATACTTCCAGACATCGGTGCCACTCCCGAGCCGCTCGTCCCGATAGCGACCAGCGAGCATCGGACCGGCAGGTAGAAATACTGCTGGCAGGTCTGCAGAGATCGCCCCCATCAACAGGCCAGGCACGGTCTTGTCGCAGCCACCCATTAACACCGCGCCGTCGACCGGATGGCTGCGAAGCACCTCCTCCACCTCCATCGCAAGCAGGTTGCGATAGAGCATGGCGGTCGGCTTCATGAACATCTCAGAGACCGCCAGCACCGGGATCTCCAGCGGAAAGCCTCCGGCCTGCCAGACGCCTCGCTTGACCTCTTCCACACGCTGCGGGAAGTGTGTGTGGCACTGAGAAAGATCGCTCCACGAGTTGAGGATCGCGATGACCGGACGCCCCTCAGCTTCTTCGGCGGTATATCCCATCTGTCGCAGCCGACTGCGATGCCCAAAACTTCTCAGGTCGTCCGGTGCAAACCACCGTTGTGAACGCAGGCGAGCAGGATCACGATCCGCAGACATCACATACCCATTGCCAAGGAAGCTGTCGTCAGAAACACCACCGTGGCACGACCTGCACAGGCCCGATTCGCCACCACTGGGATCCGATTGTACGCTCACCAAAACGTCACGCCGTGGGAGGGGGTGGCTTTCCACATTTCCGGTCTGACCGGAGACGCGTTTCGCCACAACGAGGCATCCATGACACCACTTGGCATCCTGGCCATTGCACTCATTGTCGTGATTGGCGGCGTGCTCGTCGTACGGCTCCATCCCTTTTTTGTGCTCATCACAGCTGCCTTCGTAGTCGCGTTGCTGAGCCCAGCCACGAGTGACACTGCCGCAGAAGTGGTCGCCCAGGGCTTTGGCAAGACCGCCGCCAACATCGGCATCGTGATCGCGATGGCTGCGATACTGGGAAGCTGCCTCTCCGCTGCCGGTGCCGCCAAACGCATCGTCGCATCGCTGCAGTCGCTCCTCGGGGAACGACGCACACCGCTGGCCTTGATGGCGTCCGGGTTTGTGCTGGGTATCCCGATGTTTGCCGACAGCGCCTTTTTTCTCCTTCTCCCGCTGGCCCGGGCAGCCTGGGAACGCACCGGCCGTCACTACCTGCTGTATGTGATGGCCATTGTGGCCGGTGCCACGATGAGTCACTCCCTTGTGCCCCCGACGCCTGGCCCTCTGTTTGTGGCCGATGCACTCAAGGTCAACATGGCCACCATGATTGGGTTCGGCTGCCTCGTCGGACTCTCATCCGCCGCGGTGGGCCTCGCCTACGCGCACTGGGCTGACCGTCGCTGGCCAGTGTCACCTGACAGCACCGATACAGACACGTCTGTCACTGCAGACGCCGCAGACACCACCGCCGTTGATGCGAACAGTCCGGGACTTTTTGCTGCCCTCCTCCCGATCGTGGTGCCTGTGATCTGTGTCAGCCTCGGTTCGTGGGCCAGCTCATCTCCAGAGCTGTTCCCACCGCAGCTGCTTCCGATACTGGAACTTCTCGGTGAGCGGACGATGGCGATGGTGGTCGCTGCCCTGCTCGCCATGCTCGTGCTCATCAGCAGCAGCCGATCGGCAACCATGCTGCGGACCACGGTTGCCTCCGGCATCCAGTCTGCAGGGAGTGTGCTGCTGGTCATCGCCGCGGGGGGCGCTCTTGGGGGCGCCTTACGAGGAGCCGGACTTGCTGACGTGTTCACAGGCCTCGCACCAGGCGGCGGCCTCGTGCTGGTTCCCCTGGCCTGGGCCGTCACCGCCACCATCCGTATCGCCCAAGGATCGGCCACCGTGGCCATGATCACTGCTGTCGGGATCCTGGGCCCTGTGGTGCTTGAAGGGGCGGCCGGCTGCCATCCGGTCTACATCGCTATTGCGATTGGCTGTGGCTCGAAGATGGGTATGTGGATGAACGACAGCGGCTTCTGGGTGATTGGCAAGACTGCCGGCCTCACCGAGAGTCAGACGCTCAAGACCGCCGCCGCCATGCTCAGCATCGAAGGTGGGGTTGGCCTGCTGATCACGATCGCCTTGGCCGCAGCATTCCCGATGGTGTAGCTGTGGCCGCTTCCACGCCACTCGCTATCCCTCCCAGCCTCAATCACCCGCCAACACACACGCAGACTCTCTCCGAGGACCGTCGTTCCCATGGCTTCCATCCCACGTCATCACTCTTGGGCCATCATGCAGTTCTTTCGCTCTTCATGGTTACTGCTGACCGCTGCCGCTGTGAACGCAGCATTCCTCGCAGGCAGTCCTCTCCAGGCGGCCGAGAAAGCTCGCCGTCCCAACATTCTCTGGATCTCATGCGAAGACATTAGCCCGCACTTGGGATGCTACGGCGATCCCCACGCGATCACGCCCAACATCGACCAGCTCGCGCGTGAGGGTGTTCGCTACACGCACGCTTTCACCTCAGCTGGCGTCTGTGCGCCTTGCCGATCGGGCATCATCACGGGCATGTACCAAAACTCGATCGGCACCCACCACATGCGGTGCAATGCCGAGCTGCCTCCGTGGCTCCACCCGTTCCCGATGCTCCTGCGGGATGCCGGCTACTACTGCACCAACAACAGCAAGACGGACTACCAGTTTTCCAAGCCCTCTTCCAAAGAAATCTGGGATGCCAGCGGCTCCAAGGCCCACTGGAAAAACCGTGAACCTGACCAGCCCTTCTTCGCGGTCTTCAACTTCACCGGCTGTCACGAAAGTGGGATCGCCAGCGAGGAGAAATACCGCTCAATCACCCGCGACCTCACGGACGACCAGCGACAGGATGCAGCCGCCCTGACCACCTTCCCGCCGTACTATCCCGACACGCCAATCACCCGCGAAGACTGGAAGCGGAACTACGAGCTGATTACCGCCATGGACGCATGGGCGGGTGGTCTGCTCGAAGAGCTCGCACATGCAGGCCTTGAGAACGACACGATCGTGTTCTTCTGGTCTGATCATGGCGTGGGACTGCCAAGGGCCAAGCGTTGGCTCTACGACTCGGGGACCCACATTCCGCTGGTGGTGCGAATCCCCTCGCAGTTCCGCGTCGCGGGCCAAGCCCAGCCGGGAACCGTGAGCAACGACCTAGTCTGCTCCGTCGATTTTGGTCCCACCGTGCTCAACCTCGCAGGGGTCGATGTTCCCGCCTTCTGCCAAGGCCAAGCCTTCCTGGGCACACAGCTGCTTGCGAAACGATCCTATGTGTTTGGGGCTCGCGATCGGATGGACGAGCGGTACGACATCATTCGCACCGCCCGCGACCACCGCTACCGCTACATTCGCAACTACGAGCCCCTCAAGCCTTACTACCAGTACATGAACACGCCGGAGAAGGGCGCGACCATGCAGGAGATTCGCCGTGGCCAGGCCACAGGTACGCTCCCCGTCGAAGCCACCCTGTTCACCAGCGATACCAAGCCTGTCGAGGAGCTCTACGACCTCGAGGCAGATCCCCACGAACTCCACAACCTCGCCACCAACCCACAGCATCTGGAGCGGCTGGAGACGATGCGAACGGCATGTCTGACCTGGCAGGCCGATGTCGGCGACCTGGGGCTGATTCCTGAAGCCGATATCGCCGACCGGGAGCAGCAGGCAGGCTCGCGGTTTGAGATTCTCTGGCAGGATCCGCAGGAAGACTTTCTCAGCCGCCTGGTGAATGTGGCTGCGAAGGCATCTGAAGGGCCATCCGCCACCGCCGAACTCCTCGCTGCCCTCAACGATGAGGATGCCGCAGTCCGCTACTGGGCCGCCACCGGGCTTGGCAACATCGGCAAGCCTGCCGCGAGAGATGCCCAGGCGGGTCTCGGCAATGCCCTTGCCGATCCGTCAGCCAGTGTGCGGATCGCCGCTGCTCGCGGTCTCTGTCGGATGGGACAGCTTGAGCGTGGGCTTCCCGTACTCCAGCATGAGCTCACGGGCGATCAGGAGTGGGCAAGGCTCGCTGCAGCCATCGTCCTCGATGAACTCGACGAGCAGGCGAGGCCAGCGCTGGCAAGCCTCCAGGCAGCCCTCACCGATCAGCCCAACAAGTACATTGTTCGCGTCGCCAACAAAGCGGTCAACGACCTCCAGGGAACGGCCAGGCAGGTTCCGTAGGGCTGCCGCTCATCTTAGCCACGCCGCGACCGCAGCCGATCGAGCAGCACTGCCGCGAGGATCACAAGCCCCAGCACCACCTTCTGGGTGTAGCTCTCGACACCGGTCAGGTTCATGCCGTTTTGGATCACCGCGATGATCAGTGCGCCCACCAGCGTGCCGAGGACGCGGCCTTCGCCACCGGAGAGTGAGGTGCCGCCGACCACCACGGCGGCGATCACATAGAGCTCATACATCTGGCCATAGGTGGGCGCACCGCTCTTGAGCTGCGAGGCCATCACGATCCCACCAAGTCCGGCCAGCAGTCCACACAGGACATAGACCGCGAGCATCACCCTTCGCACCGGCACACCTGACAGCCGGGCTGCTTCTGCATTACCTCCCACCGCATAGACGTAGCGGCCGAAGGTCGTGCGGCTCATCACGATATGGGCCGCCGCATAGAGCACGAGCATCAGCACCACAGCGTTGGGAAGCCCTGCGAGATCCGCTCCACGCCCGAGCCAGACAAACGCATCGGGCACCTGATTGATCGACTGCCCCTCCGCAATGATGTAGGCGGAACCACTGGCGACCAGCATCATGCCGAGCGTGGCGATAAACGGTGGTATGCCAAACAGCGTGACCACGCCTCCGGAGAGCACTCCTGCCAGCCCGCAGATCAGGATCCCGACCGCTGCTCCCACGACCATCCCGGCGGTCCCCGCTGCCTGTCCCCCACAGACATCCCGAATGCAGACCGCCCCGGTCACACTGGAGAGGGCAATCAGGCTGCCAACGGAAAGATCGATGCCACCGGTGAGGATCACCAGCGTCATGCCCACCGCCACAATCGCAATCACGGCAATCTGATTGGCAACGTTGAGCAGGTTCGTGGCTTTGAGAAAGTTGGGCCAACGGGTCGGCTCAGGCCGCAGCAGCGTGGCATCAGCAAACGCCGGCAGTCTGCTCTCGAGCCCATCAAACACACCCCAGGCACCTGCCGACGCTGACAAGGCAATCACCTCGACACGTCGATCAGTTGCGGCAAATGCCTCAAGACTCATGCGGGCGTCCCGCGGCCCACCTTGTGAGATTCCCGCCACGCTCCATCCAGCAGTAGCAGCCCCTTCGGCGAGGGCAGAGACAAACGCATCTTCATCGCTGCCACGACCAGCGACGATCACCAGCTGCTTGGGCTCGTCGCCGATCTGGCTCAGCCGCCTCACGAGCTGCCCTGCAGCATCTCCGCCAACCGGCGTCTGCTCATCAAGGGTGACGATGCTAAAGAACACACAGAGCAGGCCGAGCACCAAGAGCATGCCATGGTCTGCCAGAACCGTGGCCCCCATGTGGCGAAGCCGAGGCATGAGTGCAGCTGGGGTGTCGGCATTCATCAGAAGAACTTTCTTTGCGGCAGCTGTTTCAGGGCTCAGCGGATGGCCAAAGAGAGAATATCGGCTTGAGTCGCAGCAGCAGGGTCAGCAATCTCGCCAGTGATGCGTCCTTCGTGCATCACCAGGATGCGATCTGCCATGCCGAGCACTTCTGGCAGCTCACTGCTGACCATCACGATTGCCTTGCCCTGCTCTGCAAGTTCGTTCATCAGCCCGTAGATCTCGACCTTCGCGCCAACATCGATACCTCTGGTCGGCTCATCAAAGATCAACACCTCAGAGTTCGACTCAAGCCATTTCGCAAGCACCACCTTCTGCTGATTGCCACCAGACAGCGTGCCGGCTGGATGGGCCGCGGCATTGGCTCGAATCCGCATCGACGTGGCGTAGCCGGCAAAGGCGTCCCGCTCCCGCTGCTGGTCAATCCAGCCGGTGAAGCCCCAGCCGGTGAAGCCTCGACCTGCAGCAACAAAGTGCGCAGCGTTGGGCAGAGCGAAGTTGTGCAGCACCGACTGGGAGAGGATCAGCCCTTGATGCTTGCGATCCTCCGTCAGCAGGCAGATGCCTGCCCGAATCGCATCGCGTGGAGAGCGGATCGAGAGGACCTGGCCGTCGAGTGCGACATGACCTGCCTCAGCCTGGTCTGCCCCAAAGATCAGCCGTACCACTTCGGTGCGGCCGGCCCCTACCAATCCCGCCAAGGCCACAATCTCTCCTCGTCGCACCTCAAAGGAGACGTTGCGAACCTTGTCGCCACGACACAGCCCACGGACGACAAGCCGGGGCTCGCCCACTGATTGGCGACGGCTGGGAAACTCCTCTTCCAGTGATCGGCCCACCATCAGTTCGATCAGCTCACGCCGCGGCAGCTGATCAGCAGCACGGACCGCGACTACCTGACCATCCCGAAGCACCTGCACCCGATCCGCGATCTCCTCAATCTCGTCGAGCCGATGGCTGACATAGATCACGCCGATGCCCTGCTGTGTGAGGTCGGCGATCACCGCAAACAGCTTCTCGACCTCCTGCGGCGTCAGGGTGGCAGTCGGCTCATCCATCACGATGATTCGCGCGTCGACCGCCAACGCCTTGGCAATCTCCACCGCCTGCTGCTGCGCAACGGTCAACCGCCGGCAGGGCGTCTCCGGATGCACCGCTACACCGATTCGTCGAAGGAGTTCTTCTGCTCGACGTCGCTCATCGCCGCGACGGACGAATCCGGCGGTCGTCTGCTCAAGCCCTAAAAAAATGTTCTCTCGCACAGACAACGCCGGTACGAGGTTGAACTCTTGATGAATCACCGCAATGCCACAGCCGCGTGCGTCCACCGGTGATGTCACCTGCTGCTCAGTACCGTCGAGGAAAATAGCACCGGCATCAGGCCGAACCGCACCGGCAAGCACCTTCATCAGGGTGCTCTTGCCGGCTCCGTTCTCTCCCATCAGCGCAAGCACCTCTCCACGCTCGAGTGTGAGCCCCACATCATCGAGGGCTTTCACACCCGGATACTGCTTGGAGATGCCTCGCATCTCCAGCAACGGCGGTGGTGACGCAGAGACCATGCATCTCGCCTCTACTGAAGGCTGGGATCGGCCTCGCCGTCTGCCTGTCGGTAGAGCTCGCAAGGGATCAGCTGTTCGGTCGCTACCTCATCGCCTGCAAAGTAGCGAACGATCGAATCGACCGTCATCGCGGCGATCCGCTCAGGAAACTGCACCGGGTCGGCGTAGATTTTGCCTTCCTTGATCGCCTGCTTGCCATCGATCTGACCATCAAAGCCGACGATCACGATCTCGTCAGCCTTGCCCGCCTTCTCGAGGGCGGCTCTCGCCCCCAGGGCCGACGGATCATTGATGGCAAAGATGCCGGCGAGGTTCGCGTGAGCCTGCAGGGCGTCTTCGGTGCACTTAAAGCCCTGGTCCTTCTTTCCATCACCTGGCAGCTCGGCGACGATCTCAACGACCTGCTCAGGATGATCGGCATTGTGGGCATCAAGGACTTCCTTGAATCCCTGCACTCGCAACAGGCACGACTCGGCCTGTTTGAAGTCGAGCACGACGACCTCACCACCAGCCTCGCCCATCGCCTCAATCATCGCTTCCGCCGCCAGACGACCTCCCCCGAGGTTGTCGGAGGCGACATGGGAGACCACATCCACACCCTCTGCAAGACAGGCGATGTCTGCAGTGAAGACGGGAATACCAGCAGCGTTCGCCTCTGCAATCGCTGGCCCGATCGATCGTGAATCACATGGGCAAAGCACGATGGCTGAGCAGCCGGCCACGATAAAGTCCTTGACCTGGTTCTGCTGCTTTGCCACGTCAAACTCACCGCTGGTGATGGTGGTCTCGTAGCCGTGTGTGACGGCCTCTGCCGTGATGGTGTCGGCAATCGTCTTGAAAAACGGATTGGTCATCGTGAGCACAGAGACGCCGATCGTTCCCTTGGCGGCCGTCGGGGCACCCGCCTTTGAACTGGCACCACCAGACTCCGGGCCGTTCCCCGTCTGCTCATTCTTCGCACCACATCCGCACAGACACATCGCCAGCAACGTAACCGCCGCCCAACTCACCAGTCTCATCGTCTCGCTCCTCAGGAAACTCTGTCTCGCCAAACGCTGTCTCGCCCACGGCCCGTCGTCATTCCACCGGCGGCGTGTCATCGATCACCGTGGGCCGTCCATTCTGGATAGCAGCGATTGCCGCCGCGTGCTTCGCCACTGCCTCACGGCCTTGGTGCAGTCCAAACTCCAGAGTGAACTGCCTCGTCTCGCCCGCGGCAAGCGTGGACACGCGACCGGCTGCCCGCTCGACGCCACGATTAAATGGGAAGCCGGTGGCGGGCTCGAGCCCCGTCACGTAGCCGTCTTCGGTCGCCGCAGTGTTCTTCCAGATCGTGAGATACGGCAACTCGTCAATCGACCACTGAATCGAGGCCGCTCGCTCCCCTGCTGCGTCCTGCAGCATCACCCTCGCCCGCCCCTCGTCATCGGCATACGGCCAGACGAGAAAGACTTCTTCCACAAAGCCGGCGGTCGGCCCGCGGTAGTTGGCAAACGCGTCTATCGTCTTTGCCGCATGCTCATTCATCGGAGCGATCCGCTTCGCGGCCGTCACAACGGTGGCATTTTCTTCCAACAGTGGTGCGCCGTAGTTGGCGTGGTAGATCAGCTGAAACTCCTGAGGTGTGCCGCCACGATTGGTCACGGCGTCTTCAATCCGCAGGGTGTCTGAGCCCGGCTCAGTGGAAATCTCGGTGGCGAGCTCGAGCTTGGCCCCCATAAACCATCGCTCATGCACCACACCCCGGAGCCGCAGCCGATACGGAGGCTCACGCTCAATCAGTAGTTCGACCCGTGAAGCTGGAAGATTCCCGATCCGGCCGTGCAGTGTCAGCGGCACACTCGATGTGGCTCCGGTGTTGTCGACCACCTCGTCGGTTCCTGGATGCCCTGCAAACTCCAGGCCACACCGCACCATCCATTCGTTGAAGCCCTGCAGCCAGCCGAGTCCGCCACGGCTCTCCAGGTTGATCAGCGACGGATGCACGAGTTCCTTCACCGGCGACTCCCAGCCAAGTCGAAAGTCACCCTGTCGGACATCGACAATGCTCATGCCCCGCGTCGGCACCACGCGAACGGAGAGACTGCCGTTGTCGAGCGTGATCAGGTCGATGCCATCCTGCACACCACCGCGGAGTGTCTCCTTGCGAACACGCCAGCCCTCACCCGCTCCTCCCGGCACATCAGCAGCCGTGAGATCAAAGGTGTCGAGCCATGTTCCATCCTCGGTATTGGTGAGCACATACCGCAGAGGCTCCGCCGCCCTCACAGGCTCCGCCACATGGAAATATCCCACAACGAGCATGACGGCAGCCACCACCGCTGCGACCAGTCTGGACATCCGCACCTCCCCTGCTCCTGCACATGTTGCTCTCGGCCACACACCCTCTCGTCCACAAACTATGATCGTATCCGACAGGAGATCAAAAGAATGCACCGAGCTGCCAAACACCGGATCACCACCACACTGCTGCTGTGTCTATGGCTCGTGGCAGTGCTGGCACCACTCGCAGTTGCCCGGGACGACAGTCCTAAGGTCGATACGGCTGCCAGCGTCGACGACGCGTCGGCTCGTCTGCCCACGTCCGTTCTTCCGACTGTGCCAGGCTATGCCGAAACCGAGCGACTCTCCTCACCGCACGCGACACAGGCCGCTGCTGCTGACGAAGAAAAGCTCTACGCGATCTCCAACACAACCGTCGCCACATACGACCGGAAATCTGGCAAGCTCCTTGCCACCGCCTCTGCCGAAGGCACCGAACACCTCAACAGTGGTTTCCTGCATGAAGGCCGGATCTATGCTGCCCACTCCAACTATCCAGAAACGCCTCACGAGTCTGACATCCGCGTCTTTGATCCTCAGGCCAACACGCTCGAGATCCACCATGTCTTCCCCGATCCACCGGGAAGCCTGGTCTGGTGCCTGCGGCACGACGGCCACTGGTGGTGCTGCTTCGCCTGGTACGGTGATGAGAACAGCCAAACGGTGCTGATTGAGTATGCCGACGACAGCTTCACCCGCGAGCACCGCCGCTTCTTCTTCCCACCCGCAGTGATCGCCGATTTCGATGGGATGAGTGCCTCTGGCGGGATCTGGGATGGTGATACGCTCCTGGCCAGCCACCATCACTATCCGGTGCTCTACCGGCTACGGCTGCCGAGCGATCCGGAAGCCACCACGCTCGAACTCGTCGAGACGCTTAGCTGCCCTTTTCCCGGGCAGGGTATTGCCGCTGACCCTGCCACGCCCGGTGGGCTCATTGGCATTGACCGTCCGGCACGGGCAATCGTGACCGCGCGACCCCTCACGCCGCCTTGCTGTCGATCGACTCCAGGCAGCCGTCGGTCGTTGATTCTCCAGGGCAGTCTTCCGCAGAGTGCGGAAAAACCCTCACCTGCGGCTCAGCCCTGAAGCGTTCTTCCAGCAGGAGCCGCACTGCGGCAAGTTCCTCACGGACCTGTTGGAGTTCTGAGTTCTCGGCGGCGTCTTCAGTGCCGATAAACCAACTTGCCAAAAGACCGGCCAAGGCTCCAAAGGTTGCTGCTCCGGTGATCATTAGGAAGAACGCGACCAGTCGGCCTTCCCAGGTCACGGGGTAGTAGTCGCCGTAGCCGACAGTGGTCACCGTGCAGATCGCCCACCAGACCGCTTCGTCGGCAGTTTTGATCGTACCGTTACCGCCAGCTTCAAACGTGAGAATCGCAAACGAACTGGCGAAGATCGCCAAGATCGCCACGAAGGCACCCGCCATCACCGCGTTGAGAGCCCGCTGCTGAAACAGCATCGCGGCGATCATCCGCGTCGCTCGGATGCCACGAATCACGCGAAGGATACGGACGATTCTTCCCGCACGCCCCCAGCGAACTGAGTCAAAGGCGGGAATGGAGGAGATCAGGTCGAGCCAGCCCCAGCTGAGCATGTACTGCCAGCGATCTTCCGCCCGCGCCAGACTCACCACAAAGTCGGCGAGGAACACGAGACAGACCGCGAAGTCGGCATACGCCAAGATCGAACGGCTCGACGGGCCAAGTTCGACCGCGACGCCAACCACCAGCATGCCGATCGCCAGCAGGCTGAAGGCGAGCATCAGCGCGTCGTAGCCGGCCCAGCGTTCCTGAGGCAACACCGCTGCAGCCTCACCAGCCTCACTGACGTCGCCAGGAGGCGGCACATCTGGACCTTGAGGACGGGTGGAACTTGAAATCAGGTGGTAGAAGGGCAGCGACATGACGCCGATCAACGGTGGGCAGAAACCTGGGAGGGCCGGAGATCGTAGCGATTGGCCCTCACCAGGTGGATGCCGATTCCGTCACCCTCAGTCCACGCCTCCAGCGACCGAGAGCGTTACCCCAGCCAGTTCATCGTGGGGCTGCAGTTCGCCTCGCAACACCCGCATGTCATCTGGAGCCTCAATTCCGATACGAACCTTGTCACCACTGACACGGACGATGGTCACCACCACCGACGATCCGACCACGATCTGCTGGCCCTGCTTTCGAGAGAGAACAAGCATGAGGACATCTCCCACTGAAGGTGTGCGTGTGCTTCCCTCAAGACCCTCCCTGTGAAGACAGGAGAAAACGGGCAACGAGAGAGACTGGGGCGTTTGAACGCCAAGGGAAACATCGTCTCTCCAGGCAGAGTTTTTTGACTGCGGTATCTGAAGGGCCGAAGGCGAGCGTTGTGTCGGCCGGACCTCCTGTACCGACGAGAGGCGGTCGCACGATCTGCTCCGACTTGAAGGCCTAGTGCAGCCCCACTGAAAAAGTTGAAGGGCCGGGCAAGTCTCCTCACCCGGCCCTTCGTGATGTTGCAGTCGCTCGGCGAGAACAGCCGCCGACAGCTGAAAACTATCGGCAGCGACGACAGTGTCGTCGGCCACAGCCGTCATCACAGCAAGGCGTGCACGCCTCGCACTTCTCAACAGGCACCTCGACGGCCACCATCTTGCAGACCTTCACAGGCACCTTCTTTGTGACCTTGTGAGGCACGCAGACGACATACGTCGAGGTCACTTCTTCTGGCACGCACTCGTAGGTCACCACCTTGCAGGTCTCTTCTTTCTGCTGCGGCACCATTGCGGTGTAGAGGCATTCCTTGACCCGAGTCTCTGGCACGCATCTGGTCACGGTGCACTCGCGGGTGCGGGTCTCTGGCTTGCACTTCTGGACTTTGACGGTCCGGGTCTTGGTCTCGTTGACCATCTTCGTGACCTGGTAGGTCTTGGTCCGTTCCTCTGACCGGCATTTGGTGACTGTGCAGGTGTAGGGAACTTCCTCCGTCACGCAGCGGTAGGTCGTGCAAGGCACTTCCTTGGTCTCGCAGGTCGGCACCCAGACCCGCTTGCAGACGGTCCGAGTGGCCGCACACCCACCACACGAGCCACAGCCGCCGCAGCGACGAGGCCGACAGGGCACCTCCACCATCTGGGTTTCCCAGTGACCACCGCGAACCTGCACGGTTCTCATCGTTGTCTCGGGAACCCGCTTGGTCACGGTTCGCGTCTTCTGCTCCTCTTCGGTGTAGGGAACCATTACGGTGTAGGTGCAGGTCTTCTCTTCCTGAACCGGCACACACACGGTGTAGGTCTGCTCAACTTCCTCGGTGTAGGGAACCATCACGGTGTATTCGACCGTCTTGGTCTCTTGCACAGGCGTGAGCACGGTGTATTCGATTGTTCGCTTGCGAGCCTGCGGCACACAGACGGTGACCAGCCGCGTCTGCTCAACCGTCTTGGGGACCTGCCGCATAATCGTGCAGGTCTTCTCCCGGGTCTCCTGCGTGTACTCAGTGCAGGTCACCTCCCGCATCTCGGTCACATACTCCGGCCGATAGACCGTCCGCGTTCCACACTCGTCAGAGCCGCAGTGGCCACAGTCGGCAACGGCCACGTGGCAGGAGAAAATAAGAGCCAGCATGGGCATCATGCCCAAACAGAGTTGGCGAATCACGGAACCCTCCGCAGTGAAGAAGTCAGAAAATGAACGATGAGTTGTGACACCCGTCTGAAATGAGATCTCACGGACGGCGGTCCGTGATCCATCACGCCCGTGCAGGCAATATCACAATAGGTAAGATACGCAGGGTTTTCTGGCTTTCAACTCTGACGGCTGATTTCACCCGGCCGTCGGCGGCGGTATCATCTGCCCCGGTCTTGGCGGGAGCTTTCGCGGCGCGAGCCCTCGGCCACATCCTTCTGGTTGCGTCGCAAGGAACACAGCATGACGAACCGAACTCTTCAGCCTCCATGGCAAACACTCCTGCTCACGGCAGCTCTGCTGCTCGTGGCAGCGGTGCTCTCGCCAGTGGCCTCCGCAGATGTCTCGCTCAACAACATGTTCGGTGACCACATGGTGCTCCAGCAGGGCATCCGCAACCGGGTGTGGGGGAAGGCCGAGGCAGGAGAGAAGGTGACGGTCACGCTCGCCACGCAGAGCCACAGCACCACGGCAGCCGACGACGGCAGCTGGGAGGTCATGCTCGACGCCGTCCAGGAATACGGCGGACCACACACGCTCACGGTCAAAGGCAACAACACAGTCAGTTTTGAAGACGTGCTGATCGGCGAGGTCTGGGTCTGTGCTGGTCAGTCCAACATGCAGTGGAGTGTGAATGCGGCCAACGATGCCGATCTCGAGAAGGCATCTGCATCCTTTCCTGAGATCCGCCTGATTTCCGTGCCACAGGTCGGCACCCAGGAGCCTCAGTGGAACTTCAACGGCTCATGGAAACCCTGCTCACCAGAATCGGTGGGTGGCTTCTCGGCCGTCGGCTACTTTTTTGGACGCCAGCTCCACCAGACACTCGGTGTGCCTGTCGGTCTGATCAACAACGCCTGGGGCGGCAGTGCCTGCGAAGCCTGGGTCAATCGGCAGAAGCTTGCTGACGACGGCCGCTTCGAGAAACTGCTCGCGCGTTGGGAGCAGATGGAGAAAGAGAAGGCTGACGACGACCGGCTGATGAAGGGCAACGCTCGTCCTGGCAATATCTACAACGGCGTGCTCACACCTTCGATTGGCTACGGCATTCGTGGCGCGATTTGGTATCAGGGAGAAAGCAACGCCAGCCGGGCCTACCAGTATCGCGATCTGTTTCCATACATGATTAAGACCTGGCGGGACGAGTGGGGCCTCGGCGACTTCCCTTTCTACTGGGTACAGCTGGCTGACTTCCGTGGCGAAAAAGCTGAGCCCGCTGAGAGTGACTGGGCCGAGCTCCGCGAAGCACAAACAATGACGATGGATGCCCTGCCCGCCACTGGTGAAGCCGTGATCATCGACATCGGCGAAGGCAAAGACATCCACCCCAAGAACAAGCAGGACGTTGCCAAACGGCTTGCTCGCTGGGCACTCGCTGAGACCTACGCCATGGCGGGTATCCCTTGCCACAGTCCCCGCTATGCATCGATGGAGAAAGACGGAAATAAGATCGTCCTCTCCTTTGATCATGTAGACGGTGGCTGGCGGCCGTTTGATGTCAACGAGCCGATCGGTTTCACCATCGCCGGAGCGGACAAGGCCTTCGTGCACGCCAAGGCAACAGTTCGTGAAGATGGTCGGATCGAAGTTTCCGCAGAGGGAGTCGCTGACCCTGTCGCCGTCCGCTACGCCTGGGCCGACAACCCGATCTGTAACATGTTCGACGGTGCTGGCCTGCCACTGACACCGTTCCGGACTGATGATTATCCGGGCGTGACCGTCAACAACCACTGATGGCAACGCAGTGCCGGCCTGCCGGACCACTGCCCACCCCATCAACGGCTTTCTCCTCCTCCGTGCCGGGGCATGGATCGCTTCGATCCGGCCTCGGCACGGCTGTTTTTTTGCCTGCCTTCCCCGCTCCTGGGAATAGGTATTTCACGCGGGGTGGCGGAAAATGCACAGTTTCGGGTAGCCTTTTTCGACTCTCCAAGGGTGTGGAGAGGGATTTCCAAGGAGGGCATGTGGCATGACGACTCGTGAGTTATGGGCAGGAAGCCTGGGCGGAAGCCGCCGAACCAACGTTCTCAACGCGAGCGGTCTTCAGCAGGGCCTCGCCGCCGTCGCTCTTGTGCTGAGCTCGGTCAGCCCGGTTGCCGCTGACGAAGCCGGCCGGTCGATTCCTCAGGGACCGATCCCTGTCGTCGTTCCTTCACTGCGAGAGTTCTCGCAGCAGCGGCAGGCAGCGAACCCGCAGACGGAAACCATCGAGTTTCCTGTCGCGCCTCCATCTCGGCTGGCCGTTCCCGCCGCAGTTCCAATCCATAAGCCTGTGCCAGTCAGCAGCGATGAACGTGTCGCTGGCTCCACAGCTGACCTCGAGGCAGAACTCGTTGCGGCTGAAGTTCGCGGCATGCTGCTTGAGTATCTCCGGGCCTTCCAAAGCCGCGACGCCGCCGCCGTTGCCGCTTGCTGGAGTGAGTCCGCAGATAACCGCAGCCTCGATTCGGGTGAAGAGACCCATGGCCGTGACCAGGTCGAGCAGGTCTTCCAGACCCTGTTTGAAGAAGACGCTTCCGCAGAGATCGATCTCGACATCCAGGAGATTCGACCACTCGGTGGTGATGTTGCCGTGGTCGACGGCATCTCACAGCTCTCATTCTCCACAGGCGATGCAACGGCCAGCCGCTTCTCTGCGATCGTGATGAAGAAGGACGGTCGCTGGATGCTTGAGAGTGTGCGTGAAGCAGCCACCGAACTCCCTGAAACATCGCGTGGCTTCGCGATTCGTCGCGTCGGCGAGTTCGCCGGCCGCTGGGAGTCTGTGACCGGTCGACAGGATGTCTCCACGCACGCCTTCTGGACCGCGGGTGGTGGCTTCCTCGTCCGCAGTCACACGATGCAGGCTGAAACCGGGGATCGTGAGATCACGGAAATCATCGGCTGGGACCCAGTGCGTCAGGGCATTCGCTCGTGGTCGTTCACGTCAGACGGCGGCTTCGCCGAAGGGTCATGGACGCTCGATAACGACCACTTTGATGTGCTTCTCGACGGCACCACTGCTGCAGGCGACATCGTCTCCGGCCGGCTGACCGTCACACGCCTCGGTCCGGATGACCTCCGAGTCGAGATGGAAGGGTCGGCGATTGCCGAGCTCCTGCCACCGGCAGGCGACATGGTCCGCACCGCCCGGTAGCCCGCAGCAGGAACTCACGCAGGGTCAGCGACGATTCGCTTCGGGCTGACGGGCCATCTGGTTCCGCGGCACGAAGTACACCTTCGGATCGTCAATGACCCATGGCGTGCTCCAGGTCTTGCCGTTGTCTTGGCTGCAGACATTGAAGAAGAAGGTCTTAAATGTCTCCGTACGGTATCCGTAGGGATACTGTGAGGTGATGTGATCTTCTTCCGTCAGGTCATCCACTCCAGGACTGGCGAAGTAGTGAACCACGCCGTCTGGTGAGAACGCGATGCCCAGCGTCCACCAGCCGAGTTCGTCGATCCGCTTGCCCATCAGCTCACCACCGTTGCGGCCGCTGCGGATACGGATGTAGGCGCCGTCTTCCTCGTATCGCTGCTCATCGCCATTCTCAAAGCAGATGAACATGCCGGGCCAGTATTCTTCGAGGCCATACTCACCCCGGTTTGGATGGTCCTCACCGGTGATGATCGTGTGGGTGTAGCAGCCGGTGCGGAAGCCGAACGAGGGGCCGCTGCGATTCTCCCACTGGTCGAACGGTGGCATGTAGACCCGGACCACGACAGACGGGCTGTTGGAGACGTTCATGCCCCCTCGCAGCAGACGCTTCATGTCGAAAATCAGATCGTCCTGCATCATCTTGCCCGACACATAACCGGGCACACCGCCGCGAAGCGTCGCAATCAGCAGCCCGTGCTCACTGCCTTCGAGCCCCGGAGCGGGCAGGGCAACACGCTGCACCGTGTCGGGAGTGCCGCGTTTGGGACCTTCGAACCAGACCCGATTGGCACTCCGACCGAGCGGGCTCCGCATCCGTTCGTCCTGCTCCTCTGAGCTCTTGGGGTGGTTGTAGTACCACTTCCAGTTCTCATCTTCGAAGTCGTCGGTCACGCCCTTGGCGAGCGAACCCGTGCCCGGAACCAGCGGCGGACGGTCTGGCAAGGCGGGAGCATTCGGCCGCATCACCGTCTGACTCTTCGGTGGTGGACTGCGGCGGAAGAAGGGACCAATCGCTTCGGCGGTGTGGGCCAACAGCACAGCCTGACTGATGACCACCGAGGCAACCAACATGCTCCGAATACGTGAGTACGACAGGTGCAACATGATGCTCTTCAATCCCCTTCCGCGGGTAATGCTGGCAGGCTTCAGGAACGCCAGGTGACGCAGCACACCCACCCGTTTAGCGAAGGGTTCCGGCAGTGCGGCCTGTAACGGTTCTTTCGGTGCTATCGGCCACACCAGGGG
>JADHNY010000054.1 GCA_016779265.1 Pirellulales bacterium | reverse complement strand
CCACAAGGGCTGTCACGAGCACCGCCCCCGCTGCGGGAAGCCCCACCACGACCATCACGGCAGTGATCGCCACCAGCGCGAAGTCGATCCACCACACTGGCCATCCGGCGGCAGCGGCAAAGCCCGGATCGAACGAGACCACAATCGCTTCCTTGGCAAAGGCAATTACCAGGCCCGTCGCCACGAGCGAAGCCAGCACCAGCAACACCGCCTCGGACGCGGAGAGCGATGCGGTGGAGCCGAGCAGGAACCGCTCGAGTCCGCCACTCCCCGGCACGCCGCGAGCCACCAGCCCTGAGATCAACGCCACACCAACGCCAAATGACACCCCGATCACGATCGCGGTGGCAGCATCCTCCCGCGTCCGCGTGAACCGCCGCAGCAAAACCAGCAGGCCAAGACTGATCACGGCAGAGACCGCTCCGCCAGCCAGCAGCACCGGCAGGCTGCGGCTGCCCGTCAAGAGAAACGCCGCAGCCACGCCGGGCAAGGTCGCATGGGCTGCCGCATCCCCAACCAACGCCCGTCGTCGCAGCACACTAAAACAGCCGACCACGCCAGCGGCCATCCCGACCGCCGCCATCGCCAGGGTGACCACCAGCGTGTTTGACGAAATGCCCAGCGACGCAGCCGCCGCATGCAGCAGACTCACGGCGTCCGTCTCCCAGCTTCGACAGCCCGGCCAAGCTCGTCGAGCACCTCAAGATGACCGGAGTAGGTGCGAGCGAGGTTCTCGCGCGACAGCACTTCATCGGTAGGGCCGGCGGCGACCAGTCGCATGTCCACCAAAGCGACTCGGTCAAACCACGAGGCGGCCGTCCTCAGGTCGTGGTGCACGATCAGCACAAGCTTGCCCTCGTCACGCAGCGATGAGAGCACTTCAAAGATCTGCTGCTGGCTCTGGGCGTCGACCCCCGCGAGCGGCTCGTCGAGGAAGTAGATGTCGGCCTGCTGGGCGAGCGCTCGGGCCAGAAACACCCGCTGCTGCTGGCCGCCAGAGAGCCGGCCAATCTGCCGGGTGGCGAAGTCAGCCATGCCAACGCGTTCGAGGCACGACTCCGCAAGGCGGCGTTCTTCACGTCCCACACGTCGCAGCCAGCCGAGTCGATGGTAGGTGCCCATCAAGACGACATCGATCGCCCGCACAGGAAAGTCCCAGTCGACACTCTCCCGCTGCGGCACATAGCCCACGCGGCCACGAACCCGATCGAGTGGCTCACCGAAGAATCGTACCCAGCCATCGGACAGCGGCACGATCCCCAGCGCCGACTTCACCAACGTGCTCTTGCCCGCCCCGTTGGGGCCGATGATCCCGTAGAGGCACGGCTCCGTGACAGCCAGGTCGACATGCCACAGCACCGGACGCCCGTGGTAGGCGACCGTCACATCATGCAGTTCCAGCAGAGGGGGCGTGCTCACGATGGGTCCGTTGACTGCTCCGTTGATGTCGCCTGCGGAGGTTCCGCATCCTCCGTCGCCACGTCTCCCCCGAGCGCCTCGCAGATCACGTTCACATTTGCCGTGAGTGCTCCAGCAAGCGTCTCCGCACCGCTGCCGGGCTCCCCGAGGGCGTCGGAGTAGAGTCGGCCACCGGTGGTCACGCGATGGCCTTTCGCGGCAGCACCTTCACAGATTGCTCGCACACTCCGGTCGGGCACGCTGGTTTCCACAAACACCGCAGGCACCTTGCGTGCCACGAGCAGATCGACCAGACGATTGATGTCAGCGAGCCCTGCCTCACTCTCAGTGCTCACGCCCTGCACGCCGACCACCTCGATCCCGTAGGCCCGACCGAAGTAGCGAAACGCATCATGGGCGGTGACAAGCACACGTTGTTCTGAGGGAATCGTGCTCACCGCCTGCTTGATTCGGGCGTCCGCGATGATCAGGTCCTGGCGATACCGCTCCCCCGCTGCGGAAAAACTCGTCGCCGCCTCCGGCATCATTTCCGACAACGCCTGCACGGTGGGATCAATGCAGGCGGTCCACAGCGCGAGGTCAAACCAGACGTGCGGGTCTGCGATACCTGCCGCAGCTTCCAGCCGCTCGGACACGTCAACGCTCTCGGCGGCAAACACCACCGGCTTGCGACGGCTGATCCGCTCGAGGAGTTCGGCCAGTTTTCCCTCAAGATGCAGTCCACTTGCCACGATCAGATCAGCCCGGGCCAGCCGGTCTGCATCCCGCGGTGTCGGCCGGTACGAGTGCGGATCGATGCCGGGGCCCATCAGGCTCTCGACGGCGACTCGTTCTTCGGCGATCTGCCGTACCAGGTCAGCCACAATCGTCGTCGTGGCCACGACGGTCAGGCGTCGGCTCGGGTCTGCCGTCTCTCCGCAGCCGGCCACAAAAAGTGACAGCGAGACCGCGACAAATAGCAGCGAACTGCCTGCAAAACGGCGAGACCAGCATTTTTGAGGACATTCAAAAATCATTTTTTGACCGTTCAAAAACATTAGCATGGCCATCGAATCGCTGCAATCGCCACCATCTCTCGCAGGCTTCACGAGCGGCTTGCGTCGGAGCCGGCCATCGACCGGTCAGTTGACCGGATTTGAGGGCATTCTTAAGGTGCAAGACATCCGCCGCCGGTGACACCCATCGGCCAGCACTCCTGCTCGGCGAAGAGTGAGGAGGTGGCGGCCCCGCCCCGGGAGGAACACGGTGGCATCGACCTATTTCAAGCGGTTCCGCATGGAGGCAGACCTGCTCATTCCCAGGCGGCCACCCGTGCTGCCTGAGGGATACCGGCTGGTCGCCTGGAACGAGGCCCTCCTCGACGCCCACGCCCGCACCAAATACCGGTCCTTTTGCGACGAGATCGACGCAGTGGTGTTCCCCTGCCTTGGCGACCTTGAGGGCTGTCGCCGGCTGATGCGAGAAATCCGACGCAAGCCTGGGTTTCTCGCTGAGGCAACCTGGCTGATCGCTCGTGTGGTTGCTCCGAGCCAGCACAGCTGGTGTGGAACGATTCAGGGTGTGGTCGACAAGCAGGGCACCGGCATGATCCAGAATGTGGGTGTGGTGCCAGGCCACCGCGGAATCGGGCTGGGCACGCTGCTCGTCCTACAGGCAATGGCCGGCTTCGGCCGAGCAGGCCTGCGGAAGGCTTCCCTGGAAGTAACCGCCGAAAATACGTCTGCGGCCCAGCTTTATCGGCGTCTGGGTTTCCGTCGAGCTCGAACCGTTTACAAAGTGGTGGACGACAAAGCTCGGGCTGCCTCGCGGGGGACGGCAGTATCCCGATCGTCAGACACCACTCAGTCGGCCTCGCACGGCGAAGCGATGTTGAGCCACTCGTGAAGCAGACGCTCCTTTCCGCCACGCTCGACAACGGCATTGTCCTCCTCGGTGAGGAACTGCCCGATCTGGAAAGCGTGGCCGTTGCCTTTCATGCCCCTGCCGGCGGCATCCACGACGGCGAGGGCCGCTGCGGTCTGGCGAGTTTGACCAGCGAAATGATGCTGCGTGGAGCGGGCGACCGTGACAGTCGCCAGCTGGTGGAAGATCTGGCGATGGCCGGGATCAACTGGTCCAACGCCGTCTCCACCACCCATGCCACCTACTTCGGAGCGATGGTGGCCAAGCGTCTGCCGGAAGCGGTGTCGATTTACGCGGACATTCTGCGTCGCCCGCAGCTGCCAGCCGACCAGTTCGAGAGTGGCCGACAGGTGGTCCTGCAAGACCTCGCGGGCACGGACGACGATCCCTCGCACCGCACGCTGTTGGCACTGAAGAAGCTCGTGTTTCCAGCCCCCTGGGGCCTGCCCTCCGAAGGGCTCACCGCTGATGTCGAACAGCTCACACCGGAGGTCGTGGAAGCCTTCGCCTCAACGCACGTGCGTCCTGACGGCATGATCGTGGCGGCCGCTGGCAGGCTGGACTGGCCCGACTTTGTGAAGCGGATGGAAGCAGCCTTCGCCGACTGGCAGCCGGGAACACCGGTGACCGTCGGCCAGGGTGAACGTGGCGGCCGCTGGCAGCACGTGGAGCATGATTCACAGCAGACCCACATCGCGATTGCCTGGTCGGCGCCCCCCTACCGCAGCGACGAGTCGTATGAGGCCACAGCCGCGCTTTCGGTGCTCGGTGGAGGCACCAGCTCCCGCTTCTTCACGGAGGTGCGTGAACGTCGCGGCCTCTGCTACTCCGTGTCGGCTGGCTACCACACCCAGCGGGATTTTGCGTCAGCGATCTGCTACGCCGGCACCAGCAGCGACCGTGCTCAGCAGACGCTCGATGTGATGCTCGAGGAGATCGAAAGGCTCCCCGGCTCCATCACCGAAGATGAACTGATGCGAGTCAAAGCTCGCGCGAAAAGTGGTCTCGTGATGCAGCAGGAGAGCAGTTCTGCTCGTGCCGGTGGCATTGCGAGACAGTGGTATCACCTCGGTCGCGTACGATCGCTCGCTGACGAGCTGAAGCGACTCGATCAGCTTTCGGTGAGTTCTGTTCGCGGCTGGCTGGAGAGCCATCCGCCAACCGACCTCTCGATCGTCTCCCTTGGCCGTCATCCCCTGGAGGTGCCCCGTGAGCTTTCGGCATGAGACACTGCCAAACGGACTGGAGGTGATCGCCGAGATCTCTGACTCGGCGCTTTCCACCAGCGTCGGCTTCTTTGTGAACACCGGTTCCCGCGACGAAACAGACGAACTCTGGGGCGCGAGCCATTTCCTCGAACACATGGTCTTCAAGGGCACAGACGACCTGTCGGCCGACGACATCAACCGGCGGTTTGATGATCTTGGTGCTGCCGCCAACGCCTTTACCAGCGAGGAAGACACGGTCTACTACGCGAGCGTGCTGCCTGAACATCAGCGGGAAGCCACAGAGCTGATCGGCCGGATTCTTCGCCCTGCCTTACGGGAGGAAGACTTCGAGACCGAGAGGCTCGTGATCCTTGAAGAGATTCAGATGTACGACGATCAGCCTCCGTTTGGGGCTGACGACGCCTGTCGAGCAACGTTCTTCGCCGGGCATCCGGCTGGCCGCAGCGTGCTCGGAACCCTCGACTCGGTCCGCAGCATCAGTGTCGACGGCATGCGGGACTACCACCGCCGCCGCTATGCCCCCGGCAACATCGTGCTGGCGGCATCCGGCGCCGTCGATTTTGACGATCTTGTCGAGACTGCCAGGCGAATCTGCGGCGAGTGGGAGCCGCTACCGATTTCCTCCCGCACATGCCCTAAGCCGCCACGCGTCTGCGGCGGCGGCGATGAGGCGATTCGCGAGCAGATCGTGCGGGAAGCTGCTGCCATGGAATATGTGATTCGCTTCTCCGCCGGCCCGGATGGTGACGATCCTGACCGTTATGCCGCCAAATGGCTGGCGATGATGCTCGGCGACGAGTCTGGCAGCCGGTTTTATTGGGAGTTCATCGACTCAGGGGCGGCCGACTACGCCTCCTGTCATCACCAGGATTTTCTCGACGCGGGCGTGTTTGCCGTCCAGCTTTCCTCCGACGCCGAGTCGATTGAGGCCCTTCTTGCCCGAACGGAGGAAATCCTGACCGATGTGACCGTCAATGGCCTCACAACCGCTGAAATGGAGCAGGCCCGCAGCAAACTCGCTTCGCGGATTGTGCTTTCGGGCGAGCGGGCTCGCCGGCGGCTCTTCGGGGTTGGCCTCGAATGGGCCCATTCGCGTCGCTATCGATCAGTTGCCGACGACCTCGGTGTGGTTGAGAATCTAAAGGGATCGGATCTTGGCCGTCTGGCCGAGCGGTGGCCACTTTCCGGGAGTCATGCCACTGTCCTCGCCGGACCGCTAGAATCATGATCGACTAGTGGGGAAACTTCCGTTCCCCCTTCCTCGAAGCCAGAATGACGTGATGGGAACTATGGGACTGCTCCTCGCTAACCGTTCATTAACTGCCCTGCCACCGATCTGGCTGTTCTGTGCGGGCAGCCTGATTGCCGCTGCGGTGGCGCTTCTGGTGTGGGGCGTGCTGAAGATCGTTGCTCCGCGGGCCGCGAATGAACTGCAGGCGAGCCTTTCGGAGGGTTTCCTGGGGCCAATGGCCTGGCTGTTGATGGGGCTTTCAGCAGTGGCCGTAGCCCTCACACCGCTGGTGCCGGTCGACCAGATGACGCGTTCACTCGGTCGTCTGATGACTGCCGGAGAAGACACCGTCCAACTCACCGTTCCTGCCAACGCTGATCGAGAGACCTTTGAACTCGACCTGCGTCCTCAGGAACTCGCCTCATTCGGGATGCAGAGCGACCGCCCACTGGTGGTTCGCACCCAGCAGCCAATCGCGGGCTTTGCCTTGCTGAAGGTGCCGGATGTGGACCTCCTGGCCGACACTCCTTGGGACTGGGTGCGTTCTGAAGGGAGTACGAGCCCCTTCCTTGGCGTGCGGGCCAAACTCGAAGTCAGCAACCCAAGCAGTGAGCCAGCAACGCTTTCGGTTCGCTCCACGCTTGTTCCAGAGTATCCCGAGGTCGCCATCCTGCCTTGGACGGTGATCGTGGTGTTCTCGATTCTCGCCGTGCATGTGTTGATGCGACTGTTCTTGCCGCGGATCGCTGCGGTCGCGGCCGTCACGGTGAAAGAGGCGGTAGCCCAGCCGGTGTTCCTCGTGGCCCTTGCAGCCGGCACCGTGGCGATCATCACGTTCATCGTGATCCCGTACAACACGTTTGGCGAAGACGTGAAGATGTTTAAGGACAGCGGTCTGACCCTGGTGAAGGTGCTTTCGCTGCTGGTTGTGATCTGGACCGCCAGCCTGACCGTCGCCGAGGAGATCGAAGGCCGTACCGCGCTCACGGTCCTCTCCAAGCCGCTGAACCGTCAGCAGTTTGTGATCGGCAAGTACATCGGGCTGAGCTTGTCGATCCTTTTGATCGTGCTTCTGCTCGGCAGCGTGCTGATGGCCTCAACGAGCTTCAAGGTGATCTATGATGCCCGCGAAGCCTCTGCCACCGAGCCGGTCTGGCGTGACTGCGCCAGCGAAATGATCACCGTCGTCCCCGGGCTGACGCTCTCCTTTCTCGAGGCATCGCTGCTCGCTGCGGTGAGCGTCGCCGTTTCCACACGACTGGGTCTCGTACCGAACATGATCATCTGCTTCGCTGTCTACACACTCGGCCACCTGGTGCCGCTGGTGGTGCAGTCGAGCGTGGGCAAGTTTGCAATCGTGCGGTTTGTGGGCCAGTTCTTCGCCACACTCCTGCCCGTGCTCGACCACTTCACGATCGAAGCTGCGGTGGTGGGCGGCGTGCCCGTGCCATGGAGTTATCTCGGCTGGGCAGCGGCCTACGCGGGCCTCTACGCCACCGTGGCCCTGCTGGTGGCGTTGGTGCTCTTCCAGGATCGTGACCTCGCCTGATCTCAAGCCTGCAACGGGAGGTCTGCGAGAGATTCGGGAGATGGCGTTGGCTTAGGCTGCCCGCGTCAGAGGCGTGGTTGTCGTCGTTCCAAACCGTCGAATGTCAGCCGCCTCCAGCACATGGAAGGCGACTTCCAAGGCATCTCGGCCTTGTTCTGCGGAGACCGTCGGCGAAGTACCTGTGCGGATGGCCTTTAGGAAGTCGTCATGCTCAGCGACAAGGGCGTTCCCCTCGGGAGCTGGCTGTGACGACATCGGGAGCACCTC
This sequence comes from Pirellulales bacterium, assembly GCA_016779265.1. GTDB lineage: Bacteria > Planctomycetota > Planctomycetia > Pirellulales > UBA1268 > M30B53. Next base: position 14,439 of record JADHNY010000054.1, on the reverse strand, counting down.
TTGAAAAAAGGTCTCCTTGCGAGAAGGCCACTCACTCGGGGGCACCGAGGCCGCCGAATACAGCCCCCGTCGCACCATCTCCGAGGCCTCGATCACCTGCACTTCTTTGCTGGTGAAGTCGACGGTCACCAGCGATTCCTCAGACCACACAGAGATCGATCGTTCCAGCACCGGGTTGATCCGTGACGCTGCCAGCTCGGCCACAAAGCCTGAGTCAAAGCCGAGCCGGGCCCGCAAGACGTCTTCGTGGCCTCCCGTGGCGACCAGGCCGTGGGCCTGCACGGAGACGAGCTTCCCTGGCTGCAAGGAGAGCACAAGGTCGATGTCGTGGATCATCAGATCGAGTACCACACCCACATCGAGCGAGCGGTAGGTGAAGGGGGCGAGTCGACGCGACTCCACATGCAGAGGCTGCCCGATCACACCACGAATCGTCTGCCAAGCGGGATTGAACCGTTCCACATGTCCCACGGCGACGGTCCGCCCATGCTGGCGAGCCACCTCCACGATCCGCTCAGCCTCCGCAGACGTCGCCGCAATCGGCTTCTCAACAAGCACGTCGATGCCATGCTCCAGCAGCGGCACCACCACTGCCTCATGCAGGCCTGTCGGCGCTGCAACGACCGCAGCATCGACCAGCCCCACAAGGTCGGCAGGGTCAGCGAGCCAACGGCAGCCGTGCGGCTCTGCAACGCGACCGCCCGCCTGCGGCGAGGGATCGACCACGGCCACCAGCTCGACATCGCCACGAGCAGCCAACAACCGGGCATGGATGGTTCCAAGGTGGCCGCAGCCCACCACAGCAACGCGCGTCTTGTTCATGCGGCTCTCCGTCTCTCGAGGGCCCGTCCATGCCGCCCATCCTGCTGGCTGGCAATGAACGAGAGCAGCTCCTGCACCTGTGGCAGAAGCTGCTGATGGGTTTCAAGTATTTCTCTGGTCGCCGCGAGGCCCACTTTGGCCCGAAACAGCAGCCGGTGGGCTTCCACGATTGCATCGATCTCAAACTGTGCGAAGCCGCCCCGCCTCAGGGCAACAAGGTTTGCACAGCGAGGTCGAGCAGGCATGCCCTCGGCGAGCATGAAAGGCGGCACGTCCTGCAGCACCCTGCTGATGCCCGCCACAAACGACCACCCACCGACCCGAACGAAATGATGCACAGCCACTGCCCCCGAGAGCGACGCGTGCGAGTCCACTCGCACATGCCCACCGAGGAGCGTGCCATTGGCAATCGTGATGTGATCCTGCACCTGACAGTCATGGGCGACATGGCAGGCCGCCATCAGAAAGTTGTGGCTACCGAGGACGGTTCGCCCTTCTTCTTTCTCACTCCCGCGGTTGATCGTGACACCCTCCCGAATCACATTCCCGTCACCGATCACCACCTCGGTGGGAGCTCCGCGATAGCTGATGTCCTGCGGCTCACCACCGATCACACACCCGGTGTGGAGGATGTTGTCTCTGCCGATGCGCACACGCCCAAGCAGCGTCACACCGTTAGCCAGGACCGTTCCGGCGCCGACTTGCGATTCTGCTGAAAGACAGCAGTAGGGCCCAACACGCACTCCCTCCCCCAGTTCGCAGCCAGGCTCGACTACCGCCGTGGGGTGCACCTGTGGTGGGCCGCTGTCGGTGGGTTCATGTCGTGTTGGAAAGGGTGTCTGATCCATGATTTCCACAAATGCTCAGCAGTCGGCTCCCCTTGCATTCCCAGCCCAACCATCGCGATCGTGGGCGAGCAGATGTCGCACCAGACGTGCGTTGAGCCGATGCCCACTACGTGACGCTCGCACCTGCCCAATCACCGGCCGTCCGGCGAGCATCAGGTCGCCGACCACGTCGAGCACCTTGTGCCTGGCACATTCATCGGGCCAGCGGAGTGTGTTCTCTTCAACACCACCGTCACCAAACACGAGAAGTTCCGCACGGGTCACGTGCCTGCCGAGCCCAGCGGCAACGAGCTTCTCAGCCTCTTCCACCGTCACAAAGGTGCGAGCCGCCGCCAGTTCTGTGCGATAGATGTTCGGCGTGATGCTGTAGGCAGCCCGCTGCGTGCCGATCGCGGGGTGCGGATGCTCCAGCGTGTAGTCCACCGAGAGTCCGCCGTCGGCTGCCGGGGTTGCCTCGATCCAGGCATCCCCGTCTTCAACCCGCATGCATCCCCGCACCACAATCGGCCTCGAGGAACAGCCAAGGTCCTCCAGACCGCCGTCGCTTAAGGCGTCAACGTAGGGGCCAGCTGATCCATCCAGACCGGGCAGCTCGGCAGCATCAAGCCGCACTTCGCAGCAGTTGATACCGAGGCCAGCAAGTGCACTGGCGAGATGCTCCACCATCTCAACTCGCACTCCACCGACACCGAGGTTCGTCCGGGCGGGAGAATCGACCCGCTGCGACAGCAGCAGAGGGATCCGCACATGCGGCTGGCAGTCGGTACGCACGAACACCACGCCAACTCCTGCTGGCGCGGGACGACACTCGAGGGTGACCGGCTGGCCACTCCAGTAGCCAACACCAGCAATCCGCACCGGTCGCCGAAGCGTCCGCTGAGATCGCGGGCAGTGGGCAGTGGGCATGGAGTCTCGCTCTAAAAAAACAGGCGGGCCCCACGCACTGCAGGGCCCGCCTCATGATTCCACCTACTGACGAACTGGCTGGCCGGCGGGCTGCGTTGCCACTGCGTTGCCGTTGAGCATCTTCAGCACGTCAGGCGTGATATCGATACCTGGCTCGAGGTACACGATCGGCTTGGTGATCCCACGAAGGATCTCGTCGCGGTTCCCCGAATCCGTCGGCTCACCGTCAAAGCGAAACACCACGGCGATGCGATGCTGACGAGCGAACTGCTCAACAGCCTTTTCGATCTCCTGGTAGACCTGCATGTAGACCTGGGCTTCACGATCCATGAAGTCCTTCTTCTGCAGCTGGGCAGTCACGTTGAAGTCGCCCTGCGCCTTGGCGATCTCAGCCTCAAGCTTCTTGAACTCGGGCGTGCCGACGTTGAAGCCCTTGATCTGCTCCATCAGGCCATTGATGCGATCTCGCTCGGCCTTGAGGCCGTTTTCAGCCTGCATGACCTCGTCCCGCATCTTGTCCATTGCGGTCTTGAAGCGAGCATGATTCTTGAAGATGTAGCCGACGTCCACGACCGCAACATGCGTCGCAGGACCGGCAGCCTGCTGCCCTGCGGCAGGGACGGCGGCGGTGGCCACAATGGCTCCGCAGATGACAAGGATCCCAAAAAGCCTCTTCACGCTTCGCACTCCTTCGCTGTTGGCAACCGGATGTCTCTGGCCCCCGGCTTCCAGACCGTCTCATCGAGGCGGTTGCCGGTGGTTCCTTGGGGACGTGCCTTCCGTGGCCGCATGGCACCCAGGAACCTCTATCGAGGCCGAACTATTGCAAAGCCACCAAAGAGGCTCAAGCCCAAAAAGATGCGTGAAAAACAGCGGTGTTTAACGCGGAGGATCGAGAATCACCTTGAGGCTCACCTCCTGCCCGTCCCGCCTCACGACCACCGGCACGGTGTCACCACCACGGTGCTTGCGGAGGGCATTGTCGAAATCTTCCAGCCCTTTCACGGCACTCTCGCCGAGCCGGATGATCAGGTCGCCTCCCTTCAGGCCACCACGAGCAGCAGGGGAGTCTTTTGAGACCCCGGAGATCGCATAGCCCTCGTCATTGGTGCCAAAGTCCGGAATGCTTCCAAAGTACGGCCGGTCTCCGCCCCCTCCCGCAAACTGGGTGCTCGCCACCTGAACGTAGACCGGCGGCTCCTCGGTTGCGGCGAGTTCACCGACCACATCGGTGACAAAAGCCGCAATCCGATCCATGCCTTCGTAGTTGATCTTCTCCGCCGTGTCAGTCGGGCGGTGGTAGTCCTCATGCGAACCGGTGAAGAGATGCAGCACCGGAATCTTCTTGGCGTAAAAGCTCGCGTGATCGCTCGGACCAAATCCTCCTGGCTCCTTGGTGACATCGAAGCCACGCCCCGTCAGCAAGCGATCGACCAAAGCATCCATCGTGCTGCCAGTTCCCGTGCCATGCACGATCAGCTTCTCGTCGGCCAGCCTGCCCACCATGTCGAGGTTGACCATGGCCACCGTCTTTTCCAGCGGGAAGGCGGGGTTGGCGGCGTAGTGTGCACTGCCAAGCAGACCTCGCTCCTCTCCGGAGAAGGCCACGAACAGCACTGTCCTCGGAAACGGCCCTCGCGCCACCAGTCGTCGCGCCACCTCGACCAGGGCCACTGTCCCACTGGCGTTGTCATCTGCTCCGTGGTGTATCGCCTCCACGCCGGGAGCCGCCGAGTTTGTCCCACCCATGCCGAGGTGATCGTAGTGTGCTCCGAGCACAACCACTTCATCCGCATGCGGCCCCTCGCCTGGCAAGACCGCCAGCACATTCCTGGCCGTCGTTGTCTGTCGCTCGATCGCCGTTTGCCCACGAATCCGCCATCCGGTGATGTCTGCCGAACGAGCGGCGAATTCGTCATCGATGGCCTGCTCTACCTCTGCCAGCGGTGTGCCCAGCACCTCTTCGAGTACAGGCTCGATCGCTGCCCGTCGCAGCTGCAGAATCGGCATTCGCCGGGCTTCGCTGCCATCTCCTGCCCGATCGAAGGCCATCAGGGCATCCCCGTCGGTCGTGAGTTCCTCGGCAGCTCGTGTCACCGCCGCCGCTTCCGCTGCGACTTCTTCGAGATACCCTCGACGCAGCTGGGCGTCAGCAGCTTCTCCACCGCGATAGGCCTCCCGCTTCTTCACGATGCTCTCGATGGCCGCATCGACACGCCGATCGATCGACTCGCGTTCCCGTGCCACCGCCACAGCGTCATTGAGGAAAATCACGCCACCAACCTCATGCTCGGAAGCGTTTGCGATTTTTCGCGAGAGGGCTGCATGCCGCGAGTTCTGATTGCCGTCAAACAGGCTGTGCGGATTGTCTTGCTGCGGCTCGTGCCTGAGGAGCACGACAGCATCTCCCTTGGCATCGATCGAGCCGTAGTCGTCATAGTCTTCCTGCGGAGCGGTGATCCCATAGCCGAGAAAGGCCAGTGGCAGATCAAACTCCCCCGAGCCGCCTGCTGCCAGCGGCGTGTAGTCACGCCCCAGTTCCAGCGGCACGACCCGCTCGCTGCCATCCGCTCCTGGCGGTCCAACAAGTTCGGCGTAGTTGGAGGCGGCTGGTCCCAGTTTGGCCTCGAGCGTCATTTCAAAGGGCTGCCACCCCGCCCAGGTGGCGCCATCGGCGGCCGCAACCGACGCCGCCTGCGGAGCAACGAGACCAAGGGCAGCGAACTCTTCCGCCACCCAGTCAGCCGCCTGGTTGATTCCAGCAGAACCAGGCCCTCGTCCCTGCATCGCCTCCGAAGCGAGCAACCCTACCCCCTGCTTCAAGCGGGCAACGGCGGCCTCCTGCTCGTCAGCCTCCACCGACCATGCAGCTGAGAATCCACCCGCCAGCACGGCCACCGAAACGACCGCCGAGCATCTCCACCAGTTACGAAGCACCACGATCAGCCTCCTTGGCTGCGCCCCGGCTGACGAGGCAGCGGGACAGGAAAACAGGGATCTTCATGCAGCTGCACTCTTCCAGGGCTGCACGATGCTGCTATTTTAGCCAGCGGAAGTCGCTTGAGGGACCGGTGGTGGTGCCAGCTTCCGGCGGGGATTGCTGCCGAAACGATAGCCGAGGACGAGGAACAAGGTGTGGCATCCCTGATTGTCATCCAAGGTCGCAATCGCGGCGACCGGCTTGACGTCGCTGACAGCGACGTCAGCCTGAGTATCGGCCGCGATTCGTCGAACACCATCCGGGTGGACGACAACGAGGTCTCGCGACGGCACGCAGAGATCCGCCGCACGGGCGACCAGTTTGTCATCAGCGACCTGCAGAGTTCGAACGGCACCTACGTCAACAGCCGCAAGGTCGAGCGTGCACAGCTGACCTCCGGCGACCACATCCAGATCGGCCGCACCACGCTGGTCTTCGCCCAGGAACTCGCCGACATCCCGGTGGGGCAGGTGGATATTGTCAGTGGCCCTGCAGCTGACGATCACTCACGCATCGTCAGTTCGTTCCCCGACGAAACGGCCGACCTGCTTGCGGCTGCTGAAGACACTCAGAGCCTGCGACTGGCCCGCGCCCGCTCAAACGTCCAGGTGATGTACCGCACGGCACTGGCGATTAGCCACACGCTCGACATCGACGACCTGCTCGGCCGCATCCTTGGGCTCGTCTTCGAGTGGGTGGAAGCCGACCGCGGCTGCATCATGCTCTTCGATCCCACGACTCGGCAGCTGACCTCCAAGGCTCGCCGTGACCGCAACGGGCGTGATGCCACGGAGTCGATGACGATCAGCCGCACCATCCTCGATTACGTGCTCGAACGCCGTGAGGGCGTGCTGACGAGCGACGCTCGTGACGATGACCGCTTTAGCAGCGGCCACAGCGTGCTGCGAACAGGGGTTCGCGAGGCGATCTGCGTGCCGATGCAGGGTCGCTACGACACCGTTGGCGTGATATACGTCGACACCACCGTGCCACTGGCCGACGTGACCATCGGGGAACAGCAGCGGTTCACCGACGAACACCTCAAGCTGATGATTGCGATCGGCCACCAGGCTGCCCTGGCGGTTGAAGACACCACGTACTACTCGGCGATGGTGCAATCAGAGCGGCTGGCAGCGGTTGGCCAGACGATCGCCACGCTCTCCCACCACATCAAAAACATTCTGCAGGGCATTCGCGGCGGGAGCTATCTAGTGGAAATGGGGCTCGACAGCAGCGACACCAAGGTGCTGCGGAAGGGCTGGGACATTGTGGCCCGCAACCAAAACAAGATCTCGTCGCTCGTGATGGACATGCTGTCGTTCAGCAAGCAGCGGGAACCAGATCCGGTGCCGGGCCAGCTCTCAGAAGTCATCGATGAAGTGATCGAAACCGTCAGCCAACGGGCGAGCGAGGCGGGCACCGCGTTGACCTTTGAGCCTCCACCTGTTTTCCCGGAACTGCTGTTTGACCCCGAGGGCATCTCGCGAGCCGTGCTGAACGTGGTCTCCAACGCACTCGATGCAGTCGATGAACGAGCCCAGCAGGATCCCTCCTGTGAGAAACGGGTTGCCATCACACTCACTGCTGACGTCAGCGAAGGGTTCTCACGGATCATCGTCACTGACACTGGCAGTGGCATGGACGCAGAGACCGCCGCCACAGTCTTCAATCTGTTTGTGTCGACCAAAGGCTCTCGCGGCACCGGCCTCGGTCTGACCGTGAGCCAGAAGATCATGCAAGAACATGGTGGAGACATCACCGTGAGCAGCACGCCGGGGGTCGGCAGCACCTTCACCCTGCAGCTCCCGATGACCTTCCCCACCGAAGGCAGCATGGCAACTCTCGCATCCGCTCCCATTCCCAGCACGACTGATGACGAGGAAGGCAGCAGCGCCGACGAGGACGACGCCCCTGGCGAGGATCAGACCGAGTCGTGATGAGCCTTGATCCGCCAGACCGCTCTGAGAACAAAGACGCACCGATCTCGGCCGTCGTGATCACCGCCGGCCAGAGCGTCCACCTGGCGACCACCCTGGCAAGCCTGGCCTGGTGCGATGAAGTGCTCGTGCTGGTCTCACATGATGCAGATGCGGTACGTCGGCTTCCGCTTCCCTGCCGTTGTCGCATCGCGACGCATCCGTTTGATGGCTACGGAAGACAGAAGCGGCGTGCGGTTTCCATGGCCGCGCACGACTGGGTGCTCTCGCTTGACGATGACGAATGGCTCGATGAGGCCGCCATCCAGGCGATCCAAAGGCAACGCCTCGCCACCGGCTCTGCCAGCTACGCGTTTCCGCGACGAACGTTTATCGGTAACCAGGAAATCAAGCACGGTCCCTGGGGAGGTGAAACCGTCACGCGGCTGTTTGATCGACGCCGGTGTGTGTTTGCAGACCTGGCGGTGCATGAAGCCGTCCGCAGTCCAGAAACGCCCACGCTGCTCCCTGGCTCCATCCTGCACCACAGCTTTGCCACCTGTGCCGATGTGCTCGCGAGGTCGATCCGCTACGCCCAGCCGAAGGCGAGCATCATTCAGGAGAAACAGGAGCCGGCCCACACCTGGATGCTGCCGCTGCGAGGCCTCGCCGCGTTTCTGAAGAGCTACATCTTTCAAGCAGGCTACCGCGATGGGGCCGCCGGCTTCACCATCGCCCTCTCACGAGTGATCGACTCGACCCTGCCACGGATCCTGGTGCTCAGCGGCCATGCTGTACGAGACCGTCCGACTCAGCCTGCCAACGCTATCTGCCATGACAACGGCAACGATTCTCTCGACCGTTCATCGCGGCCGCAGTGAATGGGGCGGCCGGCAGGAGCGGATTAGAGGCTGCGCAGGTGAGCCAGCACCCCCTCCATATCAGCCGGCAAGGGGGCTTCGAGGCTAAGTCGCTCGCCACTGGTGGGATGGTCGATTTCCAGCCGCGCCGCATGCAGTGACTGCCGCTCGATCAGCGGCGTGCCGCCCGCCTTGCCCCCGAAGAACTCACTGGGGATCGTACTGCGGCCACTGTAGAGGGCGTCACACAAAACAGGCGTGCCGACGGCCGCGAGGTGTACGCGGATCTGGTGGGTGCGGCCGGTCTTCGGAGCCACCCGGACGAGGGCCGCCTTGCGGCCAAATCGCTCCACCACCTCGTAGCGGCTTACCGCCTCACGACTTGTCGAATGGTCGCGGCGAACCGCCATCTTCTCTCGCTGGTAGGGATGGATCCCGATGGGCAGGTCAATCTCGTCGGCATCGAGCTGCGGACAGCCGTAGGTGATGGCCAGGTAGGTCTTCGCCACCGTCCGGCGTTCGAACTGCTTGGCAAGGGCGTGGTGGGACTGCTCGCTGCGGGCCACGGCGATCACGCCGCTGGTATCGCGGTCGAGTCGATGCACGATTCCCGGACGCGTCGCCCCGCCCAGAGTGGAAAGCCCTGTGGTCTGAGGCTCTCCATCCTCGGCCTGGCTCTGCTCCTCCAGATGCCAGCGGAGGGCTCCGGCGAGCGTCCCCTTCCAGTTGCCCTTCGCCGGGTGCACTACCATGCCTGGCGGCTTGTTGACCGCAGCCATCGCCTCATCGAGGTAGAGAAACTCAAGCGGAATCTCTTCTGCCTGCGGGCCTGCGCGAGGTGGCTCCGGCATTGCGAAGCAGATCCGCGCCTCCGCACGCAGCTTCAATGAGGCTTTTGCAGTGACGCCATCGACACGCACGAGCCCTTTGTCGATCGTGCGTGCCAATGCCGAGCGACTGAGATCAGAGAGTTTGTCGGCGAGGTAGCGATCAAGGCGTGTGCCCGCTTCCTCCTCAACAACAACAAACTCAACCTGCTCGCCAGGCTGCGGCATCACGGAGTATCCGAGGGCTCACCCGCCGCGTCGGGGGCGTCTGTCGCAGCACTCTCAGCTGGGGCGGCGTCCTCTGTCTCTGTCTCTGTCTCTGTCTCTGTCTCTGTCTCTGTCTCTGCCGCTGGCTCAGCAGCGGGAGCGTCTGCCGCCCCGTCGTCAGCCGGCGTGCCGATTGGCCCTTCTTCAAACAGTGCGTCGGTCGCGGCATCAGGTGTGGCGTCTTCAGCAGTCGCTCCATCGCTGGCAGCTGGCGAGCCTGCGGCAGCGGCCGGTGGCGGGATCACGGCAGACAGTTTCTGAGCGAAGAACCAGTCATACCAGTCTTTGCTTGCATCACCGGCGAGTGCATCGGCATGCTCTTGAGCCACCGCCGCCAGGGCGCTGTCGGGGTAGGAGGCAGCCACCTTCGCATAGCCGCTCTGGGCCGCATCCAACTGCCCGAGACTTTCCTGTGCCTTGGCGAGGCCGAAGGTCGCCCGTTCGGCAAGCAGGCCACCCGGGCCAGCCGCAAGCACCGCATCATAAAGCCCCACAGCTGACTCCAGCCGCTCGTTTGACGAGGCTCGGTCCTCAAAGGCAAGCACGGCTCCATCGGTCAGTGCCATGTCAGCGAGCACGAGCTGCGACCAGAGGGCTGCATCACTTCCTGGATACCGCTGGGCCACCTCATTGAACGCAGCTGTGTCGCCCGTCGCCATCGCGGCCAGATAGAGCTCCCAGCTGCTGGCTTCAGTGGCTGCGTTGTTCGCGGAGATCACCATCCAGGCAATCACGGCAGCCACCAGGAGCACCACGGCTCCCACAATCTTCACCAGATGCGGACGGACCACATCCAGCAGCTGCACCATCCATTCGGCCAGCGCGTTTTGTTCCAGTTCATGCTGGCGTTCGACAGTGCTCATCCAGGGTCTCCGCAAAGGCGAAATGTGGCGCAGATTTCATCAACCTAAGAAACACAAATAGAAGCCCGGCCGGGAGGGAACGTCAAGGTGAGTGAGACTTCCGTTTTCTGCTACGATCCTTCGCTCGCTCGTGGCGGCCCATGCCGCCCGCTCGCCCGCCGCTCCACGTTTCGCTGTCTCGCTGCCCATGCCTCCGTCGATTCCGCTCAACGCCGCCCAACACGACGCCGTCCACGCCCCTCCCGGCCCCCTCCTGGTACTGGCTGGAGCGGGAACCGGCAAGACCCGCGTTGTGATCGCCAGAATCGCCAAACTGGTTCAGCGGGGTGCTTCCCCATCGCGGATTCTGGCGGTGACATTCACCAATCGAGCCGCCCGGGAAATGCTTGAACGAGCCACCAAGGCCAGCGGTAAGAAATCGAGCCGTTCAAACAAGCCGGAAATCTCGACCATCCACTCGCTCTGTGCTCGCATTCTGCGTCGGCATGCCGAGCGGGCCGGCTATCCTCCCGGCTTTGCGATTATCGACCGGGGCGAACAGGAATCGGTGGCCCGCAAGGTGCTCAAAGAGATCAAGGCTCCCGAGACGAGCCTGCAGTCGGGCGACCTATTGTTTCGCATCAGCCGCTGGAAGACAGGCGCGATCCGGCCAGGTGAAGCGATCGAGTATGCCGAGGACGATCGCAGCCACCTCGCAGCCTCGGGCTATCGACGCTATCAGGACGCGTTGAAGGCGGCCGGCGCCGTCGATTTCGATGACCTGCTCTGCGTGGTTGACGAGCTGTTCACGCACGACGAAGAGGTTCGCAAGGCGGAATCTGGCCGCTTCGACCATGTGCTCGTGGACGAATACCAAGACACCAGTCGCACCCAAGAACGAATCCTGACGGCCCTCGCTCGCGACCATAAGAGCTTCTGCGTCGTGGGCGACGACGACCAGTCGATCTACGCCTGGCGTGGGGCCGAGATCTCTCACATTCTTGAGTTTCCCAAGCGATGGCCTGGGGCTCATGTGGTCAGGCTGGAGGAGAACTACCGTTCGACGCCCCAGATCATCACGGCGGCCAACCTTCTGATCGAGCGCAACTCTCGCCGGCATGGCAAGACGCTGATCTCCAAGGCACCGGCCGGCCCGCCACCGGTGATCGTGCAGGCAGGTGACGAGGAGGATGAGGCGAAGCGGGTGGTCGGCGAGATCGCCGATCGTGTCCGCCTCCAGCAGGTCACACCGGGCGAGACTGTGATCCTGTTTCGGACGGGTGAGCAGACGCGGCTGTTCGAGCAGGAACTCCGTCGCCGCAACATTCAGTACGAACTTGTCGGAAGTCGCTCGTTCTTTGATCGTCGCGAGGTAAAGGACGTGATGGCCTTCCTGCGAGTGCTCGTTGATCCAGACGACGACATGGCATTTCTCCGCATTGCCAATGTGCCGCCACGTGGGCTCTCTGCAAACGCGGTCAAGAAGATGCGGGGGGAAGCGAGCGAGGCAGGCTTGAGCATCTGGAAGGCCTTCCGAGCCGCCCGCGACGAACAGCGACTCTCCCCAGCCGCCACCGGTGGCATTGACCAGATGGCTGAGTGGGTTGGCCGTGAGCCGCCGGTCACCAAAGCCCCGTCGGCGGTGCTGGCAGAGCTGATCGACACCCTGGGCTACCAGCAGTTTCTCGCCAAGGAATACGAAGACCCCGACGAACGCTCCGCCCGCCAAGACTGCGTGCAAGAACTCGTCAACGCGCTCTCTCAGGCAGAGCGTGGCAAAGTTGGAAAACTTCCGTTCGGCCAACTCGTGAGGGAGTTTCTCGACGACCTCGTTCTCGACGTCCAGGAACGCGAGCGGTTTAAGAGCGACAAGCCGCGTGGTGATGTGCTCCGGCTGATGACTCTGCACGCCGCCAAAGGGCTCGAGTTCGATGCGGTCTGGATGGTCGGCATGGAGGAAGGCTACCTGCCGCACAAGCGGGCGATCGACGAAGGCGAGATCGGCATCGCCGAAGAACGCCGGCTTGCCTACGTGGGTGTGACCCGTGCCCGGCAGCGGATCACGCTCTCGCTCTGCCTCTCACGCAGCAAGTGGGGCAAACGCAAAGCCAGCAAGCCCAGCCGCTTCCTCTACGAACTCACCGGACAGGCCGACAAGTTTGTCGAAGCCCCACCGGAACCCGCTCCCCACGAACGAGGCCGCGGCAAAGCGGCTCGCGGCAAACGGACCAAACGCGTCAGCCGCCGGTAGCGAAAGCGGCACGTCGTCGTCGCAGAACCAGCATCCCGCCGGCAATAAGTGCGAGCACGCCCGCTCCGAGCGTGCTCGGCTCAGGCACCGGGGTCACCATCGATGAGACACCAGGAGGCGTGAGCACGTCCAGGCTTGGCCCGCCAAGATCTCTGATGCCACGGCCATCAGCCACCAGCGTGTTGAAGCCTGCGATTTGGGTCTGAATGCCAGTGACGGTATCGATCGTGTACCAGTTGCCGGTGACGTAGTTCGTGCCGTAGAGCGTGTTACTCGCCAGATCAAAGGAGAGCTGAAGGCCAACTGAACGGTCGTTGCCACGCGAAGGCACGATCTCGTTGAAGCTCGTAGACGGGCTCGCCAAATCGACCGAGTAGAAGCGGCCTCGCGAGGTATAGGCGTAGAGTATGCCGGAGTTTTGATCGACCGCGATGTCACCAAAACTGTTGATGTTCACGCCGGTGGGGTTCATGCCCAGCACGGGAAAACTGGTCGTGCTCGACACGCTCGGCACAGCGGTTTCACCGCTGCCTGTGTAGGTCAGGACGGCGCGGTTGAGCACATTCGAGTTGTGTGAGAAATACCAGAACGCGTCGTTGTAGAAGGCCGCGTTGTTCGGGTCAGACCCCAGACCGAGCGACAGGCCGCCGACGCTCTTGATCGTGTTGGTGGCTCGCTCCCAGTAGTCGAACGTGTTGGCTGCGTTGACGAAGAACATCTGATTCCGGACTGAGTCGTAGGCCAGTGCGTTTGCAGTCTGACCAACGTCATCTCGTGTCAGCACCTTCGTCGCCGTCTGATCGGCAGGATTGAGCGACCAGATGTTGTTGGCAACGTCGACGCCATACATCGAGTGGCCAAAGGTGACGGCAGCCACCTCACTGCCAGCCGATGCAGTGAGAATCAGGGCAAACGACAGTGTGAGCCTGAGGAGTGGCAGGGAGCCTCTTCTTCCGATGTGGCGATGGAGATTCATGTCATGCTCCTGCTAAAAGTTTTGTGATGGTGGGAACAACGTGGGCATCGGGGGCTCGACTTTCGCAACGCGCAAACGTGGAGCACGCACAGACCGAGCGCGAGACAACCATCACGGTGGACAGCCGCGGAACCCTGCAGGATGCGGAAGAAACCGCCCAGACGGAGCTACGACCTCGCTGTGAAATCTTCGAACGGCAACTCTTCCCGAAGAACCTTGGGACAGTTGTCAGATTTCAGATGCTGCGATGTCACTCGCACACGGTCAGTAGCGGACTCCTTCGTCCATTCCTGCCTTGGCCGAGCAACCGTTCGCCCGACTCACGCCCCCAACTCTACGGGTCTTTAGGGGGGGGAATCAACTCCCTGTCCCGCAGCCGGTGGGCCGTTCGGGGAGCCCAGTTCTGCTCCTCCGGGCGTTCGCTTCGGCATCCCTGCCTTCACTCACTCGAGGTATCTCGCTTTCGCCTTCCAGGCTTCGCTCGAAGACCCACGCCGGTGTCACAACACCGGACTTCCCCTCACTCGTCGATTTGGAGTCAGGCGGACGAGTGGTCGTGAGGCGGAGGGGACGGTGGGAGCTCGAGGAGCGTTCGAGTTTTTCGCCACTGTGCAGACATCTGGGCCGCCGCAGAAGTCCACGGCGAAAAAGTCCAGCGACGAGACTCCTGCCGCCCCGCAGCCGGTGGGGCCGTTCGGAGAGCCCAGTGCTGTTCCACCGGGCGTTCGCTACGGCATCCCTGCCTTCGCTCCCTCGAGGTATCTCGCTCTCGCCCTCCGGGCTTCGCTCGAAGACCCACGCCGGTGTCACAGCACCGGACTTCCCCTCACTCATCGATTTGGAGTCTGGCGAAGGAGTGGTCGTGAGGCGAAGGGGACGGTGGGAGCTCGAGGAGCGTTCGAGTTTTTCGCCACTGTGTTGATGCCTGAACCGCCGCAGGAGCC
>JADHNY010000053.1 GCA_016779265.1 Pirellulales bacterium | reverse complement strand
GATGGCTCAACGGGCCTGCATGGGACGGTGGTCGACCTCCTCGACGCTCGCCTGGCAGCCGATCCGTCTGGTCACACGAGCGAGACCGCCGCCATCGCCTGCTGTGGCCCAGAGCCAATGATGGAGGCTGTGTCTGCCTGGAGTGCCAAGCACGGCATCCGCTGCCAGGTGTCACTCGAGACACCGATGGCCTGTGGCATCGGCATCTGCTTCACGTGTGTGGCTGCCGTCCGCGATGAAGACGGAAGCTGGGACTACCGCCGCACATGCCTCGAAGGACCGGTCTTTGAGGCCAACTCCCTCGAGTGGCACCCTGAGAAGACCACCGTGGCGGCCGGCCCGTAAACCGACGTGGCTGGCCCGTGACCCGACATGGCCAGATCGTGAAACGACGTGGCCGGAGCAGTGACGCGGCTTAGGTTGCGGCCTGAGCGAGGTTCTTGATGCGAGCCGAGAGGCGTGACTTCAGTCGAGCAGCACGGTTGGGGTGAATCACCCGGTGGGCAGCAGCCCGGTCAGCACGCTTGGCAGCACCACGGAAGGCCTCACGCGCCGCCGCTAGATCGCCAGCTTCGACAGCCGCCAGAACCTTGCGGATCTCTGTCTTGATCTGTGACTTGGCAACACGATTGCGGTCCCGCTTGAGGACGTCCTGACGAAGACGCTTCTTGGCACTGGCCGTATTTGGCATAGCTGGTTTCGTGAGTCTATGAGGAAAATGTTCGGATCACCGCCGTCGAGGCGGGGAGTCACGTACTATCCCCGATTGAGGATAACTTGTCTAGTCGTGCGGCGACGTCCCTGTAGCCGAAATCGACCCCAGCCAGGGCGGAAAGGTGTTTTTTCGCCGTGTCGTAGTCTTCCAGGCCGGTCGCGAGCACGCCGGCCCGATAGAGAGCCCGCTTACGGTGCTCCGCCTCACGGTCAGTGAGGGTTTCCACGGCCGTCTCGTAGTTCTGCAGGGCGAGCTGATACTGCTTGATCCGCTGGAAGCACTCCCCCACCTCGAGGGCCACGAGGCCTTTTCGGCGAGGATCCTTCAACACTTCTTGGAAATGCCGGATCGCGTCAGAAAATCGCCCCACCGCCTTCAGCCTCATCGCCAGTTCATACCGCCACGAAACGTTCTCTGGGTACCGCTCGGCACGAGCCGCGTAGACGTCGACCTCGCGTTTGGCCGCTGCGAGTTTGAGCTGATCGAGTGTCTTCTTATTGGCGTCGCTCGCATCCTCGGCGAACCGCTTCTCCGCCACATGGACCCGCTGTTTCGCCCACCGCATCTGCCTATCTTCGATGTGCTCCTGAACCTTGACATCGTTTCCAGAGGCGGCCAGCGCATCGGCCAGCGTCTTCTCTGCCTCATCGAGTTTCTGCTGCTTCTCGAGAAGGTCTGCCAGCTCAAGTCGCGGCTCGACCTGCGTTGGATCCTCTTGGATCGTTTTGCGGAGCGCTGAGACCGGATCAGCTGCAGCGGTCGCAGCTGCAGGCTCTGCGGCGGCCTTTTTCGCCGGCCCGGCTCCCCCGGCTAAGCGACCTGTCCCGATCGTCTTATCGACCTGAAGACGGGAGATTTCACGCTCCGCTTCGTCGCCCACGCCTTTGATGTCTTTGACGCGAACCCAGCAGGCAATCGCCTGATCGAAGTTGCCGTGATCCGCGGCAAACTTGGCACACTGGCGGTTGACCTCGACGTCCTTAGGAACAGCATCCAAGGCAGCCTTGAGGTATGCCCCCTGGGCCTCTTCGGCACCGAGCTGGGCCGCCGCTTCAGCCATCGCGAGCAGACAGTTGTGGTCGCTGGGGTTGCCCTTAAGGATGTCGATTCCCGCTTTGATCGCGTCGAGAGGCTTGCCCGTGGCAGTCAGCTTTCGCACCTTGGCTCGCCCACCGGCGGAGAACACGCCGGCCAGGCCACCCCGGCTTTTTCCGCTATGCTTCTTCTTCAACGCCCCCAGCAGGCTCTGGAGGTAGATCACGTTCGAGGGATCACCAACCACACACAGGATGAACATCTCAATCGAGTAATCGATGTTCCTGTTGAAGTTTTGCTCGCCTCGTTGGAAGTTCTGCTGAAGCCGCTTCCGCTCAGGCTCCGACAACGGGCTCAGACCGCTCCCAGCAGGGGCCTCCGCTGCGGGCGAGGCATTCTCGGCACCAGCCGCCTGGCCGGCGTCGTTGGGATCCGTCTCACCTCGATCTTCGCCCATGTCTGCCCACCCCACTACCAACGGTCGGAATCACATCGCAGGCGTACTGTACATGCCTGCTCGTAACCCCTCAATTCAAACAGGTCATTCGCCCAGCCGGCTGTCTTCATGAGCAACGAGAATGAACAGTTTCCAGCCCATAAATCCTCGCAGGCAGCCACCGCCGGCATGCCCCAGGGCCGCGTCTGGTTTGTGGGAGCCGGACCTGGTGCAGCAGATCTGCTGACCATACGAGCGGCGAAACTGCTGGAGTCGGCCGACGCCGTACTCTACGACATCCTCGTCCCTCCGCAGGTTCTCGGCACACTGCGGCCCGAAGTTGAACGGATCCCCGTCCGCCGGGACGACCCGTCCACCGGGGCCCGCTATGTCGACCCAGGAGCCGCCGTGGGAGAACTGCTCGTCACGCTGGCCAGCCAAGGAAAACAGGTTGTTCGGCTCAAGGGTGGTGACCCGGCGGTGTTTGCCCGGTTTTCGGAAGAGGTGCTCCCACTGAAGCGGGAGGGGGTTGCCTTCGCGGTCGTTCCGGGGGTCACCGCGGCGACTGCTGCCGCCGCAGCACTGGTAACGCCACTCACGAGCCGCGCAGCCGCCTCGAGCGTGACGTTGATCACAGGCCATCGGGCGATCCCATCTGCCGATTCACCGGCTGGTCGCGCGTCCGCAAACGACTTTGCCGTGCTCGCCACCTTGCCCGGCACGGTGGTCATCTACATGGGCCTTGAGCAGATCAACAGCTGGACAGCGTCGCTGCTCGAAGCGGGCTGCCCTGGCACTCGTCCGGTAGCAGTCGTCAGCCGCTGTGGCTGGCCTGACGAACGCCGCTGCCTGACCACGCTCGCGGAACTCCGCGACAACCAAACGGTCCGCTCCTGGCCGTCACCAGCAGTGATTCTCGTGGGTGATGTCCTGACACCGGCACTCGAGTCCCGTGCTGATCGTGCGCCCGACGAGCCAGAAAAGCCACTGGCAGGCCAGCAGGTGCTGGTGACCCGACCGGCTGCCCAGGCGGGTGAACTCCTCGAGCAGCTCAGCGGGGCAGGGGCCCACGGATGCTGCGTACCCGTTGTGGAAATCGTGCCACCAGACTCCTGGGAACCGCTCGATCGAGCAATCCAGGAAGCATCGACCTTTGACTGGATTGTGTTTTCCAGTTCGAACGGCGTTGAGGCGTTTTCAAGTCGACTGGCGGTGGCAGGAGACGCTCGGCTCCTCGGCACCGCGCGGCTTGCGGCGGTGGGCCCACGGACTGCAGAAGCGCTCGCAGCAAAGCACATGGCCTGCGACCTCGTGCCGACCACCCACTCCGCTGCAGGGCTGGTTGAGGCGTTTGCCGACGAGGCTCCGGGCCGCCGTTTCCTGCTGATCCAGGCAGACCGTGGCCGTGACACGCTCTCCACAGAACTCGCCGCCAAA
Source organism: Pirellulales bacterium (assembly GCA_016779265.1). Lineage (GTDB taxonomy): Bacteria > Planctomycetota > Planctomycetia > Pirellulales > UBA1268 > M30B53. The sequence continues at coordinate 18,580 of JADHNY010000053.1, read as the reverse complement.
CAGCACGAAGTGCACCGGGTTACCGGCTACATCAGCCGTGATCTTCCGTCGCTCAGTGAGGACGACGCTCGCCTCCTGACACGCCAGCCCATCGACTGGATCATCCTGTCGAGCCCTGCGATCACCGCCAACGCTGTCCGTCTCTTTGGGGAGCGGCTGCGGGGCTGGAAAATCGCCTGTAACAGCACCGCGTCCGCCGAACTGCTCGCCAGCCATGGCCTGCGGGCGACGGTCGTGAGCGATTCTCCGGCGATGCCCGCGGTCATCCAGGCAATGCAGTCGTGGGAAACGGCAGCACAGGCCGCAAACATCGGTCAACACGACTGATTAGGCCGAGAATGCGTGCAGCGAGCCTCGTGACTGAAGCGAGCGAACTCCGTGGTCGATGCGACTGAGTGCGGTTCGGCAGCAGTGCCGCCACCGTGCAGCCCGCACAAGTACGGAGTGTCTCATGCCTCGCAATGACCGAACGGTTGGTCAGGTGGTTCTCTGCTGTCGAGTTCCGGAGCAGACCAGCGATACCGAAGCAGCTCGCTGGCAGGCCGAGGCTGCACGCCGAGGCGTCCCTGTCACATGGGTTGTGACGCCCGAGCAGGCAAGCCAGTGGTTTGAGACCAGTGGTGCACAGCAGCCGCTCGCCGTGCGAATCGGCGATCCTCTCGCTGCGGAACCGATGGAGAGGGCCGAGATTCGCGGCAGCTTACACGCCAGCGGCGGACAGGTGTCGGCAGCCGTGCTCGAGGGAGACCAGCCGTTGGAGCATCGTGAACTCTTCTTGGAGGCCGGCATCGACATTGTGGCCAGCAGCCGCCTGCACCGGGCCAATCGTGGATCGCGACGACCTGCCCCTCACGGCTGGGAGTGCCGCTGCCTCCTCTGGGGCCTCTGGGAAGCTGCCTTCACGGCTCCTCGACGCCGGCTGTTCGGACTCGGCGCAGAGAGCCGGCCACAACGCGGCCGGCTGACCCTGCTGCAAACGGGCTGCCGTCATGGAGAACCAGCCGACGTCGGCTTAGCCCGACTCCGACAAACGCTCAGTCAGGTTCAGGCTGGGCTAGGCCGCGGTGGAGTCGAGGCGAGCCTGCTCTCGGAACTCCCCTCGCTGCTCCAGGGAGGACACACGACCGCCGACCGCGGCAGCATCCTGGCAGCAGCCTGATCAGGCCTGGCAGAGCAGCATGGCTCTGCCAGCGATGTTGCGTTAGCGGAGACACTCACGGCAACGGGCAGGACGGAGCGATTCCCGAGAGCTACGACCGCTTCCGTTCGGTGATGCTCCAGGCGAGGTAGCCCAGCAATAATGAAGCGGTCAGACAGACCGCATCGAACGGGATGTTGATCCGGCCAAAAGGGATGCCAACGGCAAGATCGGCAAGGCACAGCACCCCGATCAATCCCGCTACGACCATGCCCGTCAGCGGCAATGCCTTCGTCACGTCGCTTGGCCTCCCGAACGGTCCAAAAGTTCACATCTCACGATTACGCTGAGCGTCGACCAGCCTCGCTGACAGCGAAGCCCTCAACGCTAACGCGTCCGCCCACGGCTTCATACAATACCTTCCCGGCCGAGGCCGTCCACGCCGAGTTTCGGGCAAACGCTCGACCGATCTTTTGCACGGATTCACCAGCCGGGTGCAACCCCGAAAAGCGATCATGCCAACCGAATCGACACAATCGGGCTCTTCGCCCCCCAAAATAGTCGATCGAACCGGCTCTGCGGAGCCGGCTAACCGCCGCCAAGACGCCCAAACGGCCGTCTACACCGGCTCATTCGACCCAATCACGCTTGGCCACCTGGACGTGATCCAGCGGGCGTCCACGATTTTTGGCACGGTGATCGTGGGGGTGGGCATTAATCCTGATAAGAACCCGTTGTTCACGCTGGGCGAACGCGTCGAGCTTGTTCGGCAGTCTGTGGCACACCTTCCTCGCGTCCGCGTTGAGCATTTCGACGGCCTCGCGGTCTCGTTTGTGAGACGACATGCCGCCCGGGTCCTGCTCCGCGGAATGCGGTCACTGACAGACATTGAAGCAGAGTTCACGATGTCGCTGGCGAATCGCAAACTTGACCCCGACGTGGAAACGGTGTTCTTGATGGCGGACTCGCAGTATTCGCACGTTTCGTCATCACTGCTGAAGCAGATCACGCCACTGGCCAACGACGATGCCCTGGCCCAGTTTGTGCCCGCCCCTGTGGTGACCGCCCTGCGGCAGAAGCTTCAGCCAGCCACAGGGAACGAGGGTGCGTCACCCCGAGTTGTGTGACCCGGCAAAGGGAGAGATGCGGTGGCCAGACTGATGCCCAAAAGCCTCCGCTGGCAAACGCTCAGTTCGAGCTCGCCACGTCGCCCTCAGCATTTTCAAAATGCTGTCTGAGATAGCGGGCTCGCTCGATATTGCGATCACTCGAATCGAGTTCCACGCCTCGCAGCTTCTGCAGGTGGGCCGGCTGCGTGCGAACCAAGAGCACGTTGATATCGGAAATGGCCACGTCATCGATCAGGCCAAGCAGCACGCCCATTCGCACTCGGGAGAGATGCTGCATCGTCTCTTCAGCACTGATCGTCTGAGCCGTTCGCAGGATCCCGATCGCGCGACTGACCTGATCGTGGATGTTGAGCTGGCTCTCACGTACGAGATAGTCACGGGCCCGCCGTTCGTACTCGATCAGCACTGGCACGACGTCACGAACCTGTCCAACAAGCTCTTCCTCAGTCTTGCCTAAGGTTGTCTGGTTGGAGATCTGGTAGAAGTCGCCGAGAGCCTGCGACCCCTCCCCATAGAGCCCCCGCACCGCCAGCGAAATCTTGTGCAGGCTGCGGAAGACCTTGTCGATCTGCCGTGTGATCACCAGTGCTGGCAGATGGAGCATCACGCTGACCCGAATGCCAGTCCCCACGTTCGTCGGACAGGCCGTTAGGTAGCCCCACCGTGAATGGAATGCATAGGGCACAGCCGCCTCGAGGGCATCATCCACCTCTCGGATCTGATCCCAGACTCCGGAAAGGTCGAGCCCACTGTGCATGCACTGGATACGCAGATGATCTTCCTCGTTGATCATCAGGCTGACCTGCTCACCGCCATCGATGGCAACACTGCGGGCCCCTTCGGCTTCAGCGTGTTCGCGGCTGATCAGCTGCCGCTCAACGAGGAACTGTCGATCCACCTCCTCCAGCGCCCCAACATCGATGTAGTCGAGCTGCTTTCCGGCGGGTGACTGCTGAATCTGAGCCCGCAGAAACTCTTCGACTTCCAGTCGCTCCTGGTCGTTCGCACGGCTGACGAACGGAAAGTGGGCCACATTGCGAGCCAGCCGCACGCGGCTGCTCATCACGATGTCAGACTCCGGCCCTGTTCCCTTGAGCCATTCGCCAATCGAACTGGTGAGCGCTTCGATCTTCACGTGTTCCTCGCCACCACGGGCGTCCTGCTGATGTGTCATGAGCCCGTCGCGTTTCCTGCATCATCTCCACCAGAACCGGTGGCGTCGTCTGCCTGCTCTGCCGTCGGTTCCGCCATCGATCCGCTACGAGCGGTTTCGTCGATCACGCGAAGTTCATCGCGGAGACTCCCCGCCTGCTCGTAGTCTTCACACTCAATCGCCTCTTTCATTTCTCGTCGCTTGCCGACCGCAGCGGTTAGCGGCTCAGTGCCACCAGCGAAGCGGGCAGGGGAACGCCCCACGTGCTCAGTGGCTCCGTGGATGTTGGCGATCAGCGGCTCGAGTTCCTTCTCGAACTGGACATAGTCGTGCGGACAGCCGAGACGCCCGTTGTTGCGAAACTCGAAGAAGGTGATGCCGCACATGCTGCAGGCCTTCTGGTCGATTTCAGCGAGGTCATCGGCGGTCTTGGCAATCGACAACGGGCCGGCGAGCATGCCACCAACGGTGCTTTTCTCCTGTCCCTCGCCGTCCCCCTCGCTCTGGGTGAGGTAGCCCCGCGCATGATCCTCACAGAGATGCACCTCTCGCACCTCCCCCTCTTCCAGTTCGGTGATGTGAAACACCGCAGAGTTGTCACACTGCTGACACTTCATATTCGGCGTACTCGCTCTCAGCCCTGGCAAACGATCACTGTCTCAGAAACCGCTCAGCCTTGAATCCGTTACGTGTCTTCACCGGCGACTGTCTGACGAACCAGTTCCGGCAGACGGTCGGCGGATGGTGACCCGCCGAGGCCGTTCCCGCAAGGGAGACTGCCGTCACCCCGACGAGAGTTTCAGACCGTCCTGCTGCTTCCGGAAGGGAGTGCGGTGGACGCTGGCCCCTGACGCTTCCACAATCATAGCCATTCGGCCGAGGTTTGTTCCCGGTCAACCGACGCGAGCGGGGTGGACGTGCTTCCTTGGCCGTCCCACCGCCCACGCCTCCGCCCGGCCACTTCGGCGACAGTCACACACCGGCACCTCCTCATGAGTTTTCTCCCTGATCGGGCCCGCTTTGACAGCCTCGCCCAGAAACATCGCTTTGTCCCGGTCTATCGGCGGCTCCTTTCCGACAGCCTGACGCCACTCTCAGCCTTCGCCCGTCTCGACACCGGCAGCTGCGGATGCCTGTTTGAAAGCGTGATTGGTGGCGAACGCGTCGGACGCTGGAGTTTTCTCGCTGCCGAACCGTTCTTGCAGTTCGACGCCCGGGGACAAGAGGTCCACCTCCGCGGCCAGAACGCCGATGGCGACGCGATCGATGAGCGGTTTGAGTGTGACGACCCATTTGAAGAGCTGCGTCGGCGGATGGCCCCGTTTCAGCCGGCACACCTGGAGGAACTTCCCCCGTTCACCAGCGGTGTCGTCGGTTTCGCTTCGTACGATGCGGTCCGCTATGTCGAACGGCTCCCCAACGCCCCCCCAGACGATCTTCACCTGCCAGACCTCTCGTTCGCCTTCTACGACCGCATGGTTGTCTTTGATAACGTGAACAAGACGCTCGACGTGGTCGTGCTTGCACGGATCGACGATTCCTCGCCGGACGGCCTCGCGGCCGCCTACGACGACGCCTGCCGCCGGTGTGATAAGACCGTTGCAGTTCTGTCGGTCGCTGGCGAATGGCCTCAGCCAGCCGACATCAACCCGAAGAAGGGCAGGGCGGCCAAAGCCACCTCAAACCTCACCCAAGAGCAGTACACCGCAGCGGTGGAACGAGCGATTGAGTACATCCACGCCGGCGACATTTTTCAGGTGGTGCTCAGCCAGCGTTTCAAGACAGCCTTTGACCTGCCGCCACTGGAGCTCTACCGGACACTCCGCGTTGTGAACCCCAGCCCGTTCATGTTTCACCTGCGAACCCCAGATGTGACCCTCGTGGGCAGTTCGCCCGAGATCATGGTGCGGGTTGCCGACGATACGGTGACGGTTCGGCCTCTGGCTGGCACACGTCCCCGCGGCAGCACGCCTGACGAAGACAACGAGCTGGCAGAGTCATTGCTCGCCGATCCCAAGGAACGGGCTGAGCACGTTATGCTGATTGACCTTGGCCGCAACGACGTGGGGCGAGTCGCGGAGATTGGTTCGGTCGAACTCTCTGACGTGATGTGTATCGAACGGTACAGCCACGTGATGCACCTGACGAGCAACGTGAATGGCAAGCTTGCCGCAGGCCGCACCGCCTTTGACGCGCTGCGTGCCTGTCTTCCCGCAGGAACGGTCTCAGGAGCACCGAAGATTCGGGCGATGGAGATCATCGATGAGTTTGAACCGACGCGACGTGGGCCTTATGCCGGCGCGGTGGGCTACATCGACTTCAATGGCGCAATGGATACCTGTATCACCCTGCGAACGGTCGTCCTCCATGGAGGGCAGGCCTATGTCCAGGCAGGCGCCGGGATTGTGGCCGACAGCGTTGCCCAGCGGGAGTATGAAGAGACGGTCAATAAGGCCCGCGGACTGCTGGTGGCCATCGAACTGACCCGCCAGCGTCTCGCCACGCAGCCCTCGCACATCGAGCCCTCATGATCCGGCTGGAAGGCGTCACGGTTGTCCGCAGCAGCCGCATCGTTGCCTCAGAACTGTCGCTGGAGATCGCTCCGGGCGAAGCGGTGGCAGTGATTGGGCCGTCGGCCTCGGGCAAGACCTCGCTGCTCGAGACCGTTGCCGGCCTGACTGCTCCCGCCCATGGACAGATCCACCGTGGGCTCGATGGCGTGGACGAACCAGCTTCTAAAAGCCCAACACTCCGACACCTTCCCAGGGTGGGCTATGCTCCGGCGGAGGCGGCTGCCTGGCCCGTGATGCGGGTTGATGAGTTTCTTGAGGTCGCCGCCGTCTCAGCAGGCCTGATCGGCAAGCCGTTGCGGCTGGCAGTGCAGCGAGGACTGGTCTTTGCCAGTTGCGAGCGTCTGCCCGACCACCGCCTCGAGCGGCTCTCCGATGGTCAGCGGAAACGGCTGTTGCTCGCAGCGACCCTGGTGCACGACCCCGACCTGCTCGTCCTCGACGATCCGATGCGGAGCCTCGACGTGGATGGCCGCAGCGAGGTCGAGCGGGTGATTACCGACCTGGCACTCGCGGGAGGCAGCATTGTTGCGGCACTCAATGATGCCGTGATTGGACCCTGCTGGTCACGCGTGCTCTTGCTGAACGACGGTACGCTCCTCGACTCCCGCGACTCCCATCGCCACCCGACTGGCAGCTGGCCTGCGTGGAGTGTCGACGCCTTGGATGCCTGGCGTCGATCCGTTGCCAGCAGTGAGCACGGCTAAGCAAATAGAGCCGAGCGAGCACAACTCATGAGGCCGCAGAGCCAACGCTGTCCCCTCGCCTCAGGAGAGATCGACGCCGCCTCAGCGACCGTCTCCACCTGTGCGTGATCCACGGGCAGAGCCGCCGGCAGTGACCAGGTCGCCCACATGGCTGGCAATCGTCGCCAACACTGCCTGTCGGGCATCGCTTCCAGAGCCGCCTGCCGCCTCGAGATGCCGCACGAGCGCCGAGCCGACGATCACACCGTCAGCCACCTCTCCCACTTCCCGAACCTGTTCGGGGCGACTGATCCCAAAGCCCACGAGAATCGGTACGTCCGTCTGCTCTTTCAGCCAGAGCACCCGGTCTTTGAGCTGCTGCGGCAGGCTAACCCGCTCTCCGGTGACTCCTGCCACCGACACGCAGTAGAGAAAACCGGTCGACTCAGAAGCGATGCGGGCAGCCCGCTCAGGTGGCGTGGTTGGTGTGACTAGCCGCACCAGAGCCAGACCTGACTGACGGCAGGCCTTGGAGAGCGCCGCAGACTCTTCAATCGGAAGGTCGGGCACAATCAGTCCTGTCAGGCCTGAGGTCGCCGCTTCGCCGGCGAACCGATCGATCCCGCGTCGGAAGATGATCGAATAACTGGTCATGGCTACCAGGGGCATGCTGAGCTGAGCTGAGGCTCTGCTGGCCAGGCCGAACACACCTTCCAGGGACGCTCCGGCGTTGAGAGCCCGCGTGTAAGAGGCCTGAATAACGGGCCCGTCGGCGATGGGATCGCTGTAGGGAACGCCGAGTTCACAGAGCGTTGCCCCGGCCGCCTGGGCGGCCTCCAACGCCTCAAAGGTGAAGTCCATGTCAGGATCACCGGCGGTGAGGAAAGGAGCCACCACGACATCGCCCGCCTTCTCACGCTGAGCGAGAGCGGCGGCAAGTTTTGTGATCGGTGCATCAACGGCTGCTTCAGCCATGACTCATGTCCTCTGAGAATCCCCGCAGCCGTGCGATTTCGGCAGCATCCTTATCACCACGCCCCGAGAGGCACACGACAATCACTGCCTCTGGAGGCATCTTCGCTGCCTCGCGGATCGTCCAGGCGAGTGCATGAGATGTTTCGAGTGCGGGCAGAATGCCTTCCTGGCGAGCCACAAGATCGAAAGCGTCGAGTGCCTCGGCATCGGTCACGCTCGTGTAGTCCACCCGACCGGCATCCCGCCAGTAGGCATGTTCAGGCCCCACGCCCGGATAATCGAGGCCTGCAGAAACCGAGTGGACGTCTGATGTCTGCCCGTCCTGATTCTGCAGCACATAACTCAGACTGCCATGCAACACGCCAGGCTGGCCGTGGCTGAGGCTCGCCGCATGACTCCCCGGGCTGGCAGAGTGGCCGCCCGCTTCAACACCGACCAGCCGCACCCCGTCGATGTCGACGAACGGATAGAACATGCCGGCGGCGTTGCTCCCACCGCCAACGCAGGCCACTACCACCTCTGGCATGCGGCCAAGATCGTGCTCGCACTGGGCGACGGTTTCGCGGCCAATCACACTCTGGAAGTCCCGCACAATCTTCGGAAACGGATGCGGCCCAACGACCGACCCAATGATGTAGTGGCTGGTCTCCACGGACCCCATCCAGTCCCGCATCGCGTCGTTGATTGCATCACGAAGCGTTCGTGAACCACTCTCGACTGGCCGAACCTCAGCCCCCATCAGCCGCATATTGCGGACGTTCGGAGCCTGCCGCCGCACATCTTCGGCACCCATGTAGACGACACACTCAAGACCAAACCGAGCACATGCCGTCGCTGTCGCCACGCCATGCTGCCCGGCACCTGTCTCAGCGATAATCCTCCGCTTGCCCATCCGCAGAGCGAGGAGCCCCTGGCCAAGCGTGTTGTTGATCTTGTGGGCGCCGGTGTGGCTAAGGTCTTCTCGCTTAAAGTAGATCTGGGCGCCGCCAACGTGCTCCGTGAGCCGGTTGGCAAACAGCAGGGGCGTCTCGCGGCCCACAAATCGCCTCAGGAGGTCGTCAAGTTCCCGCTGAAAGGCAGGATCTGCGGCCGCGTCAGCGTAGGCCTGTTCAAGCTCGTCCAGGGCCGCGGAGAGCGTCTCGGGAACATACCGACCGCCATACTCCCCAAACCGGCCAAGCTGGTCGGGAACCCGCGAATAGGGTGGTTGGACTGCAGTGCTCGATGCCACAGGGGCCTCCGAATGCGTTTGCCTGCCGCCAGAGGAGTGCACTGGCCGCGTCGTTTCAGGTCTTTGTTCTGCCTGATTGTAGCCAGAGCCGCGGTCGCCACCATGCCATGGCTTGCCCGGAGGGCTGTGCATCGAGTCTGATAGGAGGCATAAGCTTTGGTGTTCTGTCACACTGAGAGAGGTGAGCCATGCAGCCCCACGAGTCATTCCAGGGAAACGATACAGCTGGTCCACTGCGGAGCCTTCCACGCCGTGGGTTCTTGGCGGGTTCGCTGGCAGCTGCCTGCGGCTCTTCGCTTGGGCGGCTCGGTGCCTCCACCGCGTCGGCAGCTGGGTCCACCGCGACTACGGCAGAGAGCCTCGTTGCTGCCTTACACGCCACGCTGACACCCGCCCAGCGTGAGAAGGTCTGCCGTCCGTGGGATTACGTGCATCCGAAGTTTGGCCTGCTGCGAACCCGCGTAGCCAACAACTGGAACTGCAACGACACCGACCTCTCGAGCGACTTCTTCACGGCTGATCAGAAGCAGCTGACTCGCGACATCTTCGAGCAGCTGATCGCCCCGGAGTGGCACGCCCGCTTTCATCAGCAGCTCGAGGACGACACCGGTGGTTTTGGCCACCAGCAGTCATTCGCGATCCTCGGCGAGCCTGGTGCCGGCCCTTCGCAGTTCCTGCTGACCGGCCGCCACATGACCCTCCGCTGTGATGGCAATGCAGCAGACCACGTCGCCTTCGGTGGCCCCATCTTCTACGGCCACGACGCTGGCGGCTTCGACGAAGACAAGGACCATCCTGGCAACGTCTTCTGGTCGCAGGCACTCGCTGCCAACGCGGTCTACGAGATGCTCGACGGCAAGCAGCGTGACGCAGCACTCGTTGCAAAGTCGCCGCGCGAGAATGCGGTCGGCTTCCGAGGCGCAAAGCTGCACACGGCCAACCCGCAGGGCATCGCGGTCACCGACCTCAGCGGTGACCAGCAGGGTGAACTGTCGCGAGTGCTCGGCGTGTTGCTCGAACCGTTCCGTGGCTCAGACCGGGAGGAGGTCCGCGAGTGCCTGGCAAAGCAGGGGGGGCTCGAAGGCTGTCGCCTCCTTTTCTACAAGGACCAGGACATCGGCAACGACGGCGTCTGGGACAACTGGCGTCTGGAAGGTCCAGCGTTCGTCTGGCACTTCCGCGGCGCACCACACGTGCATGTGTGGGTCAACATTGCCGACGATCCATCGATTGCCACCAACTCCTAATCGGTTCTGGCTCATCCTGTGAGTCTCTCAACTGCTCTCGCTGCGCACGGCATGGTCGACGTCGGTATCATCGGTTCGGGCATCATTGGGCTCTCGATCGCTCGAGAACTCGCGGGCCGAGGCCTTGCCGTTCGGGTGCTGAGCCGTAAGCCGCCGCGGCAGACCACATCCTGGGCAGCGTCGGGGATCTTTCCTCCCGCGCCTGCGTTTTCTGCTGCAGGGCCGGGCGAGCAGCTGACCACATTGAGCGACCGGCTCCACCGGCACTGGCATCAGGAACTCCTCGACGAGACCGGCATCAACAACGGGCTGGCCACCTGTGGCGGTCTCTACCTCGCAGTGCACGAGGCTGGCCTGACACGCCTGCGTGCGGAAGCCAACGATTGGCAGACCCGAGGAGCAGTGACCGAGTGGATCGAGATGACCGCCCTTGGTCAGGTGGAGCCCGCGCTTGCCCCAGCGGCAGACCGCGGGCTGCTCAGCGGTGCTCTTCTGCTTCCGGAAGAAACGCAGATCCGGCCACCACGGCATCTGCAGGCCTTGGAGGCTTCGTGTCGCCAGCGAGGTGTCGAGTTCTGTTTTGACAGCGAGGTTCAAGAAGTTCATCTCGCTGACGGCCGTATCGACCACCTGAAGTGTTCACACGGCCGAGAAGATGCGGGCGTCTGGATTCTCGCCGGCGGTGCCTGGTCGCAGCGGTTTGCCGAGGCTTTTGGTTCGCACGTGCGTCCCCAACCGGTTCGTGGCCAGATCATGCTGCTGAGCAAGCCGGCGGCCGTACTGACACGGGTGGTCAACGTCGGGCTGGAATACCTCGTACCGAGGCCTGACGGTCGCGTCCTTGTGGGCTCCACCCTTGAGAACGTGGGCTTCACTGACGGCACCACTGAGTCCGCCTTACACCGCATGCGGGCTTTCGCTGGCCGTCTCGTACCCGCGTTGGCGGACGCGGCCATGGAAACGAGCTGGTCAGGGCTTCGTCCCGCTTCGCCCGATGGCCTCCCCTGGATCGGCCATTCTCCAAACGTCACCAACGGGCTGGTCGCCACTGGCCACTTCCGCGCCGGCTGGCACCAATCGACCGGCACGGCCCTGATCGTCGCGAACCTGCTCACTGACACGCCTTCACCAATCGATCCGACGGCCTTTGCGGTCGACCGGCTCTCTGCAGGGGAAGACTTCGCCGAGGCCACCATGCAGCGAGCGGCCGCCGACATGGCGGCCATCAGCTGGTAGGCCAGCCTCCAGCACCTCGTCACAGCAGCATCGTGGCCACGCCTGACTGCTACGCCGCAGCGAGGAAAAGCCGGCGGTGGAAGGTTTCGAGATCCTCCACGGACAGCTGCTGACGATCGTTGGCAGCGAGCACCATCGCCACGGTCTCGATCAGCCGTACGAGGAGCCTTGGGATCCCGGCGGTAAGTTCGTGCATGCGCTGGCCAAGCTCGCTGGCGTTGGCCAACGCCAGCAGTGATGGAAGGCGGGCCGCAATGAGGTCGCGGCTCTCGGTGTCGCTCCAGGGTCGCAGAACGGCTCGTAGGCTGATCCGCTGTTCAACGACGGGCTGTCGGGCCAGCAGCGTGAGCAGGCGACCTTCGCCGGCCAACACGAGCCCCCCGGCGGCTGGCATCTGACTCACAAGATCTGCCAGCGTTGTCGCGTTGGGGGCAGCGTCCGCATCATCAACGAGCAGCGCAAGCGGCTGCCGCCCGCGTACGGCAGCGTCTTGGTGCGCCGTTCTGAGACACTCGGCTGCCTGAGCAACCCCCGTCGGCACAGAACACGGAATCGTCTTCTGTTGTTGAAGTTCACCTGCCAGCCGGCGAAGGAGCATCGACTTCCCCGTTCCTGCCGGCCCACACAAGACCGCGACACCGCCGCGACGTACCACCTCGAGCAGCCGGGCAGCCGCCGCCTGCTGCGGAGCAGTCAGCGTCAGGAAGTTCAACGCCTCACAGGGGTCGGCCATGGACGATTACCCCGCGTTGCCAGCATCTACCGCGGCTGCCTGCGAGAAGGTGAGCACCTCACCAAGGCAGGCGAGTCCGACCGCCTCAACCGCTGCCTCAACTCCTGGCATCTCTGCTGCAGACTCGCGACGAACAATGATCGCGGCATCGCAGCCTTGGCTCAGTCGTGCCAGTCGCTCTCGCCGCAGTCGGCCCGGCCCAAACCACGGCCCGGGGTCCACAAGCACGACATCATGTGTGGCCGCAAGTTCAAAGAGGTCGTCGTGATAGCCAGGCTTCAGCGGCGAGCCATGCAGCACCGCCATGCGATGCCCGCGACGATCGAGCGCTCGGGCAAGCCCCACCGCGATCGTTGAGACACCCACACCGTGCTCTGCAGCCGTCAGGGCGATCACCCGCCGCCCCTGCCAGACAGCCTGCTCAACCTCACCTGCCAGTCGATCCCAGAGTGCATCCCTCGGGTCGGCAGCAGCTGGGCTGTCGAGCTCGTGAGCAGGCACGAGAGGCTCCACGCCAAGATCGACCTCGTCTTCGACAAGGTCGGTGGCGGCGGAGGGCAGGTTGGCATGGTGCACGAAGGCACGATCAAGAAGATCCATAGTCAGCGTGCCGCGTGGGCCCTCCGATGCTTAACGGACGAACTCATCAGTGACCTCGAGAGCAGCTGTGGTCGCACGCGGCATCGCTGCCTCCTCGACGTCGCGGCCCGCCTCGAAATCCTGCCACCAAGCGAAGCCCCACACACCCGCAGCGAGTATGGCGAGGAAGGCAATCGAGCCCCAGCCGACGGGCGGCTGCCGAAGCCCCCGTCGTCGTGGCCGCACGGCCCTGACCAGCCCACCAGTGAACTGCTGACGCGTGGAGCTTTCCGCAAGCTGCTCCACGAGCTCCGGCTGCTCCCGCTTGTCCATGGCCGAGACGTCGTCGTGTGACAACTCATCGGCGGCCGTGGCGGCAGGTTCAGCCGTGGCAGTCGACACGGTCTCCCGCACTGCTCGAGCAGCATCGTGAGACACGAGGGCGATGTCTGGGAACCGAGCGAGAATCCGCATCGAAGGCTTCCAGCAAATGGGGCGATGGTCGATCTGGCCATGCCAAAATCGGCAGGCTCTCCCCAACCGTCGTCGCTTCCCAAAGGGCGACTTGAAGCGATCGCCAGCCCGGCGTCAGAGCCTCCCTGCTTCCTCCTGTTTGCGGCATGAATCACCTCGTCGGCGGGGAGATGGCTGCTGTAGGACTGACCAGGCAATCTGCCTATCATAGGAAGAGTCTGTGAAAATCATGTTTTCCCCGCGCCACTGGATGTCCCCTTGTCTTCCCAGAACCCCTCGACAGCTTCCGCCGCTCCTCTCTCAGATCGTGGCAACCTGCTCCGTGATCTGCTCACCAAGCGAATCCTCGTTCTCGATGGCGCGATGGGCACGATGGTCCACTCCCTCGGCTTCGATGAAGCCGGCTTTCGCGGGGAGCGTTTTCGCGATCACGATAAAGACCTCAAAAACAACATCGACATCCTCACGCTCTCGCAAGGGGAGGCGATTCGTGGCATCCACGAGTCGTATCTGGCTGCCGGTAGTGACATCATCGAAACCAACACGTTCGGTGGCACGTCTGTTGCGATGGCAGACTTTGGTCTCGAAGGGCTCGTCCGTGAACTGAATCTCACAGCGGCCAAAATTGCACGAGAAGCGGCCGACGCCTACTCGACTCCGGAGAAGCCTCGTTTCGTGGCCGGCTCAATCGGGCCCACCAACAAGCAGCTCTCGATTGCCGGCAATGTCGCCGACCCCGGACATCGCGACGTCACCTTCGATGAGATGGTGGCCGCCTACCGCGAACAGATCGAGGCACTCCTCGATGGCGGTGTCGACATTCTCTTGGCCGAGACAGCCTTTGACACGCTGGTCCTGAAGAGTTGCCTGTTCGCCATTGAGCAGGTGTTTGCGGACCGGGGCGTGAAGATCCCCGTGATGGCGTCGTTCACCGTTTTTGATGGAGGCCGCACGCTTTCAGCGCAGACTGTAGAAGCCTGCTGGACGAGCCTCGAGCATTTCGACCTGCTGTCGATCGGCCTGAACTGCGCGTTGGGCCCAGAGAAGCTGCGGCCATACATGGCCGAACTCTCTCGCATCGCGCCGATCTACACCAGCTGCTATCCAAACGCAGGCCTTCCCAACCCGCTCGGCGGGTTTGACGAAACTCCTGAGATGATGGCGAAGGTGCTCGGCGAGTACGCCGCAGAAGGCTGGCTCAACATGGTGGGCGGCTGCTGCGGGAGCACCCCTGATCACCTGCGGGCTATCGCAAACGCCGTTGCTGGCCACGCCCCGCGTGTGCCAGCTCCGAGAGCGCCCGCCACCCGCTTCTCTGGCCTGGAGGTCTATGAGATCCGGCCTGAAAGCAGCTTCTCCATCATTGGTGAGCGAACGAATGTCACCGGCTCTCGGGCCTTTGCCCGGCTCATTCGTGAGGAGAAATACGAAGAGGCCGTCGGCATTGCCCGGCAACAGGTGGAGGGAGGCGCCAACCTGATCGACATCAACGTCGACGAAGGCATGCTCGATGGCCCAGCGGTGATGACGAAGTTTCTCACGCTGCTCTCGAGCGAACCAGAGGTGTCTCGCGCCCCCATCATGGTGGACAGCTCCAACTTTGCCGTGCTCGAAGCGGGCCTGAAGTGCCTACAGGGCAAAGGGGTCGTCAACTCCATCAGCCTCAAAGAAGGCGAAGACGAGTTTCTCCGCCAGGCGGGCATCGCCCGGCGGTACGGGGCAGCCGTGGTGGTGATGGCGTTCGATGAGACGGGGCAGGCCACCGAAACTGATCACAAGGTGGCGATCTGCAAGCGGGCCTATCAGCTGCTCACCGAGAAGGCAGGCTTTGCTCCCGACGACATCATCTTCGACCCAAACATCCTCACAGTGGCAACGGGCATGGAGGAGCATGCCAACTACGCCATCAACTTCATCGAGGCCGTTAGGCAGATTAAAGAGGTGATGCCGAGGGCCAGGGTTTCGGGTGGGGTGAGCAACATCTCATTCTCCTTCCGTGGCAACAATGTCGTCCGCGAAGCAATGCATGCTGCGTTCCTGTATCACGCGATTCGCGCGGGCATGGACATGGGCATCGTGAACGCCGGTCAGCTTGCGGTGTACGAGGAGATTGAGCCGGAACTGCGAGACCGGATTGAAGATGTGCTCTTCAATCGCCGTGAGGATGCGACGGAACGGCTGATTGAGCTCGCCGAGCAGGTGAAGGGCAGCGATGCTGGAGATAAAGCAAAAACAGACGCCTGGAGGAGCGAATCGGTGGAGGACCGCCTCTGCCACTCCCTCGTCAAAGGCATCGTTGACTACATCGAAGCTGATGTGGAGGAGGCCCGGCAGGCCTATGCGGCAAGCCTTGAGATCATTGAAGGCCCTCTGATGCGGGGCATGCAGGTCGTCGGAGACCTGTTCGGCGAGGGCAAGATGTTCCTGCCTCAGGTGGTGAAAAGCGCCCGCGTGATGAAGCGTGCGGTTGCCTACCTACTGCCGTACATGGAGGAAGAACGGAAGGCCTCCGGCGCTGAGCAGACGTCTCGGGGCCGCGTCTTGATGGCGACCGTCAAAGGTGATGTCCACGACATCGGCAAGAACATTGTCGGCGTCGTGCTCGGCTGCAACGGCTATGACGTGATCGACATGGGCGTGATGATTCCCACGGCTGAGATCGTGGCGAAGGCGAAGGAAGAGAAGGTGGATGTCGTCGGCCTGAGTGGGCTGATCACGCCAAGCCTCGAGGAGATGGTGCACGTCGCGACGGAGTTCGAGCATGAGAAGCTCACGATTCCGATCATGATCGGCGGGGCGACAACGTCGGCACGACACACCGCCGTCAAGATTGCTCCGAAGTATTCAGGTGACATCGTGCATGTGATCGACGCCTCCCGAGCAGCTGGCGTGGTCGAGAAGCTGATCAACCCTGAGCTCCGCGCCGCTTTCGTCCAGAACAACCGCGAGGAGCAGGCGAAAGCTGTGGAAGCATTCTCGCGGCGTCAGCAGACCAACCTCGTTCCTTACGCCATTGCCTGTGAAAAGAAGTGGTCGGTCGATTGGTCCACCACCCCCATCGATACCCCTGATTTCCTTGGAGTCCGGCCGCTCGGTGACGTGCCGCTTGAATCGCTCGTTCCCTACATCGACTGGTCACCTTTTTTCATGGCCTGGGAGCTGAAGGGCAAGTATCCGGCGATCCTTGAAGACGCCGTGGTCGGCGAGGAAGCGAGCAGACTTTTTGCCGACGCCCGCCGAATGCTCGATGAAATCATCAGCACGAAGTCACTGACCGCTCGTGGGGTGTATGGCTTCTTCCCGGCAAACGCGAGTGGCGACGATATCGTGCTGTTCACTGATGACACCCGTCAGCAGGAAGCAGGGCGGATCCACACGCTCCGCCAGCAATGGGAACGGCGAGGCCAGGACACGTTCCATGCTCTTGCCGACTTCGTTGCACCGCTCGACAGTGGCCGCAAGGACTATGTGGGTGGCTTCGCCGTCACCGCAGGCCTCGGCTGCGAAGAGCTCTGTCTCGGCTACGACGCAACTCACGACGACTATTCGTCGATCCTGGCGAAGGCCCTTGCTGACCGCTTGGCCGAAGCGTTCGCCGAATGGCTCCACGAACGGGTCCGCCGTGAATGGGGCTATGGCCGTGACGAGAGTCTCTCTGCAGACGACCTGATCGAAGAGCGGTATCGCGGAATCCGTCCGGCGCCAGGCTATCCTGCCTGCCCAGACCACACCGAAAAACGCAATCTCTTTGCCTGGCTTGAAGCCGAAAAACATGCCGGCATGGCGCTCACCGAGAGCTGTGCGATGACGCCCGCAGCGAGCGTCAGCGGCCTCTATCTCGCCCACCCCGAAAGCCGCTACTTCGCCGTGGATCGAATCACCCGCGAACAGGTGGAGGCCTATGCGGCCCGGAAGGGAATGACGGTGCCGGAGGTTGAGCGGTGGCTCGCCCCGAATCTAGGCTACGAGCCGGGCACTGCGTAGGCGGGAGGCAGGCATCCCCGACGCCCACCTGCAGCTGCCAGGGCCCATCTGTAGAGTTCAACGCCCATCTGCAGCGGTCAGGCCGGTCACAAGGGTTGTCCTGGCACGACCACGGTGCTCGGCCTCATCCAGCCGATCACTGGGAGGGAGTCGGAATGCCATGCCCAAGAAGTCTCAGCCTGCTGCCGAGTCGGGTTCCACACAGCGTGTGCGGCGAGGACCGCGAAAGATCGTCTTTGACGAGGCGGTCCCGCTAGCGGGAACAGCGGCCATGCCGCTGCTGGTCGACGGCTTTCTCGACCACGTCCGCCACGAGCGGGCCCTCGCTCCCAACACCCTGCAGGCCTACCGGCGAGACCTCGCTGATTTCACCACATGGCTCAAGGGACGCGACTGCACGCGGCTGTCTGCGAGCGACCTTGGCGACTATCTCGCCTGGCTCCATGCTCGTGGGCTCTCCCGAACCAGCGTGAATCGTCATGCCGCAAGCCTGAGGACCTTCTACCGTTACCTGCAACTCGAAGGCTGGCTGCAAGAAAGCCCCGCAGACTTGGTCGGTGGAGGAAGGCCTGATTTCCGAGTACCTGGCAGCCTCAGCGTGTCTCAGGTCGATCGCCTCCTCGATGCTCCCGACCCCTCCAGCCAGCGAGGAATCCGCGACAGGGCTGTGCTTGAAGTGCTCTACGCCAGCGGCTGCCGAGCCAGTGAGGTCTCAGGACTGAAGCTCGCAGACACGCATCTCGACGAAGGCTTCTGCACCTGCCTCGGCAAGGGCAGCAAAGAGCGGATGGTGCCTCTTGGACGCCGCGCCCAAGAGGCGATTCGCTCCTGGTGTCGCTCCGTGCGGCCAGTGTTTATGGCTCGGGCCCACACGCCCGTTGGCTGGCTGTTGCTCTCCTCACGAGGCAACCGACTCTCCCGCATTCGGATCTGGGAGATCGTGCGGTCAGCTGCTGCCGAGGCTGGGCTGCCCGACGACATTCATCCACATATGCTGCGGCACAGCTTTGCCACCCATCTCGTCAGCGGTGGCACCGACCTACGACACGTTCAGGAGATGCTTGGCCACGCGAGCATCGCCACAACCCAACGCTACACCCACGTCGATTCAGATCGGCTCAGGAGTATCCACGCCCGCTTTCACCCGCGTCGCTAGCAGAAAAAAGGCGTTACCAGGAGAGCAGGGAACGCGTCTGTCGCCACGACCGCTGGGGTGGGCCCGGGCAGGCCGCTTACGAATCGCTTTTAGGCGGAGCGAACTTGATCTTCTTGACCAGTTCGATGATCTTCCCATCCTGCACGGTGCCAGAAACGGCCGTGATCGCGTTCACGACATACTAGTACGGCAACTGAAAGTCGCAATCGAGTTCGACTTCCGTCTTGTCCGCGATCGAGTTGGGGCCGGTGTCGAGACCAACAAGAGCGATCACCCGCTCTTGGAGTT
>JADHNY010000052.1 GCA_016779265.1 Pirellulales bacterium | reverse complement strand
GGCTTGCAGACCGTGTAAGGGATCTCCTTGGTGCGGGTCTCATAGACGGGCTTGCAGACGGTGTAGCACTGCTCACGCGTCTCGTAGACCGGCTTGCAGACCGTGTAGGGGATTTCCTTGGTGCGTGTCTCGTAGACGGGCTTGCAGACGGTGTAGCACTGCTCACGCGTCTCATAGACCGGCTTGCAGACCGTATAGGGGATCTCCTTGGTGCGTGTCTCGTAGACGGGCTTGCAGACGGTGTAGGTCTGCTCGCGGGTCTCGTAGACCGGCTTACACACGGTGTAGGGGATCTCCTTGGTCCGCGTCTCATAGACGGGCTTGCAGACCGTGTAGGGGATCTCCTTGGTGCGTGTCTCGTAGACGGGCTTGCAGACGGTGTAGCACTGCTCGCGAGTCTCGTAGACCGGCTTGCACACCGTGTAGGGGATCTCCTTGGTCACGGTTTCCCACACCGGCTTGCAGACGGTGCGGCAGATTTCGCGGGTCTTCGTTTCGTAGACCGGCTTCATCACCGTGTAGGGGATCTCCTTCGTCCGCGTCTCCCACACCGGCTTGCAGACGGTGTAGTTGACGGTCTTCGACTTGGTCTCCCACACCGGCTTGCAGACGGTGTACTCGACTTCTTTGAAGGAGTGTTCCTTTTCGTAGCGAACGCAATCGACCTGCTTTTCTTCGACGACCTTTTCGCAGACCGTCTTGTAGCAGGTGAACTCTTTCTTCTCATAAATCACGTCTTTGACCAGACGTGGGCCACACGGGGCGGCACACGACGGCTCGCAAGACGTGTCACAACTCGTACAGTTGCTCCTGGCGAGGCCCAAGAACGCAGCGTCGGCGGATGAAACCGACGTCACGATCGTGGACAGAGCCAAGAGACAGCTCAGCCACAGTGTTTTCATGTTTACTGCCTCTCTCGAGGGCGGATCCTCTCGGAAGTGGGGGACAAAACGAATGGGTGTCGGGCGACTAGGTGCCTTCCGTCTCCTACAAAGATCGGCCATAAAGTTGCCGCATGTTGACCACAACACGCAGTACGCGCTGTTTTTCTATGACCCCGAAGGTCATACAGATGTCACAGATTGACTTTCTCGACCCCTCAAATCGATGATTATTCGCCTAACCAGACCCTTCCACTCTCAAAAATCCCTCAAGTCTTCCCAGGCTCCCCTGTCTTCTTGTGTTGCGATCAGGTCTGTGGGTCCGGTAAAGTCAGCGACGCGTATATGGGGTTCGCACGGGGCTCTCCGATGACCGATCAGCGTCCGATTCCGGGGGAGATCCCGTCTGATGCCACCGTGCCGAAGGTGGTGGTCAACCGGCTGAGCCTCTATCTGCGGGAGCTGCAGCGGCTGGAATCGGCTGGTCAGGCGACGATTTCATCTGGCCAGCTGGGAGCCCTGCTCGGCTTCAGCGACGCCCAAGTCCGAAAGGATCTCGGTTTCTTCGGTCAGTTTGGCTATCCCGGTGTTGGCTACCGCTGCGATGAGCTGATCCGGGCGATGCGGGACATCCTCGGCACCAACCAGCTCTGGCCGGTGGTGATGGTTGGCGTCGGTAATCTCGGGCAGGCCTTGCTCGGCTACCGCGGGTTTGTGCGGCAGAACTTCCGAATCGTGGCTGCTTTTGATGCAGATCCGGCCAAGGTGGGGCAGTCGTTTGACGGGATCACTGTCAGGCCCATGGGCGAACTCCCAGCCTTCGTCAGAGAGCAGGCAGTCCGGCTGGGCATGATTGTCGTGCCCACAGAGCATGCCCAGGCCGTGGCGGAGCAGCTTGTCGCGGCAGGGGTTGATGGCATCGTCAACTTCGCTCCGGTCACCCTGACGCTGCCTCCGGGGGTGCAGGTGGTGGCGGTGGACCTGGCGATTGAACTTGAGCAGCTCTCGTTTGCGGTGACCAGCCGGCTGCAAACGGACTCTGACAGCGAATCGGCCACTCATGCAGACGGCGCCAGTCCTGCAGACGACTCAGAGCCCGAAACAGAGCCCCCCGCCTGACCAGAGCCGCCTTCGCTCGCTATGATAGTGGCCCAGACGGGAGCGATTTTTCGCGGTGGCCTACCGCATGCCCCACTGGTGCATGCCCGATGGTGTAACGGTAGCACAAGGGATTTTGGTTCCCTTTGTCTAGGTTCGAATCCTAGTCGGGCAGCTCTGGTCCGTACGACGTATCTGCGTGTCCTACTTCGACCACAATGCGACCTCGCCGCTGCATCCCGCTGCCCGCGAGGCCTGGCTGGAGGTGGTCTCATCGTCGTGGCACAACCCCTCCGGTCTCTATCCTGAGGCAACGGCCGCTCGTGAGCGTCTCGAGGATGCCCGGGAACGCTGTGCCGACGTGCTCGAGGTAGAGCCAAGCCAGATCGCATTTACCGGCGGAGCCACCGCGGCAGCCAACCTGATTGCCCGCTTTCATGCCAGACAGTCGGCAGATGGGTCGGTCGTCACTTCTGGTATCGAGCATCCCTGTGTGACCGACTCGCTGGCGGCAGCGTTTGCCGGTCGCATGGCATCCCTACCGGTGGATACCAGCGGCGTGGTCGACCTTGTGGATCTTGAACGTCGCGTCGCCACCACGGCTCCGCCGCGGCTGGTAGCGGTCATGGCCGCAAGCAATGAAACAGGGGTACTCCAGCCATGGAAGGACGTGGCACGGCTCTGCCAGGCCGCCGGCGTCGCGTTTCTCTGTGATGCCTCGCAGTGGTTCGGCAAACGTCCCGCAGCAGGTCTGGGGGCGTGTGGCTGGGTGATCGGCAGCAGCCATAAGTTTGGCGGACCGCGTGGTACGGGGTTTGTCGTGATCCCCGAGGGGGAAGTCTTCCGAGGAGATCTGGGAGGCCCGCAAGAGGCAGGGAGGCATGCGGGCACCGAAGACGTGGCCTCGGTGGTGGCGATGGTCGCGGCGCTTGAGGCGAGGGAGCGGGAACTGGCTGCTTTCCAGGGCGACCTCGCGGCCGCCCGTGATGCTGCTCAGCAGCGGCTTGCTGAGCGACTGCCCGAGGCCGTTGTCGTTGGCCGGCAGGCTTCCCGACTCTGGAACACGCTGGCAGCAGTCATTCCTGGCGGAGACGGCAAACGACTGGTGGGTGCCCTCGGCCGAGCAGGCGTTGCAGCGTCAACCGGCTCGGCCTGCAGTGCTGGGGCCGGGTCGCTACCGCACAGTCTTGCGGCCATTGGTGCCGGACGACTCGGGCTGACACCGGCAGACCTCCGCGGCATGGTGCGGCTTTCCAGTGGCCTTGCGACATCGGTCGACGAGTGGTTCAACGCCGTGGAAAAGCTCGTGGAGATTGTGCGTGGAGCTTCTGCCGGCCCGCCTCGCGTATCGCTTACTGGGATGCCGAGTCGTCGGCCACCTGCCCAAGGGCTGCAGCCGTGAAGATCAGCGGATAGAGCTTCTCGAAATACCAGAGCTTGGCGAAGTAGAGGCCGATCGGAGCGGTGGGAAAAAATCGGCCTTCATCAGTGGTCTCAACTAACCATTTCACGCTCCGTCCGACCGCAGCAGAGAGTTCGCTTGACATGCTGCGGCCCTGAGGGCTGGCCAAGACACGGGCAAGTGCCTCCACCGTCAGCGCGGTTTCTTCAATCGATGGTGGAAGGCCGGGGCCTCCACCCACGCCACCATCGCTCCCGACGGCCGCTGCCAGCCAGCTTGCACCACGCTGGTTGCCAGTGGCCATCACCACTTTGGCAGTACCGTAGACTGGGTTTTCCTGCAGCGGATGATGCTCGTTCCCAAACCAAAGCGGTGACCACGAGCCTTCGCGACGTTGCGTGCGTGCAAGATAGCGATTGGCAGCCTGCGTGGCCTCAGGGAGGCCAGGTAACGCCCCGCCCCCCAACTGCTGCCAGGCCTCCGCCGCCCGCAGGAAGTGTGCCGTGATGTCTGGGCAGGAGGTATCAAAGGGCAGCCTACCCCAGCCGCGACAGAATGTGGGGATCCCGCCATTACGGTTGGCAAGGCTGATCAGCCATGTCATGCCAGCGGCCGCGGCATCGCGAACCTCGGTCGGCACGGGCCGCTGCTCAGCGGCTTCCAGAGCAGCCAGGGCAAGCACTGCGCTAGAAGTGTCGTCGGCATCGGGCACGCCGCCAGGCAGGTCGGTCCAGGCCCAGCCACCCGGTTCGGCGCCGGTGTAGGGATGCACCTGGTTCCACTGTTGGCCGAGGAGCCAGCTGCGAATGGTCTCACGCTCGGACGCATCGAGAACGGTCCCGAGCTGACCACCACCTGCCAGTGCCTGAACGGAGAGCGTCGTGCCCCAGGTGGCGAGGTCGGTGTCAATTGGCCATGAGCCGTCGGGTCGCTGTGCTGCCCTTAAAAATGCGACCGCACGATCCGCAACCGGGTGTTCAGCAAGCCCCATTGCCGCCAGGCTCATCGTGACGAAGGAGGTCAGTGGAGTCGCCTCAAGGTAGCCGCCATTCGTGGGCTGGATGGACTCTAGACGCGCGAGCGTTTCATCGAGCGAGCGGTCCCGCATCCAGCGACGAGGTCCCCAGCCTGGGGCCATGTGATGACGGACCTGCCCAATCGCGATCAAGGCAGGCAGGGCGTAGCTGACCACCTGCATGTTGACCAGCCGAAACCATTTCTGGGGCAGAGCGGCCAGCTCAAAAGGCAGCTGAGGCACCAGCTTCCAGGTCTTGGAATCGCGAGGATCCCCAAAGACTCCACACAGCACAGCATGGGTCAGGATTGGCACGCTGAAGGTGCGGTCTCGTCCGTAGATGGAGCTGAGTGCTGCGGCGATACTGCGGCCGTCGGTACCCCCTGCCTTGTTTTCAATCCAGTCTGTAGCGGTGGCGATCGCCTCACTGGCTGCATGCATCGAGCCGATGTTTTCAGGCGATGCATCGCAGACGGCTGTCAACGCTGACCAACACAAGAGGGTGGTCGAGAGATTGCCTTTGCTGGCGATGGTGTCACCCCATGAGCCATCCGGCAGCTGATTGCCGATCAGCCATGAGGCGCCGCGGGAGATGGCCCGCTGGTCAAAGCGGTGGCCCACCTGCAGCAGGGCATTGATCGCGGTGGCGGTCGAGAGGGCACTGGTGGAGAGTTTGCCCCGCCACCATCCATCCGGCTCCCGCGCGGCAAGGAGTGCATCGACGCACCGTTGCCGTGTGGTCTGAAAGGATGCCGATTGAAGGATGGACGGTGTCACCATAAGCGTTCAAGAGAAGATAGCCGACAAATCAGACGCTGGCATGGCCAAGGGCAACAAGCCCGTAATAGGTGTATTCAGCATCGATCAGGTCGTCAGCCCAGGATCCGTGGAAGCCTCCGTCAGCGGACCAGAGTGAATCGAGGTAGTCGAGCACCAGATCCTGCTGCTTTCGCCAACTCGCGTCGACCGCGTCGAGGGCATGCAGGGCGACTGCCGTGGAAAGCAGGTCGGGCATGGGGGTGTCTGGGGTGGCGATGAAGCCGCCGGTGGGGTGCTGCTGGGAGAGCAGGAACGCGGCAGCCTCGGCAGGCACATCTGCCTCGAGCGAGCGAAGGGTGGCGACGGCTGCGGCGGTTGCCGTGGTTGAGCCCACAGGCTGACCGGGGGCATTGGCCCAGCCGCCATCGTCGCTCCTGAGCCTGTCAAGGCAGGCGATGATCGCAGCACGATCGTCGGTGGCGAAGGGCGGCTGGCCGACGTCTTCACGGGCGTTGACGGCGAGGAAACAGCCGTAAGCTGTCCCCCCGTGAGAGCCTACGCGGGTTGCGTAGCCACCATCTGCCGAGCGGTTGGCAGCGATCTTCTCGGCGAGTGCCTCTCCCTGCCCTGGTGGCCAACTGTGGGCAGGCTGCGACGCCCAGGCTCGCGCCAGACAACAGCGATGCACGAAGTCGAGCGAATCACCCACCCCGAACGTCTGGAGCCACTGCCGTGTACGGCTGGCCCGCTCAGGCTGCCGTTGGGCATCTGGAAGCTGGTCGAGGGCAGCGAGGGCATCCAAGGCGAACGACGTGTAGTAGAGATCGCCCCGTCCGTCGCGGTTGGCATAGCTTCCATCTGGAAGCGCGATCCTGTTGAGGTATGCGGTCACGAGATCGGCGGCTTCCCCCAGCGAACGCTGGGCGAGACGTGCCACCTGAAGCATCTGCAGCCGTCGGCTCATGCCGGGGCCACCTGCTCGGCGGCCGCACCCTCACGTGCCTGAGCCTTCATCTCCTGCTCACGGCAATAGCCGTCGAAGGCGAGTTCGTTGAAGATTCTTGCCACCATCCGCCGCAGCAGGCCCTTGAGCGTGGTGTCGTCGAGGCCGTCGAGTGCACGAATGGCCTCTTCCTTGTAGGCCTCCAACAGGAGTTTGGCCTTCTCATCCGCTTTCGCTTCAGAGATCGCCGAGCGGAGTTTCTCGGCGGTGAGGTCGGCGATCGGTGTGCCGGAAGCGAGATCAGCCAGCAACGCTCGGTCGTCACCACGAGCACGTTCCGCTCCCAAGGCGATCAGCACGCTCGGCCGCGAGGCAGCGTCTCGGACAAACCCCGCGTCGTCGACGAGATCCTCAAGGTCATCCTTGATCTGATACGCAATGCCGATCGCGTTGCTGTAGGCACGCAGCACATCGCGACATGCGTCACTGCAGCCAGCCGTGATCGCGGCGAGTTGCAAGGCCACATCAAACGCAGGGGCAGTCTTGAGACGGAAAATCTCCAGAACCTGGCGGCTGGTCAGTCGTGAAGGACTGCGGCTCCAGGCGAGTTCGGCACCTTGGCCGCGACAGAGGAGACGCTGGGCTGCTGCGGCTTCACGGACTGCGTCGGTGATTCGCTCAGGAGTCAGGCCGGACTCGGCCAGCAGGCGGTAGCCCTCGCCGATCAGCACGTCACCAACGTTCAGCGCGATCGGCACCCCTTCAGCTCCGCAGAGCGTGGGCTCGCCATACCGCTCGTCGTCACCATCTTCGATGTCATCGTGCACTAGCGACGCCTTGTGGAAACACTCCACCGCGATCGCCACCTTGCGGATGGCATCGTCAGAAGGTTCAGCCTCGCCCTGGTGTTCGGTGAGGGCTGCATGCACGGCTGCGGCAAGGAATGGCCGCCAGCGACGGCCGCCGACGCCGAGCCACTCTCGGGCCAGCTGTTCCGCATGTCCCTCCGCAGGCCCCATCTGCTGCTCGAGCGATTCAGGCTCAAACCAGGTCTTCACCTCATCGTGGAGGCCACCGAGGTCGAGTCGCCGTGAGCGGTCAGACGCTTCAAGGTGGATGTAGTCCCAGACCCAGTCCACATCGACGGCGGTGTCGATACAGTCGTCTTGAAGCAGGGGAACCGCAACTGCAGGGACGGCTGCAGACTGTACGTGAGGAAAAGTCTTCTCAAGAACCGGCATGCAGCTGATCCCGACGATTGCCTCGATCTGCCCAGTCTGGATCATCGCCATCACGAGCGTTGAGCCCTCAGCCACCAAGACTGCATAGCCGAGCCGCTCTGCTTCTGCCTGGAAGTCCTGGATCGAGCAGAGGCCGCACTGCTTGCAGAGCAGCCCGAACTCATCAAAAGGAGCCGGGCAGCGGTTCTCTTCGCGAAGGCACTTTGGCATCAGTAGCAGCCGCTTCTCAAACGGCACGCTGGCAAGCGAGTCCCGCCATGACTCGTTGTTGACGAGGACGACCGCATAGTCGAGATAGGTGTCGGCAAGGCCCACTTCGGCGAGGGCTGCCGTGGCTCGCATGCCGAGCTCTTCCATGCTCAGTGGAGGCACGGCTTTTTCGGCTGCCATGCCCCGCCGGATAGCGTCGAGGAGCTGGTCTCGTTCAGCTTTGGTCTGCGGGATCGAGGGCTGTGGGGGGCGTGAACGGATCAGGGCCGGCGGCACCGGCGCAGGCAGAACAGCCAGGGAGATGCTGGTTGGATCGACCGTAGACATGGTGCTCTCCTCCGGGTGAACCCGCACAGACACTTCGAACAGAACCAACAAGTATGCCCGCCAACGGGCTCGCCGTCAGGTCGCAGCTTCTGCTGCCGCACGAGCGGCGTCGGCGCGGGCCTGGGCTTCCTCTGCCCGCCGCTGAATTTCCTCAGGACTTGGGAGGGCATCGAGCACCTCCCGCGGAATAGCTGCGGCGTCGGCAAGCTTCTTCAGGCACCGGCGTCGCTCGGCGAGTGCCTGGTCTGCCGAACGCTCACGTGAGAAGCGGGCCTTGGCATCGGCGCTGCGTTCGCGAAGTTTCGCATAGATGTCGCCGCCAAGCAGGGCCGAGATGTCGACCTTCATTTTCTCTCGGGAGACATCGGCTTCCGACACAGGGGCCCCGTCGATGGGGCCCGCGTGGTACTTCGGAAACATGATCGCCACATCTGGGCAGACACGAGAGCAGGCGGGGCAGTTGACCTTGCAGTTGGCGGGATTCTCCACCTGCAGGTGGTGGGTTTCGGACACGCCATAGACATCAAACAGGCAGAAGCTGAGACACTGCATGCAGTTGGTGCAGCGGTCCATGTCGATCACCGGAAACCAAGGCTTCCAGGTGTCACCACCGGTGTTGGCGGCCGCCGCTTCCGGACGGTTCATCGGCCGGGCACCACGGGCCGACTCCACCGCCTCGACGACCTGCTCCACCTGCTCGCCACTGATGTCGTGCACGGAGACTGGACCGTCACCGCCGGCAACGTCGGGAGCGGATCCCTGAAATCTTCCCAGCACGATCACCGTTGCGGTGGGCGGAGCCGAGGCGACACCACTGCCTGCAAGCGTGACAGCGTAGCCACGGTCGAGCAGTTGAGCGAAGAGTTCGCGTCGGTCTTTTGGTTCGAGCGGCTCAGCGCCCGGGCCTTCGTAGAGCACCACGCGAGGTGGCAGTGTGGCTGCAATCATCATGTCTCCTCGGGCGTGGGCTGATCGGCGGTCTGCATGCCAGCCAGCACGTCCTCCGCAGAGTCTGTCCGCATGTTGTGAACGGTCACCCCTGTCTTCGGTAGCGTTGCACCAGCCTGGGTGAACAGGCCTCGCACAGCTCGCGGCCAGCAGGCGGCGATCTTTAAGGGCGACGTTTCGGCTGCAAGCTGAGCCAGCTGTGGATCTCGGCGGGCCGCCATCTCGCAGAGGTCTGGCACCGCCTCAAATGCCTCGCCCGATTCGGTCAGGCCGGCGAGGACCGCATCCTTCACATCAGCGGGGATCACCTGCGCGTAGGCGCAGCGGCAGTACAGCAGTCGTGGCTGCTTGTGAGAAGGGGTCGTGCTGTCCGCGGTATCGGTCATATGTCGGTATCGATCATCTGTCAGTGTGAGTCATCAGGCGAGGGCATCACGACGCGGTGTCGGCGGTGTGTCCGACCAGGTCGCTGGCGGCAGACGCCGTGCTGGCAGGGCTGACCGACTGGCGGCGGTCCGCATGCGTGGGGTAGCTGCCAAAATCGTTGAACCAGTACCGCTTGGCAAAGCGATACATCCAGTGTTTTTCAGGGATCTCGCGACCGGGTAGGTCTTGGCTGGAGCGAGGCGTCATCGCCAGTAGCTCCTCGCGGGCGGTGCCACGCTGAGTGGTGTCGCGAGCGGCGTGGCGATCGGCAATCTCAAGCACCAGACGCGGGTTCTCCAAGACAACGCAGCCGCGACTGTGCTCCGCGGCCGCGTCTCGCATGTCAGCAAGAAATGGTGATGTGGTCACCTTGTCGTAGAACGAGCCGCCATGCACGTTCTCGACGGCCAGCTGAATGATTGGGCAGGGTTCGATATCCCCCGCGGGACCCACGTGGTGGGTGAGGCCGATGGCCATCGGGCAGAGGGCGGAACCCTTGCCGTCGTAATAGGCATCGACAATCACGATCGGCAGCCGCGCGCGGGCCTCGACCACAAAGCGGCGTACACGCAGCAGTTCGTCGGGTGAGAGCGCGAGTTCTGGTGACGAATCGGGTCCCACAGGTCGATAGCCGTGAAACCAGGCGTAATGGGCGCCCATGTCGATGAGCTTGCGGAGCCACTCGTCCGTTAACAGCGTGTCGATGTTGGAGCGACAGAGGCTGGTGGCGACGCCGGTGACGAGTCCTGCGTCCAGGCAGGCCTGCAGTCCCCGCAGGGATCGGTCGAGCACAAGCTTTGAGCCTCGTCGCTCGTCACTGACAACGGAATCCCCCTCGATGCTCACCAGCGGTGTGGCATTGCCAATCGCTCGCAGCCGTTGTGCGATTTCAGGCGTGATCAGCTGACCATTGGTGAAGATCTGGAAGTAGCAGTCTGGGTGTCGCTCGAGCAGATCAAGGAGATGCGGGTGCAGAAACGGCTCGCCGCCGAGCAGCCCGAAGAACGCGTTGCCATGAGCCTTGGCGTCTCGCACGAGGCTGTCGAGTTCGCCGAGTGGCACCATCTCCCGAGGGGCCTGCACATCAACCCAGCAGCCTTGGCAGCGGAGGTTGCAGGAGTTGATCACCGACAGGTGCAGGAAGGGTGGAAAGATAACCCCCTTCTTCCGGCGTGCCTTGAATCGCTCCACCGACAGCATGCCTTTGAGACCGAAGTTCCAGCCAAACTTCCAGAGGCAGTTTGGGGCCACGGTGGTCGCCATGCGATACGCAAGCTGGGGCAGAATCATGATTCGATCACTTTCCGAAAAGGCCTTGCAGGCTACGAAGGGCGGGCGGCGAGCCGATGGGTGGGAACCGGCTTGCCGGGGCGAAAGTGCTCCAGATGCACGACCTCGCAGGGCCGCTGCTCACGAACACGCTCCAAGGCGTTCTCCACGGCAGCCTGCAGCGTTTCGGGAGCCGCTTCCGCTCGCAGATTGAGCAGCATTCGGCCGATATCGACAGGCTCAGCGAGTCGATGGGAGACCGCAGGCAGGTCATCTGTACGCACCAGGTTGGCTGCAGCAAGCTCAAAGGGATCGCCTTCGACCGAGAGCGTGGCCTTCATGTGCGCGATCTCGTGGCCGGCGTCTGCGAGTGTCTGGCGGATCTGCTGCATGATTTCAAGCAGCAGTTCTGTGCCGTCAAACTCGTCGGCATCGCTCGATCCGATCAGCAGTTCGGCATTAAGCCAGCCGAGGAGAGACTCACCATAGCCGTATGTTTCATAGTCGATTTCAGCAATCGCGGCTGCCTGTGATCGGGCGGTGAGCATCTCTTCAAACCAGGGCTCGAGACCGGTGCCATCGCGGGCGGAGCAGGATTCAATTCGTGCATTGGGAGCGACGGCCGTAAGGGCCTGGTGGAGTCGCGCGAGCCGCTCAGCATCCACGAGGTCAGTCTTGTTGATGACGACAATCTCGGCCTCCTCCAGCTGCTTCTTGTAGATGTAGCAGACATGCTCAGAGAGGCTCGCAGACGCCAGCCCGAGCACACGCTCGGCTCGCAGCGGATCGACGACAACGCTCACAGGTGCCACGGTAAAGCGGTCGCCGTAGATCTGCTCCAACGGCAGGCTGACAGTGGCCACTAGGTCGGTGCAGCTGCCGACAGGCTCAGCAATCAACACGTCGGGAGCTGCTTCACCCACCAGCGAGTCGGCAGCTTCTACCAGGGAGTTGAAGCGACAGCAGAAGCAGCCGCCAACGATTTCTTCCACCGGGAGGTCATGTGCCGAGGCAAGCGCGGTGTCGACCAGGCTGCCCCCCTGATCGTTGGTGACGAGTCCAACCTTCAGACCACGGTCTGTGAGCCACTGAGCAAACTGCAGAATCGAAGTTGTTTTTCCTGCGCCGAGAAACCCGCCAATCATGACGTAGCGAGCTTTCCCGTCGCGGCAATCCTTCTGCATGCTGAATCCTTTCGTCCTGCGGAAAGGCAGGCCTAGCTGTTTGAGTGAGCGGCGTCAGAGTGACCGTCATCATACCGGGACGACTGCAGCCGATCGATTGTCTCCTCCAGCAGCGCGATGTACTGATGGACATCGAGGGTGTCAGCCTGCGGAAGGCCTTCAATCTCGTAGAGCCAGCCACTGCTGTATGGCGCAGAGTGCGTCAGGCAGGCCTCGGCTGTGAGAGCAGGGTTGGTGCCGAGGAACTGGCCATCAGCCACGCAAAACAGGTCGCTAACGGCCTTGAAGCCCTCAACATTGCCGAGATGGTCCCCTGCAGAGACGCGACTCCCCGGCTGCACGGCGAGGTTCATTTCCACCAGCTCTCCGAGCATTCGCGTCGCAAACTTGGTGAATCCCACACGCCAACGGCCCGCACACACCGGATCCGCAGCAACGCCCTCCTGCCAGTCGCTCGGAAGCAGCCAGAAGTGCGATGAGACGTAGCGGTATCCCACCGGAAAGCGGGCAGAGAAGTGCGCGTGTCGAAAGCGAACGGTTTCCATGCTCAGGAGTCCTCCCCCGGCATGTCGTCACGCAGCAGCGGAGCCGTTGCGACTGCCAGCAGGCTGCCAAGGAGTGGGGCTGCAATGTAAATCCAGAGGTCGTCCATCACACCGGCGGTCACGGCTGGTGTGATGGATCGCACAGGATTCATCGATGCTCCGCAGATCGGGCCGGCAAACAGTGCCTCGACCGCAATCACGCTGCCAACGGTGATCCCCGCAAACATGCCACGTTCCTTGGGGCCACTCGAGACCCGCAGGACCACCACCATCAAGATCCAGGTGAGCGCGACCTCAAGAATAAAGGACTGCCAAGCGGATCCTGCCGGAATCGTAGCGCCCAGCGTGGGGTGGGCCGGAAACAGCAGCCGGAGCAGCAAACTTGCGGCGAATCCTCCCACCAGCTGGGCGAGGACGTATGGCAGGACCATCGTCATCGGAAGACGTTTGGCCACCCACATGCCGAGCGTCACCGCAGGATTGAGGTGCGCTCCGGAAATGTCGCCGACCGCATGCACCATGGCCATGACCACCAGCCCGAACACGAGTGCCACGCCGACATGCGTGATTGAGCCGCCGGAGGTGTCGTTGATTACGATCGCCCCGGTGCCTGCAAACAGCAGGCAGAAGGTTCCGAAGATTTCTGCCGAGATGCGTCGCAGCATTGGGTGAACGTCTCCATTGAGTGGCGGGATTCTGCGTGACGAACACAGCATCCTTCTGTTGCCCAGAGAACGAAGGGATATGGGGAGAATGAGAGCCTAAGCGTTTCCGGTTGTCTGAGCACGAAGTCGGGCCAACAGTCGCTTGAAGTCGTCGGGCATCGGACTGGAGAAACGCATCTCTTCACCGCTGACGGGATGCACAAAGCCGAGCTCTGCGGCGTGGAGCATCACCCGACGGGCACCTGAGTTGTCTTTGATGCGACGGCCTCTTGGCGAGGTGTAGACCCGCTCGCCACAGACCGGATGGCCTTCTTCGGAGAGGTGAATCCGGATCTGATGAGTTCGTCCTGTCTCCAGGCGGCACTCCACAAGGGTGAAGTCGTTGCCGAAGTGCTCGAGTGGCTGCACGTGGGTCACGGCTTCTTTGCCGTGATCGCCTTCGGTCGATCCGCGACGCCCGTCGCCGCGATCACGCACGAGCTGGCTGCGGATCGTCCTGGCAGTGATGCGGCCAATGCAGATGGCGATGTAGCGGCGATGGGTGCTGTGCAGGCGAAACTGCTCCGCCAAGATCCGGCCCGCGGGAATGCTGCGAGCAAACACAAGCAGCCCGCTCGTCTCACGGTCGATGCGGTGCACGGGCCGAACAGGCCCCACCCTCGGCGATTTGCCTTTCCGAGACCCCTGCCCACTCTGCCGGCCGCTGCGAGCGAGTGTGCGGGCGATCACGCCTGGCAGCATCTCGTCGAGTGTGGGCTGCAGCTGTCGGCGACGGGCTGGCCAGGAGAGTTCCTCGTGATGCCGGGTCGTCGTCAGGCCGCTCGGCTTTTCGACGATGGCCACCGCGTCATCGAGATAGATGATGTCTACATCTTCAGCCTTCGGTGGGGCGGGGGCCGCACTCGCCAGGACTTTGACGACTTCCCCTCCCTTGAGCCTGCGAGCCTCGTCGTTGCAGATGTTGCCGTCGATCATGACCCGCCGGCCACGGACGAGTTTTCCAGCGGCTGCCCAGCTCAGGGGCGGCTCGCTGCGGCGGAGGAAGGCAGCCACAGTGCTGCCGGCGTCTGTCGCAGGCACCCGGTGGACTTTGGAGGAATCTGGACGTTGGTCGCGGGGGGATTTTGAACTGGGCATGCCGTGTTCTGGAGAGGTCGAGTGCCTCGCGGGGAAGCCGCGTGGCTGATGCGAGTATCCATCAATCTGGTGGCGAAACCAACGATCCTTGACCCCGAACGCCCCCCATCTAGACTCGGACCGGACAGAAACCTTCTTTTTTCGAGGAATTCCAACGTGCCCGGCACCTGCGTCGTGGGTCTTCAGTGGGGCGACGAGGCCAAGGGCAAGCTCGTTGACATCCTCACAGAGAGCCACGAAATCGTTGTTCGTTACCAGGGTGGAGCCAACGCTGGCCACACTGTCGTCTCCGGCGGTGAAACCTGGAAACTCTCCCTGATTCCCAGCGGGATCCTTCGCGACGACGTGACCTGCGTGGTCACCGGCGGCGTGGTGCTCGATCCAGCAAACGTGATTGGCGAGATCGATGGGCTGGAGGCGCGAGGCGTGCGTGTGGCGGGCAAACTGCTCTTCAGCGACCGCGCGCACGTCGTGTTCCCGTGGCATATGGCGGAGGACAAGACGCTCGACGGCAGCGTTTCCGATGGCGAGGCGATTGGCACGACCGGTCGTGGCATCGGTCCGTGCTACCGCGACAAGGTCGGCCGTTCACTCGCAATCCGTCTCGGTGACCTCTACCGCAACGACTTCAAGCAAAAGTTTGACCATGTGGCGTCCATCAAACAGCAGCTGGTTGGTGAACTCGACGCGGCTGCCATCTATGAGCAGTACATGGCATACGCCGAACGGCTGCGGCCGTTGGTCGCAGACACCACGGCCTACCTGCTGGATGCTGTCGAGGCGAGCAAGCCGGTGTTGTTTGAGGGGGCTCAAGGGGCCTTGCTCGACATCGACCACGGCACCTTTCCTTATGTCACCAGCAGCAACTCCTCGGGCGTGGGAGTCTCCAGCGGCTCGGGTGTGCCCGGTCGCTGGATCAATCGCGTGATTGGTGTGGTGAAGGCCTACTCGACGCGTGTTGGTGGCGGTCCCATGCCCACCGAGCAGGAC
Source organism: Pirellulales bacterium (assembly GCA_016779265.1). Classification (GTDB taxonomy): domain Bacteria; phylum Planctomycetota; class Planctomycetia; order Pirellulales; family UBA1268; genus M30B53. Next base: position 7,244 of record JADHNY010000052.1, on the reverse strand, counting down.
AACGCGATCGGTGAGCACCTGCGGCAGAGGGGCCGCGAATACGGCACAGTGACGCAGCGTCCACGACGCTGTGGCTGGTTTGATGCTGTCGCGGCTCGCTACACGGCTCGGCTCTCCGGGGCAGACGAACTGGCGGTGATGCTGCTGGACGTGCTGGGGGGACTTGATGAACTGAAGATCTGCTCGGCATACCGAATCGGCGGCCAGCGGGTGACCCAGTTTCCCGCCCATGTCGACGATCTGAGGAACGCTGAGCCGGAGTTTGAGACGCTGCCGGGCTGGAAGGAAGAGCTCAGCAATGTAAGGAGTGAAGCGGACCTGCCAGAAGCGGCACGACGCTATATCGCCCGCATCGGTGAACTGCTTGGTCGGCCGGTTTCGATCGTTTCGGTGGGTCCTGATCGCGAGGAGACGATCCGCTGCGGCGGTGGAGCATGAGCGTGGAGAGGCTGTTTTCGGCGTCCCGTAAGAACGCGGTGCGAGGGAACAGCGGCCGAAGAGTCTCGAACAGGCCTTGTTGAATCACCTCTCCTCTGGAGGAGAATGCCCGGTATGGCCATGTCCGAACCATCCCGGCGCAGTGACTCTCCTGGCGTGGAGCGTGTGGCGTGTTCACCAGAGGACACCTCCTGGCGGGAGCGGCTGCCGCGGCATGTGGCCATCATCATGGATGGCAACGGCCGCTGGGCTCAGGCACAGGGGCAGCCTCGAATCGAGGGCCATCAGCGTGGAGTGACGAGCGTTCGCCGCACCACCGAGCATGCGGCGCGTTTGGGCATCGAACAGCTCACGCTCTACTGCCTCTCGAGTGAAAACTGGCGGCGTCCGGCTGCTGAGCTTGAGTTTCTGATGTGCCTTCTCGAGAAGTACATGATCGAGGAGCGAGAGTTGATCATGCGGGAAAACATCCGCGTTCGCATGATTGGCAGACGTGACGGCCTGCCTGCCTCGACCCTCTCTGAACTTGACCAGACGGTCGAGATGTCGGCCGGCAATACCGGCATGACGCTCTGCCTGGCGATCAACTACGGAGCTCGTGATGAGATCGCGACGGCTGCCCGTCGGCTTGCCGAGGAAGCAAGGGCAGGCAGCCTTGATCCTGGAGGCATCGATGAAGACATGTTTGCCAGTCGCCTAGCGACCGCCGGCATGCCTGATCCAGATCTGTTGATTCGCACGGCGGGCGAAATGCGTGTCAGCAACTTTCTGTTGTGGCAGATTAGCTATGCCGAGATTTGGGTGACGCAGGCGTGTTGGCCAGACTTCAACGAAACGTTGCTTGAAGAAGCGTTGGCCGATTTTGCTCGCCGAGACCGTCGATTCGGAGGACTTTCGCCATCGTGACTGACTCAACATCTTCCGATAAAGCACGGCCGTCCGACGAACGAACGGCGTCGAAGTTCACCAATCGCCTCGCGGTTGCTTCGAGTGTTATGGCTGTGTTCACGGCACTCTCGGCAGCCGATGCCTACGGCTTCGCTGGCATGCCCGCAGGCTGGTGGCTGCTGCCGGTGGCGATCGGCTTGGCGGTCGCCGCGACCGATGAGCTGATTCGGCTGTTTGCTGCGGGTGGACTGCTGCTGCCGGGCAAGCTGTTGAGGCCAGGGGTCGCGCTGGTCGTCCTAGCGGGAGTTGTGAGGCCCCCGCAGGCGGATGCCTGGCCGGCAGCCTTGGTGGCGATGCCAGCGATCGTGCACGTTGTCCTTCTGCTGCTGATTCTCGCGGTTGCTGTGATCGACTATCGACCGGAGCGACAGGCTCTCCAGAGGCTCACCGCAGCCTTTTTCGTGGCCAGCTACGTTGGGGTTCTGGTGAGTTTCATCGTGGCCCTCCGATTTGTGGCCCGAGGCGAAAACGGGAGCCCGCACATTCTGCCGCTGGCGAGCCTGGTGGCGGTCGTCAAGGGTGGTGACATCGCTGCCTACTCGGTTGGCGTGCTCTTCGGGAGGTCGAAAATGGCCCCGTTGCTGTCACCGGGGAAGACCTGGGAAGGCACGTTTGCGTCGCTGGTGGGTTCCACGCTGATTGCTGGCCTGCTGCTGGAATGGCTGCCTGTGGGCACGACGACGACTCCGGTCGGCGGCTGGCTTGTCTTCGGGCTCGGTGTGGGCCTTGCGGGAATTGTGGGCGATCTGGCGGAATCGCTCGTTAAACGCGAACTTCACGCCAAGGATTCTGGCGGGGCCCTCGGCGGCCTGGGAGGTGCCCTCGATCTGATCGATTCGATGCTGGTGGCAGCCCCTGTGGCGTATATTCTTTGGACAAACGGCCTTGCTGCTGGCTAGACCGTGGTGTCTCTCCCCTGCTCGACGCTGGCGGCTGCAGGCTTGCTATACTTCTTGAGTCGGGGTGAGTGGCCAATGGCTGCATGGCCCCGTCTAACCACCTCTGTTTCACCGCCGGCTTGAGCCGGTGGGACTCAATGCCCCGCTCGACAGTTCCGGTCGTCGATACCCAGCGGCTCCTCACTATTTTCGGCCCGCGGGATCAGCACCTGCGGAAGATCCGTTCCACGCTCGGTGTTGGTGTCTCTGCGCGCGATGACTCGATCTACATCGAGGGTGATGAGCCGTCGCTCACGCAAGCGACCGAGGTTTTTGAGCAGCTCGCCCGCATCGCCGCCGAACGGGGGGCAGTGGAGTCGGTCGACGTGGCAAACCTCCTCGCTGCGGCACGGGGCGAGGGGCCAATGATGCCTCGCGAGCCGATCGAACTGCGGAATCCTGGCAAGCAGGTGGTGCCGCGGTCCGACGGCCAGGCGAACTTTGTGAAGGCGATCCGTGAGCATGATGTGGTGCTCTGTGCCGGGCCAGCGGGCTGCGGAAAGACGTTTCTTGCAGTGGCCATGGCCGTTTCGATGCTCCGCGCTGATCAGGTGCGAAAGATCGTGCTGGTGCGGCCGGCAGTCGAGGCGGGTGAGAACCTTGGATTTCTTCCGGGTGATCTGCAAGCAAAGATCAACCCGTACCTGCGACCGCTGCTCGATGCGCTTCGCGAGATGCTTGACTACGAAGTGCTCAAGCGGCTGACGGAGCAGGATGTGATTGAGATGGTCCCGCTGGCCTACATGCGGGGACGCACGCTCAACAACGCCTTCATCATTCTGGATGAAGCACAAAACACGACCCACTCGCAGATGAAGATGTTTCTGACGCGGTTGGGCATGGGCTCGAAGATGGTGATCTCTGGTGACACCACACAGATTGATCTGCCTTCGAATCGTCACAGTGGTTTGCTCGACGCGATGAATCGCCTCCAAGGCATCCCGGGCTGCGCTCGGGTGCGGCTTGGGGGCAGTGACATCGTGCGACATCCGCTCGTACAGCGAATCGTTGATGCCTATGACGACACGGGTGCTGAACCGAGACGGTCGTAGCCCCCCGTTCCATCCTTTGAAATAGTTCGATGCCAGTTGCTCCTTCCTCATACCGACGCCGCTTGAAACGTGGTGCTTCTGTGGAAGCCCCAACAGGCTTCTGGGGCAAACTCATCGATCAGCTCGTCCGCTCAGAGACCATCTTTCGGCTCTCGATGTGCTGTGTCGCTGGTCTGGTGATGCTGGTGGTGCTACAGGGGTGGCGGCCACCGATGTGGGCACGCGAGGGGATGGTGGCACCGCATGGCATCGTGTCGCGAGTGCCCTTTGAGGTGGAAGACAACGAGGGGACGCGGCAGGCTCAGGAGAGGGCGAGGAGACTCGCGCGGGTTGTCTACACCCAAGACAAGGCCCCGATCGTGCAACTCCGCGACGGGGTGAAGAACCTCGTTGCCCAGATCTCAGTGAATGAGTCACTGACGGTGAAATCACAGGCTGCCTGGATGGCCTTTGCACCGGAGTCTGAGACGCTCATTGAGTTCTTGCCGCCTGGGACTGAAACCGAGCGGAAGCCACAGGCGCCCGTCGCTCCAGCACCCGCAGAAGACGATGGTGCAAAGGGAGCCGTCCGTGAGTCGAACAACGACACGCCGGCAACGGCGACGGATTCGCCCAACGGTCGTGTGCTGCCGCCAGCGATTGCCGACCAGGTGGCGGAGGCGGAGGCGGCCTATCAGGCGTTCCGCAGTCACATCGACACCGAAGAGAAAATGTTGGCCTTCGAAAAGGCTATCGAACGGGCATTTAGCGATGTCGAGCGGACCGGCGTGCTCGACAAAATCCAGCATGGCATCGATGACGGAAGTCAGACCGAGATCGATGTTCACCCGATCGGGAATCCCCAAGAAGTGGTTCGGGAGCAGGTGGCGACCGTGCTGATTGGTGAAGCTCGCGCACGACTGAAGACACGCCTCGAGGAAGAGCTTGGCGAGGGTGACTTCACCGGCAGTCTGGCCGAGATGATCAACACCAACCTGACCGGCACACTGGAACTCGATCGTGAATCGACGGACAGGGCCAAGGCGGAGGCGGTCGAGAAAACGCCGCCGCAGATGACCCGCTATGCCGCCGGCGATGTTCTGGTGAAGGCGGGTGTGCCGATCTCACCGAATGACATGGGCCTGCTGAGAGAGGAGTACAACGCCACGCTCGAGAGCACCGAGATCCAGCATTTTGTCGGGCGAGCGGCGGCTATCTACGGGCTGTTTCTGGCCATGCTGGCACTCGCAGGCTTCTACCTGCACCTTCATCACCCCGACATGCTTGAAGATCTTGGGCATGTGGCCACGCTACTGGGGCTGACGATGTTTACGATCGTGGCCTGCCTGATTGGAAGCGTCGAGGGCTGGAATGCCGAGATCGTTCCGCTGCTGTTGTTCTCGATGATCGTGGCGATCGCGTATGACGAAGATGTGGCCCTGTTGTTGGCTGCCGAAGCAGCCTTGATCGTGGTGGTTGGGCTCGGGCTGAGTCTCGCGGACTACGTCACACTGACGGCCGCCGCCGCATCGGCCGTGTTCTGGATGGGCCGCATCCGCAGTCGCAGCAAGCTGATCTACGTCGGACTCTGGGCAGGAGCGGTTGCCTTTGCGACCCATGTGGGGGCAAGCCTTCTCGAGGATCGTCCGCTGGCCGGCCAGCTGCTCTACGAGGCTGCCCGCACCGGCGGCTGGACGATTCTCACCGGTTTTCTGATGACGGGCCTCCTGCCCTTCATCGAGAAGACGTTTGGTGTGCTGACCGATCTGTCGCTGCTCGAGGTTGGGGATGTGGCGCATCCTCTGCTGCAGGAGCTCGTCCGGCGTGCTCCTGGCACCTACAACCACTCGATCAATGTGGCGAGCATCGCGGAGGCGGCGGCCGAGTCGATTGGAGCTCGCGGACTGCTGGTCCGTGTGGGGGCGTACTTCCACGACATCGGGAAGATGCTCAAGCCTGTGTACTTCATCGAGAATCAAGGGCCGCAGGGAAATCGGCATGAGTCGCTCGTGCCGGCGATGAGCACGCTGATCATTGTGGCTCATGTAAAAGAGGGGGCAGAACTCGCTCGCCAGTACAACCTGCCGAAGCCGATCATCGATCTGATCATGGAGCACCATGGCACGACGCTGGTGGAGTACTTCTATCATCGTGCTTCAGAGCAGTCTCAGTCTGATCCGAGCAACCCGGGCGTTGACGAGCAGACCTACCGGTATCCCGGTCCCAAGCCGAGCACGCGCGAGAGTGCGGTGATGATGCTTTCGGATGCGGTGGAGAGTGCGAGTCGATCGCTGACCGAACCAACACCCGCTCGGATCAAGAGCCTGGTGCACGACCTAGCGATGAAGCGGCTGCTCGATGGGCAGTTCGACGAGTGCGGCCTGACGCTCGAAGAGCTCAAGGAAATTGAACGCAGCCTGGTGAAGAGTCTCAACGCCGTCTATCACGGCCGCGTGAAGTATCCTGATCAGAGGTCAGCTTCGTGACAGAACGTGGCGTTGTGGTTGATGTCTCAAACCGTCAGCGGCGGCTGAAGACGAGTGCTTCATGGGTTCGTCGGCTGGTGCGAGAGGCGTGTGCTGCCATTGGGATCGAGGAGGCCGAGATCTCGGTTCTGCTGGTTGGTGATGCTGCCATGGCCAAGCTGAATGAAGAGTGGCTGGAGCACCAGGGTCCCACAGACGTGATCACGTTTGGGCTCTCAGAGCCGACGGACGAGGTCGACGTGTGGCCTGGCGGGCTCTCTGGTGACATCGTTGTCAGCACGGAGACGGCCTGCCGGATGGCTGCCGAACTGGGCTGGTCTCCGGAGAACGAACTTGCCTACTACATCGTGCACGGGCTGCTGCATCTGGCTGGATGTGATGACACGAATGCCGCAGCTCGGGTGAAAATGCGGCGAGAAGAGCGACGTGTGATGGTTGCCCTAGGGCTCCCTGCCCCTCCGCGTCGCTCGCATTCCCGGGCTCGTTGAGCCTCGACGTTCGAGTTAGTGACACTGTTTCCGAGTCTTATCTCCCTTTTTACTCCCCATGCTGCCTGCTGTGTTTTTGTTGACTGCCGTCATCGCTGCGAACCCTCCGGCCGCCACTGCAGGCACGATTGGGCTGTTGGCGATTGCCGCTGCGGCAGCGATCCAGGCACGGGCTGTTCGCGGAGCAAGACGCCACCGGCTGCAGGAACTCTGTCGCGAGCAGGGCATGCCAGAACGGTATGACGAGATCGTCGACTCCAGCGAAACGGTCGCCTTTCTGTCGGCGTCGGTGGTCACCGTGGCGACCGCCGGCGCGACACTGCTTGCTGCCCTCCGCTGGGTCGCTCCGTCTGAGACCCTCACAGAAGCCGTGCTTGCAGCAGCGTGCTTTACCAGTGTGCTCTGGATGCTACTGGTCGTGGTACCAATGGTGGTGACCCGCCTGGCCGGACCCTCGATCGCTGTTCGCTCGTGGGGGTTTTGGCGTGGTGTCGTTGGCATGGCCAAGCCGTTGATGGGCATTGTGGGGCGGCTGGCCTGGCTGGTGGGCCGGATTGTGGGCCAGCGTGAACATCCACCCACCGACGAAGAGTTGCAGGACGAGCTGAGGCTTGTGGTGGATGAGGCGCATCGCGATGGCCGTCTTCAGGCCTCCGCTCGCGACATGATCGAGGGAGTGATTGACCTGGGCGATGTGAAGGTCTCACAGATCATGACCAACCGGACCGATATGGTGACCCTTTCGGTCGGTCTCTCGTTTGACGAGGTGGTCCGCGAGGCTGCCGAGAGTGGGCATTCGCGGATTCCAATCTGGGAGGACTCTCCCGACAACATCATCGGCATGCTGCACACGCGGGAGCTGCTGACAGAACTCTCACGAAAAGATGCCGAACGTCCGGATCTTCGCACCCTGCT
>JADHNY010000051.1 GCA_016779265.1 Pirellulales bacterium | reverse complement strand
CAGGATGCGGCGATTGGTGAACCCCAAAAACCTCGGCTTGTTGGGGCGTCGCCCATGTGGAAAAAGGCCATGGATGGTTTTTGACGGAGAGCGAGTAGCTGGATCTATTCCTCGATGAGGTGCCTGTATGCAAGGCCGATCGACCGAGTCAGTAGGCGTTTTTTCTCAGACACGAATTGGCTGGTTGATTGTTGTCGGTTGGCTCGCTTGCCATGGATTGGATGCAACCGCCCAGCCCAATAGCCATTTCGAGCAGCACGTCGCACCAATCATCGCCCGTCGCTGTCTGGAGTGTCACGACTCCAACACCAAAGAGGGCGATCTCGATCTGTCGCGCTCGGAAGGGCTCGCCAAAAGTATCGTCATTTCAGGCGATGCTGATGCGAGCCTTCTTTGGCAACGGGTTGCCAGTGATGAGATGCCTCCTGACCATGCCTTGACTGATTCCGAAAAAGCGAGCCTGAAAGCTTGGATTGATGCTGGAGCGGCATGGCCAGAGGGCCAGATCGATCCTTTTCGGTACTCTTCGGATGCGCGAGCAGGCTACGACTGGTGGAGTCTTCAGCCGTTGTCTGACTCGATTGCACTTCCACCGATTGGTCCCTCAGGACCTCATCCGATCGACCGAATGGTTGATGCCCAGTTGCAAAGACTTCCTCTCGAGGCGGCTGGCCGAGCCGATCCGCGGACGTTGGTTCGGCGGCTCTATAACGACTTGATCGGACTTCCACCAACCTACGATGAGGTGCTGCAGTTTCAGTCCGAACCCAGTGATGCAGCCTGGGAAGTGATGGTCGATCGCTTACTCGCTTCACCTGAGTTCGGTGAACGTTGGGCCCAGCACTGGATGGATATTGCCCGATATGCCGAGTCTGATGGTTTTGAATACAACCAGCCGCGAGAGCAGGCATGGCCGTATCGCGATTGGGTGATCCGCGCCTTCAACAGGGATCTTCCCTACGATCAGTTTGTGGCGATGCAAATCGCGGGTGATTTGATGCAGGGGCCAACCGAAGACGGACTTGCAGCCACCGGCTTTCTGGTCGCCGGCGTTCATAATCCTGTGATTGGCCAAAGTGAAGCGATGCGGGCCAATGCTCGTCATGCCGAACTCGAAGAGATCGCGGCCACGGTCTCTCAGGCGTTCCTTGGTCTGACCGTGCACTGCGCACGCTGTCACGATCACAAGTACGACCCCATTTCGACCAGCGACTACTATCGATTCATCTCAGCACTCGATGGCATACAGCATGGCACGCGAGCCACGCAGCCGATCGATACCGTAGAGACCCGGGCTCACGAAGCCAAACGAGCGGCTCTTCGCCAGGCGCTCATCGACGAGCAATCCAAGCGAGGCGCTGTTCTGAGCCTCAGTGGCAATGCCATTCTGAGTCGCCATCTGTATGCGATAAACCAGGTCGATGAAACCTATGTGCTGCGATTACTTGTTTCGCCAACCGTCTGGGCCGATCTGACACAGGCCACCGATCGGGATGATGGATTGCTGGTCCAGTTCCTACGCAAAGATGGCTCGGTCGCACAGCGGTTTGTCGCTCGCCCTGGAGCATGGGCCGATGCTGGATCGCAGTCGCGATTTGTGCCCTTTGAGTTTGAATATCGAGGTGACGGAAAAGGCGATCTCAGAATTCGTGTGGAGTCGTTGACTCACGAGAATCGCTTCGGTGGCGCGATCGACCGGCTTTCCGTGAGAGCTGCGGGCCAGGAGGTTGTCGTCGATGAGATGTTTGATGACCTTGAACGGCGAGACCATCGCGGCAGCCAGGCCGACACGGCAGCAGCCATTTATTTCGGCATGACGTCTGCTCGCTGGGAGCATTTCGGCACCAACGCAATCCATGCAGTGGAGGTGGCTCCGGGAAATGACGCCGTGCAGCTCTACGGCGGTGTCTTGGATACCAACGTTGAGCCCATGGGCGAGGTCGAGCTGCAGCTGCAGCGGGAGCTCAACGAGCTTCCTCCTCCGCCTTCTGGGGTGCCGATCTACACCGTCGTTCCCGGCACGCCCGGGGTGATGCGTGTGATGCGACGGGGGGATCCGATGCGGCCAGGCGATGCGGTCGTTGCTGGAGCCCCCCGAGCGATCCAGGGTCCATCTCCTGAGTGGACACAGAAGCCTGATGCGAGTGACGGAGAACGCCGCCTCGGCTTGGCCCGCTGGTTGACCGATCAGAGCAACGGCCCTTTTCATCGCACCGCGGTCAATCGAATCTGGCATTGGTTGCTTGGACGAGGACTGGTGGCGACCCCGAGTGATCTTGGTTTTCAAGGCGGCCATCCCTCACACCCCGAGTTGCTTGAATGGCTGGCATGCGACTTTCGTGACTCCGGTTTGTCCATGAAAAAGCTGATTCGACAGATCGTGCTCAGCGAAACCTACCGACGGGCCTCGCTCACCAATGATCAGCAGCGAGAAGCTGGGGAAGCAGTCGATCAAGAGGCTATCTGGCTGTGGCGTCGACAGCCGAAGCGTGTGCAGGCAGAAGTTTTGAGAGATTCCATGCTCTCGATGGCCGGCTCACTTGCATTTGAGCGTTACGGACCAGGGTATCGCGATGTCGTGATCCAGACAGTGGGGGCGGCGCACTACTATCGTGCTGAAGAGGTCGCCGGCCCAGCGTTTGACCGTCGCACGATTTATCGTTGGCGGCCTCGTGGAGGTCGAGGTTCGCTTCTCGATGCCTTCGATTGCCCCGACCCTTCCGCGGCGGCCCCTGAGCGTGCCGTGACAACCACACCGACGCAGGCATTGAGCCTCTGGAATCACGCGTTTGTACTGCGGATGTCCCATCTCTTAGCTGAAAAAGTAAGGCGTGAAGCAGGGGACGACGTTTCACAGCAGGTCCGTTGTGCCTGGCGAACGGTCTTGCTGCGCGAGCCGACATTGGATGAGCTATCGGAGTCGGTGACGTTGGCGAATGAGTTCGGTCTGCCCAGCGTGTGTCGCGTACTTTTTAATGCGGGTGAAAACGTCACGATCGACTAACTGTTCGTGGAAAAAGCCCTCCATGGCCCTTGCCTGCGAATGCGGGCGGCATCGAGTCCACATGGGCGACATCCCAAAAGACGAAATCGCAAAAGACGAAGTTTTGGGGGTCGCATTCGCCGCATCGTGCGGCGGCAGTTTATTTTCACAGCCTGCTAAGAACGGTGAGCCATGCAGGATGACATTCCACTGATCGTGAATACAGAAGCGGTTCATCGTCGAGATATGCTGAGGTTTTCGATCGGCGGACTCAGTGGCGCTGCTCTCTGGACCTTGCTCAACCGCGAGTCTCAGGCACACGCAACTCACTTGACCGAGGCGGCTCCGCGAGCGCGTCGAGTGATTCACCTCTGTCTCCCGGGTGGCTACAGCCACGTTGATTCTTTCGACTACAAGCCACAACTCGAACGAGGCCATGGCGGTCCAATTCCTGGCGATGCGACGCCCGAGACGTTTTTTGGAAGCGCAGGGCTTTTATGTCGCCCCTACTGGAAGTTTCATCGTCGTGGTGAGAGTGGCCTGTGGGTGTCGGAGCTGTTTCCGAATCTGGCGCAGGTTGCCGATCATCTGACGATGATTCATTCGATGGTTGGTGATTCAGCGAACCACACGCCAGCCACGTTTCAACAGCTCTCCGGGTTTCAGGCCAATGGGTTTCCCTCCATGGGAAGCTGGCTCTCCTACGGCCTCGGAAATGAGACCGACGAACTTCCAACGTTCATCGTGCTGCCCGATGGCCGGAGTCTTCCCAGCGGGGGATCTGCGAACTGGAGCGCTGGCTTCTTGCCGGCCCGGCATCAGGGGGTCCGATTCCAAGGGGGAAGCGCGGCTATTCCCGATTTGTTTCCTGCCGATCCGATTGATCCAGCCGAAGAGAAGGCTTCGCGACGTTTGCTGGAGAGACTCAATCGCACGCACCAAACTGGTCGTGAATCGAACTCCCTGCTGCAGGCGCGAATTGAAGCCTACGAGATGGCGGCGCGGATGCAGACTTCGATCCCTGCAGCAACCGATCTCACTCAAGAAACACGACAAACGCTCGATGAGTATGGAGTCGATCAGCCAACGACCAATGACATGGCTCGACGCTGCCTAATCGCACGCCGCTTGGTGGAGCGGGGTGTCCGTTTTGTTCAGCTGTTCGCCGGAGGATGTTTTGGAGGCGAACCGCGACATGGCTGGGACAGTCATGAGGATTGCCGAACCGACCATCAGCGGGAGGCTGACCGAGTCGATCGACCGATTGCAGCCTTGATTCACGACCTCCATCAGAGAGGATTGCTGGAGGACACCCTCGTGCTGTTTACGACTGAGTTTGGCAGGACGCCATTTGCGAATGCACCACAGGGGCAGATGGGGTTTGGGCGAGACCATAATCCCGAAGGGTTTACGGTCTGGATGGCAGGAGGAGGTTCACGGCCCGGCTTCGCGTACGGAGCCACCGATGAGATCGGATGGAAGTCGGTCGAAAAGCGGGTGACATGGCCTGATTTCCACGCAACCGTGCTCCACCTGCTCGGGATCGACCACACCCGCCTGACCTTCTATCACAATGGAATTGAGCGACGCCTGACGAACGTGCATGGTCAGGTGATTGAGGGCGTCCTGGCCTAACGGTCCGTGGAAAAGCCATCCATGGTGTTCTTCCAACTGGGCAACACACCAAGCCGAGGTTTTTGGAGGTCGCAATCGCCGCATCCTGTGGCGGCAGGCTATTTCCACAGTCTACTAACGTGGCGGAGACCAGCGGGTCTTCGCCGCCTTGCGATGGGGTGTGACACGACGGGGTACGTCGTGTGATCCAGGTGCGAGCCTCCCAAGAACATGCTCTCGCTGCCGCGGCAACGAGGAGGACACGAGGCATTCCAGCGGCTGTGGTTGCGGTTGAGATCAACGCTCGCATGCAGCTGGCCGTGGAGTGTTAGTCGACAAAGAGTGTTTCATTCGAAATGAGGAGCACCTGAGCAAGCTGCTCAAGGCGAGTCAGCCGCACGGGCTCGGGGCCTGAGAAGTCGGCTTGGCTGCTCCAACGGGTAGAGTGGGCGTCGGTGAGCGGGGGCCTTGCTGAATCGGTGGTGTGCGGAACCTCGTCGATCGTGGCGGTCCAGAGGTGCTGGTCGCTGTTGAGGATCTCGCGAACATCGGCGACGAAGTCGATCGTGCTGCCAGCGGTGAGCGCTAAGGGCCCAGTCGAGAGAGAAGCCCGGCTGTTGTGGACAACGGCCTCTGCTACGCGGCGACCGTCGACGAGCAGATGACAGCGGATGCCGTCGCCGGCTGCGACCTCATGGATCACTTCGGAGACAACCTGAAATGTGCCGTCGTGGGGCGCTGTCCACCGGCGGATCGAGGAGTGGGCCAGGTCGTTGCCGGTGTGGCCGCCGTCTGCAGTGAGCTGCACCCAGCCGAGGGCCGCATCTGGCCAGGTGTCGCCACCTTGCCAGGCATCGCCCGTGAAGTGAGGCAGGGGGGTGAAGGAGGTCACCGTTCCAGACTCCGGGTCGATTGGCCCGTAGCCATACTGCCAGGCTTTTGTTTCAGGACGAGGTGCGGCTGAGGGGTCGAGTGGCTGCTCGAGGAAGGCCAGGCTGCTGGCTCGCTGGGCGGCTGTCGGCTCACGCTGCAGGAGCGTTTCGTAGAGCCTGTCGACGGCGGTTGCAGGTTCAACGCTGTCTGCGGCAGTCACTGCCACAACCGCTTTGGCATGCTCGGCCACAAACGGATGGTTGAGTGAGAAGAGGGCCTGCTGGGGGACGGTCGTCTCGCTGCGACGGGGCACATGCAGATCGGGGTTGGCCATGTCAAACATCCGCAGCACCGTGGGGAAGAACTGCCGATCGATCTGGCCGTAGAGGCTCCTACGTTGATGACCGAGGCCGTCACCGGCAAGCATGTCGCTGGCGGGACCACCGATAGTGCGATCAAGCCTGCCAGCTACGGCCAGCAGCGTGTCGCGGTACGATTCAAATGAGAGCCGGCGGGCATTCATCCGCCACAGCAGCCGGTTGGCCGGATCCCGTTCGCGAGCAAGGTCAGCGACCGCGTCGGTGCTGGCGGCATCCGACCGTTGGCGATATGCCGCTGAGCCCACAAGGAGTCGATGGATGTGCTTTGTACTCCAGCCGCTCTCGATGAGTTCACGAGCGAGCCAGTCGAGGAGGGCAGGGTGACTCGGTGGCGGAGCGCGGGTGCCAAAGTCGCTCGGTGTGTCGACGAGCCCTTGGCCAAAGTGCTGCTGCCAGAGACGGTTGACCCAGACCCGTGCGGTGAGCGGGTTGGCCTGATCGGTGATCGCCTCTGCCATTTCCAGTCGGCCACTGCCGTCGACAAACCCACTCGCTTCGTCCTTCGCCATCAGCGAGAGAAACCGCCGCGGCACCCGGTAGGTTGGCTGTTTTGGGTCGCCACGGCGAAAGACCCACGGCGTGCGGAGCGGGGTTCGGTCGATCAGGCGGAGCGTGTAGGCCGCCGCAGCTGGCTGACTGAGAAGCCAGCGGTCGATCTCTCCCTGAAGCTTCCAGAGTTCTTCGCATCCCTTCGTGGAAAAGTAGCCCTCGGTGCTCACGATCGGCTCATCCGGCACACAGCAGACCGCCTGGGGGCCATAGAGCTGCTGTCGGAGCTGCTCAGCCTCTGGGTTCTCAAGCTGCTGAGGTGGGGCCAGCCCCGCTTCACTCGCTTGTGTCTGGGCTGCCTGCCACTGCGATTCCACATCGGCAAACAAGGCTGCATACCGCTCGGCGAGTTCACGTCGTGAGGCTGGCGGCGGATCGAGTATGGCAGCCACCAGCCCGTTGAGAGCCGGCTCACTCTCGGCCTGGTTGGCAGGGAAGTGCGTGGTGAAGATTTCGTGAGCCATCTCAGCGAAGCTCACCTCGTCGCTCGGCTCAACGGCCGCGACGGCGACCCAGGGGGCAAACACCGGGTCGGCTGCCCTCTCTTCTTCGTTCAAGAACCGCTCAAACTGCCGCACGAAGGCGGGAATCAGGTCGTCATCGCCCAGGACCGTGTCGAAGCCTTCGGCCGGATAGTTCTCAAGCTCGGTCTGGGCAATCAGATAGTCGCCAAACCGCGTTCGGGCGCGTGCACTGGCCTCCTGGCGACGGGTGGACATCGTGTCGTCGAACGTCTGCTGCCGCTCGGCGAGGCCTGCTTCGAAGGCGGCGATCTCTTCATCGCTGGGCGTGGTGGTCGACCGCCCACCTGGCGGTGAGATCCTCAGCAGCTCTTCGGTGCAGCTGGCGAAGACGCCATAGAGGGCGTAGTAGTCGTCGGTAGGGATCGGGTCGTACTTGTGATCGTGGCAGCGGGCGCAGGCGACGGTGAGACCCATCGTGGTGCGTGTCACCGTGTCGATGCGGTCATCGATGATGTCGTGGGTGACACCGAGGAAGCGGCGGCCCAGCGTGAGGAAGCCCATTGCAGCCTGGGCGGCGAGGTCATCGGCCGCTGCCTGGTCGGCTGCCAGCTGCAGGGTGAGAAAACGGTCGTAGGGGAGATCGTCGTTGAAGGCACGCACGACCCAGTCACGATAGGTCGCCGAATGCACCCACACGCGGTGCTCCCGGGCATACACATAGCCTTTGGTGTCGGCATAGCGGGCGAGGTCGAGCCAGCGGCGGGCTTGTGCCTCGCCGTAGTGTGGGGAGGCGAGCAGCTGTTCCACCAGGTGTTCGTAGGCGTCGGGGGAGGTGTCGGCTTCACAGGCGGCGACGTCCTCCGGAGAGGGTGGCAGACCGGTCAGATCGTATGAGAGGCGTCGGACGATGGTGCGTCGGAGAGCCTCTGCCGTCGGCGTTAGCCCAGCATCGGCAAGCCGGCGGGCGATGAACTGATCGACTGGCGTGCGGACCCATGTCTTCGCCCAGGGAATGTCATCGACGGCTGGCGGGTCGACGTCAGCGACTGGCTGAAAGGCCCAGTGTGTGCCGGCAGCATCACGGGGGTCGGCTCGTGGTTCACCGTCTTCTGGCCAGAAGGCTCCGCTGCGAACCCAGGTTTCCAGCAGGGCCACCTCGTTGGCGGGCAGCGGGTCATCAGGTGGCATGGCAAGCTCACCTTCACGACGAATCGCCTGAATCAGACGGCTTTCGTCCGGCGTTCCGGCCACGATCACAGGCCCATGCTCACCGCCCGCGAGCATGCCTGCCTGGTGGTCGAGCCTCAACTCTCCCCACTGGGTTTCGCTGCCGTGACAGGAGACGCACCGCTGAGCCAAGATCGGCCGGATCGTTCGCTCAAACTCGTCAGCCGTGCTGAGCAGGGCTGTGGTATTGTCGGTCTCAGAGGCCACAGCGGTGCAGGTCGCCAACAGCAGGCCTGCGACACACACCGCAAGCGGATGATGCCATCTCGTAAACGGTGAAACTCGCACGCTGCCCCTCTGCTGCGAGAACGCGTTAGATCAACTCAGCAGGCACCTCGCCACCGGGCACCAGCTGCGTGGGTCGGCCAGACAGGTCCATCACGGTGTCTTCGATGGCAAGCCCCATCGAGCGGTAAACGATCGCGCAGAAGTCTTCGACGCCGATCTTCCGGTCAGTGGGATACTCAGCCTTGTCGTTGGTGGCACCGATGATCTGGCCGTGCTTGTAGCCACCGCCAGCCAGCAGGATGCTCTGCGCCTGCGGCCAGTGGTCGCGGCCAGCGTTGCCGTTGATGCGAGGCGTGTGTCCAAACTCACCTGCCACTACCACGAGCGTGTCGTCAAGCATGCCACGGTCGGCAAGATCCTGGATCAAAACGCCGACAGCCTTGTCGTGACGCGGCAGCTTGTCTTTGAGCGCCGGGCCAATGTTGGAGTGGTCGTCAAAATAGCCGGTGTTGAGCGACACGTAGCGAACACCCGCTTCAATCAGACGCCGAGCGAGCAACGCCTGCTCACCCCAGCCGGGGCCATACTTCTCACGCAGCCCAGCGTCTTCCTCATCAACCTTGAACGCTTTGCGAACCTTGCCCGAGAGAACAAGGTCGATCGCCTGCTGCTCGGCGGCGTCCATTTGGTCAAAGCTGCGTTCGGCATCTATCTGCTGCTTGAGGCCATCGAGCTGCTGCCGCAGTGAGATGCGGTTCATCAGTCGTGACTCGGAGAGCCCGTCACGCAGCGCGAAGTCGTTGGCGTTGGCAGCCGGGAGCACGCCTGCCTCGTTGCCATAGCTGAATGAGCCACACTGCAGCGGGTTGTAGCTCACGCCCAGCCAGGAGGCGCCGTGGAAGCCGAAGCCACCGTCGTTCATGTTGACGGCGGCGAGCGATCCATGCTGCGTTGGGCCGAGCAGATGCGAGGCGACCGCACCCATCGATGGATACCGCGGCTTACGGTCGTTGCCAGTGGCGCCCAAGCGGCCGGTGAGCATCCAGTGGGCGGCCGCCCAGTGGTCACCATTGCCGTGCGAAAAGCTGCGAATCACCGTGCACTTGTCCATCACCTTGGCATGCTCGGGCAGCAGTTCACAGACGTCGATGCCCGGCACGTTGGAGTGGATCGGCTTGAAGGCACCGCGAAACTCTGACGGTGCCTCAGGCTTCATGTCGAAGGTGTCGAGCTGTGAGGGGCCACCGTGCATCCAGACAAGGATCACCGACTTCTTCGAGCGGGCCGCTGGGTGTGTAAGACCGGCCGCCTCAGCCCGCAGCAGATTCGGCAGACTCAGCCCGAAGGTGCCGATCGCGCCTACCTGCAGCATCTTTCGCCGCGAGATGTGGTCGCAGAAGGCCGCAGGGCCGGAACGCTTACCAAGGATGTTGAGCATCGCTGGAGTCCTTCGGAGATATCGCAGCAGATCATCTGTCGACAGTTTATAGTCTCGTCAGTTTACCCTGCCAGAGAACAGTCGACCAATCAGGGTGGGCCTCTCGTGGTGTAAAGAGAAAGGATGGGGGAGATGGGGTGCATCATCAACTGGCCTGATGCGGCCATACGTCTGTTCACTCGCTGCGTTGTGGCTGCGGCAATGCTGTCGCTGACAGTGGCAATGGCGGCAGAGGAGGCTTCGACTGCGGCGGCTGATGGCAGTCTGTCCCGCTACTTTGCCCGCGAGACACGCCGGCTGGAGGAGGCGTGTCTTGCCGACATCCGTTCGATCGCCGACTGGGAGCAGGCACGCCCTCAGCTCAAGCGACAGCTGTTTGAGATGTTTGGCCTGCCCGCTGAGGGAGTGCCTCCTGCATCCACCGAAGATCTGGCGGCCGTGGTGACCGGTCGGCTGGTCTACGACGATGACAACGGCAGCGGATGCACCGTTGAGAAGGTGCACTTTCAGTCGCGGCCTGGACTCTACGTGACAGCGAACCTCTACCTGCCTCAGGATGCGTCGGCTGATCACCCCTGCCCCGGCGTCCTCTATCTCTGCGGTCACGGACGTGTGGTGGAGGATGGGGTGAGCCTTGGCAACAAGGTGCACTACCAGCATCACGGAGCATGGCTGGCAGAGCATGGCTATGCCGTGCTGATGATCGACACCCTGCAGCTTGGTGAGATCGAGGGTATTCACCACGGTACATATCGCGAAGGCCGTTGGTGGTGGCCCTCACGCGGCTACACGCCAGCAGGCGTGGAGGCCCTCAACGGACTGCGGGGAGTGGACTATCTCTGTAGTCGTCCGGAGGTGGATGCCGAGCGGATTGGCGTGACTGGCCGGAGCGGAGGTGGCGCTGGCAGCTGGTGGGCAGCCACGCTCGATGACCGCGTGAAGGTGGCTGTGCCGGTCGCTGGGATCACCGACCTGCGAGACCATGTGGTCGAAGGCTGTGTCAGTGGCCACTGCGACTGCATGTTCATCGTGAACACCTACCGGTGGGACTATCCGCAGGTGGCCGCCCTGGCCTATCCACGGCCACTGTTGCTGGCCAACACCGACCAGGACCGCATCTTTCCACTCGACGGTGTGATGCGGACGCAGTCGCATGTGCGGAGGCTTTATGACCTCGGTGGTAAACCGGATGCGTTTGGGCTGGCGATCACCTCCGGTGGGCATGCCGACACACAGGAGCTGCAGATGCCAGCGATTCGTTGGCTCGATGCACACCTCGGCATGGGCCCGCGGCTGATCGACTCGGCAGCGCGGAAACGCTTTGAGGCGAAGTCGCTGAAGGTTTTTACAGCGCTGCCGACCGACGAGCAGAACACCCGGATCGATGAAGTGTTTGTGCCGATGGCCGGGCCTTTTGAGCCGCCTGTCGATCAGGCAGCCTGGAGGGCCCAGACGACCACCTGGCGTGAGCAGCTCCAGAACATCACCTTTGCTGGCTGGCCCGCGACCAGCACGCCGCCGGCCGGTGTCGAGCTGAGCACTCGCCAAGGACATGGGCTCGTTGAGCGGCGGTACCGCTTTGAGAGCCAGCCGGAGGTGGAGCTTGAGCTGGTGGTGCTCCACCGTGGTGAGATCGGTGTGCCTGAGGTGGTGGTGCTCGATGTGCTCGATCAGGAGAGCTGGGAGCAGCTCGACGTGGCCCGCAAAGAACTCTTCGCAGGGGAGGCCGCCACCCTCGGTCCACGGGCGGCCGAGATCCACGAAACGCTCACGGCAAAGCCGCTCGCGGTTGCCTTCTTTGCGCCGCGAGGCGTGGGGACAACCGCGTGGAATGCTGAGCCCAAGGAGCATGTGCAGATCCGCCGCCGGTTCTTGCTCTTAGGCCAGACCTGGGAAGGCATGCAGGCCTACGACATTGGCCGAGCCATGCAGACGATCCGGGCAGGGCTGCGGCAGACCCCGGGGCTTGAGAACGTGCCACTAGCCGTCTCTGCGGCAGGCGATATGGCGGTGCTTGCAGCGTATGCCTGTCTCTTTGAAGAGCCCGTTTCGAGGCTGGAACTGACCGAGGTGCCGGCCTCGCACAACCTGCCACCAGACGGCAGTGATCACGCGATTGCACCATCGCTGTTGAATGTGCTCCGTGTGCTTGATGTGCCTCAGGCGATTGCCATGGTGGCGACCCAGAGTCCCGTGCTGCTACGGGATGCTGATACGGAGAGGCTTGGCTACGTGGCCGAGACCGCCGCTGCTCTCGACTGGCCCCAGGGACAGGTGACCTGGGAGACGACAGCCGCCGAGGCGTCATCGACGACGGTCGGCTTTGAAGAGCAGGTGCTCGACCCGCACGCAGGTGAGGTCTGTTATGCCGTCACACTCGCTGATGTGGATGGCGATGACGACGATGACATTGTTGTGGTGACCGAAGAAGCGGTGATCTGGTATCGCAATGATGGCGGGGCTGGCAGGAAATGGAGCAAGCACGACCTAACTCGTGGTACCACGCCGCGAGACAATGTCTGCATTGCGGCCCACGACATCGACGGCGATGGCCAGGTTGACTTTGCGCTCGGGGCCAGCTGGCCACGGGAGGGCACGCTGCACTGGCTGGTGCGAGATGGAGATCCCACGCAGCCGTGGAGAGTGCATGACATTGGGCCGCTGCGATCGACACACCGCATGCAGTGGGGGGATGTGCTGGGCGTTGGTGAGCCGCAGCTGGTGGTCTCGCCGCTGAACGCGGTTGCAGATGAAGCGGGGGTCGCCCTGACGGCGTATGCGATTCCCGACAACCCGGCGACGGATCGCTGGATGCCCACAGTGCTCGACCGTGAGCTCAACCGCATGCATGGCCATCTCCACACCGATCTCGACGGCGATGGCCGGATCGACACGATCACGGCCAGCCGCGAAGGGCTCCATCTGGTCCGTGAACTCGAAGGGGATGGGTTTGCTCGTGCACAGATCAGTGCCGGGGCAGAGGCTCAGCAGCCAAACGCCAGCGGCGCAGGCGAAATCGCTCGAGGCCGGCTCGTTGATGGCGACGACTTCTTGGTGGCAGTGGAGCCGATGCATGGCTCAGCGTTATCGGTTTTCACCCGCCGTGGCGATGGGCCTGCCGACTGGGAGCGTGGCGTGATCGATCAGGGCTACAGCCGTGGTCATGCCCTGGCGACTGCCGACTTCGATGGTGATGGCAGTGATGAAATCGTGTTTGGTTCGAGCGATCCCTCAGAGACGCCAGGCCACGGCCCTACCCTGGCGATCTATGCACGCGATGAGAGCTACTCACCTCTGGAGGCCGCGGGATGGCGTCGTCAGGTGCTCGATGCTGGTGGCACCACCGTTGAGGCGGTCGCGGTTGGCGATGTCTCTGGTGATGGTGTTCCGGATGTCGTTGCCGTTGGCCGCGCCACCCATAACGTGAAGCTCTTTATTACCTCTCCTGCTGCGGCAAGCGTCAGCGAGTAGGCCCGCTGCAGGTTTGCGGACCGCAGAGCTGGCTTGTTAGGCTCATTAACTGGCTTTTACCCGGAGTTTTCCGGGAACACATGGGGTTTTCGGGGCCGAGGCGGATGCAACGACGTCATGCTCGAATCGCAGCGGTCGGCAGCCTTGTGGTGGCCGCGGTCTTTAGCATGCAGGGGCATGGGCGTGCGACGGCTGCGGAATCGCTCGCAGCATCGATCGATCGGATCGTGGCCCAGGCAGCGGTAGGGCCGAGTGCAGAGGTCGCAAGTGACGCGGACTTTGTGCGACGGATTCACCTCGATCTCACCGGTGTGATCCCGACCCCCGAGCGTGTGCAGGCCTTTCTCGCCGATCAGCGGTCGGACCGACGACCGCAGCTGATTGAGGAGCTGCTCAACAGTCGAGCGTTCGTGCGGCACATGGGCCTCGTGCTTGATGCGATGCTGCTTGAGCGAACCAGTCCTCCGAGCGGGCTGGCGGTGCCGTGGCAGGCGTGGCTGCGGGATGCCGTGGCGAACGAGAGACCGCTCGATGAGCTGCTCGGTGATGTTGTCGCGGCCGAAGGGGGTGATCCGACCGTCGAGCCGGCTGCGGCTTTTCTTCTGGCGAGGTCTGCAGAGCCGGTCAAGATGACGCGAGCGGTGGGGCGGATCCTGTTTGGACGCGATCTGCAGTGTGCCCAGTGTCACGATCATCCGCTTGATGACGACATCCGCCAGGCGGAGTTTCATGGGCTGCATGCCTTCGTGAAACGCACGAGCCTGTTCACGGCGGGCAAGGCACAGCAGCTCTCGGAGGCTGCGATTGGTGAGGTCGACTTCACCTCGGTGTTTACCGAAGAGTCTGTGAAGGCAGCCTGGCCGCAGCTGCCCGACGGACCACCGCTGATCGATGAGCCGGTCGTCGAGCCAGGGGATGGCTACACGACCACTCCCTCGAAATCATCACGAGGGGTTCCAAGCTACAGCCGACGGTCGGCCCTTGCTGCTCGGCTCTCGGAGAGTGACACCTTCCGCCGCAATCTTGTCAACCGACTCTGGGCGGTGTTCTTCGGTCAAGGTTTGGTGCATCCGCTCGATGGCCTCGGCCCCGACAACGCGCCGAGTCATCCGCAGCTGTTGGCAGCGTTGGTCGATGCCCTGGTGGAGCATGACTACCAGCTACGGCCAGTTGTGCGGGGCATTGTCTCGTCCGAGACATACCAGCGATCGATCGATCCTCCGCAGGCCGACGCGATTGATACAGCCTCACTGGAGACGACCATCACGACGCTGAAAGAGGCCATGACGGTTCTCACGGCCGAGCGTGAACAGCATGCCGAAGCAGCCAAAGCCGCCGAACGCAGGCGACAGGAGGCGTTTGATAGGGAGCGGGCTCTGCATGAGCAGCTGCAGCCCTCGATTGCCGCCCGCACCGAGACCCGTACCGAGTTCAACACTGCCGCGAAAGCGGCTGATGCGGCCGATGCCGCCCGCGATCAGGCCGCAGCTGTGGCGGAGGCGGTGGAGGGAGCACTGGCTCAGGCACGTCAGGCTTCCGAACTGCTTGCAGGTGACGCTGAGGTGACCGGCGTGATCAGCTCGCTGGAAAAGCAGCAGAAGACACGCAGCGACGCCCAGCAGGCTGCAGACACTGCCGCATCGGAGAAGGCGTCAGCGAAGACCGCTGCCGAAGCAGAACTCACGGCGGCCCGTGCGGCGTTTGACGAGCTGGCGAGCCAGCGATCTCCGGAGACCCTTGCTGCATGCACGAAAGAGGCAGAGCAGGCGAGGCGGCGACTGGTCGACTGTGAACAGCAGCTCGACCGAATCAGCTGGCGGCTGGAACTCGCCGACGACATGCTCCGGCTCAGCGGCTTGCGGGAAGCGGATGTGGTCGCCGCAGAGCAGCTCTGGGACTCGGTCGTGACGCGGCTCACCGAGAACCTTCAGGTGGCCAGACTGCGGCCGCTCTCCTCTGATCAGTTCGCGTTTTCGTTGCTGCAGGCGACCGGTGGACTCGCTCGGCTGGAAGCAGCCGCGGTGGCTGCGATTGAGAAGAAGCCACCAGCTTCGGTGACGGAGGCGGTGGATGCAGAACGGGATGTCGCTCGCGAAAAGGCGATCGAAGCGGAACTTCTCAAGCAGGCGGGCGGCGTGCTCGGCAGTTTCGCCTCGCTCTATGCTGATCCACTCGTGGAAGGCTTTCAGGCCACCCTCAACCAGGCGCTCTATCTAGGGAATGCCTCACAGGTGTCGAGCGAGCTGGCTCCTCAAGGGGAGAACCTCGCTGCCCGGCTCATCGCGTGTGCACCTGCCGAGGCGGCCGATCAGGTCTGTCTGGCGATCTTCTCACGACCGGCGAGCGAAGCAGAGCAGGCGGATGTGGCTGCGTTTTTGGAGCGACCGACTGAAGAGCGGCCGCAGGCGGTGGCCGAGTTGATCTGGGCGATGCTCTCAAGCACCGAGTTCCGTTTTCAGCACTAAGGGTTTTGTCTGCCGCATTGCCCGCTCGGCGGATCGCGGCACTCCCACGAAAGGACTTCACGCATGTCTGCTGATCCAGCCTGCCGCAGTGTTGAACACGCCCTCTCTCGGCGGCGTCTGCTTGGTGGCATGGGGGCCGGAGCCCTAGGAATGTGTGGCGGTCTGGCGGCGACACCAGCTCTTGCCGAGGCCGTGAAGCGAGGTAGCAAACGGGTGCTGGTGGTGTTTCTGCATGGTGGGGTGAGCCAGCTTGAGAGCTGGGATCCCAAGCCAGGCACCGACACCGGTGGGCCCTTTCGTGCGATTCCCACCAGTGTGCCCGGCACGCACATCAGTGAACTGCTGCCGCACACTGCCAAGCAGATGCACCGCCTCTCGATCATCCGCAGTCTCGACACCAAGAATGGTGATCATGGCCGTGGCCAGCGGGAGATGATCAGCGGTCGCGATCAGCCGGCGCCCCTGGATTACCCCTCACTCGGTGCGGTGGTCGCGAAGACCTCCACGCCAGCGGGTTTTTCACTGCCCGGCCACATCCTGATCCGTGGTGCAGGCACTGGGCCCGGCAGTGCCGCCTACCTTGGCCCGCAGTTTGCCGGAGTGGCGATGAACGATGGCAAGCCACCGGAATACACGGCCCGTCCCGATGGACTCACCGGCGAGGACGATCGTCGCCGGGCTGCCCTGCGAAGCCGGTTTAACGACCGGTTTGCTGGCCGCCGTCGCACCGCCGATACCGATGCCTACACCTTCTCCTATGACCAGGCACTCGACCTGCTCGATCAGCGAGAGGTGTTTGATGTGACCAAGGAGTCGGTCCGCGATCACGATCGCTACGGCAGCCATGAGTTTGGCCAGCACTGCCTGCTTGCCCGTCGGCTACTGGAGCGAGGGGTGCCCTTCGTGCAGGTCAATCATTCCAACTACGACACGCACTTTGAGAACTTCGATTTCCACATCGAGCAGCTCGGCGAGTTTGACCGTCCTTTTGCGACCCTGGTCAACGACCTCACCGAACGAGGTCTCCTGGAAGACACGCTTGTCTGCGTGATGAGTGAGTTTGGTCGCACGCCGCGGATCAACGACCGCTATGGTCGCGATCACTGGGGCACGTCCTGGAGCATCGTGATGGGAGGAGCGGGTGTGCAGTCGGGGGGCATCATCGGCCGCACAAACGCCGACGGCACCGCTGTTGAAGACCGTGCCGTCGACCATGGGCATGTGTTCCACACGATTCTGCAGGCGATTGGCGTCGACTCGCTCGGCGATTTCCATGTGGCTGGCCGTGACCATCCGATTGCCGATCCGGCCAAGGGGCCGATCGATGAACTCTTGGCCTGAGTGCTCCTGAACCCACACGCCCTGGAAGACCGCGATGATCGACCCCACCAAGACACATCAGACGCTCGAATACAAGCACGGCCGTCCGCTGCTTGCGGTTCGTTATGCCCCTGATGGAAAGGCGATCTACTTCTCAGCGGAAAACACGCCACCTCAGAAGCTTCTGCTCGCAGGTGAGGGAACAGAGCCCACGGTGACGCCACTGGAGGGCGGGCACGACTCGTGGGTGAAGTCGATGGCCGTGCTGCCTGATGGAGACGCCGTGATCACGGCAGGCTACGACGGTCGGCTGGTCTGGTTTGATGTGCGGGAAGAGAAGCCCAGGCTCGTGCGTGTGGTTGAGGCGCATCAGGGCTGGGTCCGCTCGGTGGTGGCTAGTCCTGACGGAAAGCTGCTGGCCAGCTGCGGCAACGACAACCTGGTGCGTATCTGGGACGCTGCAGAAGGCCGCGAGCTGGCGGTGTTGCCGGGACATGCCTCGCATGTCTACGAGGTGGCCTGGCGGCCCGATGGCACGGCAGTGGTCTCATGTGATCTTAAAGGTTTGATCAAAGAGTGGGATCCAGTGGCTGGCGTGCTGCGTCGAGACATCGTCACGGCTGATGCGCTTTGGAAGTACGACACGACGTTTCGAGCCGAGATCGGCGGAGCTCGCTCGATCGGCTTCAACGCGGATGGCAGTCAGCTCGCAGTCGGTGGCATTACCAAGGTCAGCAACGCCTTTGCGGGCATCGGCACGCCGGTGATCGTGGTAGTTGACTGGGACCAGCCTGCCGAGCCGACTGAAAGCGACAACACGACTGAGGCAGACAAACAGACCGCTGCCCAGGCAGCTGGTCTCAAGCAGCTCGAGGGGAAGGGAGCCGGCAACGGTGTCTGCTGGGGCGTGGCCTGGCATCCCGAGGGGTTCTGGATCGGCCAGGCGGGTGGTGGCGGCGGTGGCTGGCTGCGGTTCTTCAAGGCCGACGCAAGCGAAGATTTTCATGCGATGAAGCTGCCCGCCAATGGTCGCGGCATGGCGCTTGCGGCCGATGCACAGAGCGTGGCGGTGGCCATGGCAAATGGCTACCTGCGTGTCTACGCGTTGCATGCGTAGGAGTCAGCACAGGGCAAGGCCTTACCAGACCACCAGCATCTGGCTCTGGATGGCGGTGCCGCTGTAGCCCGCCCGATAGGGATAGAGCGTGTTGTCGGCGGGGCTGCGGTTGTAGTAGAGGGCTTCAAGCGTCAGCTTGCTCTGCCGGCTCTTCTTGAGATACCAGTTGAAGCCGCCGCCGTATTCCTGGCCGGTGCCGTAGAGGCCGGTGACGGCGCTGGAGCGACCGTAGATCTCATACTTTCTCGGCACCACGCAGAACGAGACGTAAGCCAGGCCACCCTGATCAAACAGACTCTGCTGCTGGAAGTCGCCTGTACCGGCGAAATCATCGAGCAGCCGCCAGTAGTACTCGAAGTTGATTGCGGTGCCGCGGTATTTCCAGCCGGCATCGATGGTGGCCATCTGTAGACGGAACTGATCGACCTGCGAGCCGGGACCGAGGGCACCGGCGGTGGCGATTGGCGTGCCGTCGCTGAGCCGCACAATCGTGTCTTCAGGGTTGTTGCCGTTGGTGGCTTCCACGGCCTGCGAGAGCGCGTGCACACCACTGCAGCCGATCCTCCAGGCAGCCTCCTCGTGGATCTCCATGTCGGAGTAGCCAAGTCCAAACTTGCCCCACGGTTCCCAGGTGAGGATGCCGGCCCAGGCCATGGACGTGCCGTTGCGGTTGACGCCGGCGAGTGAGCCATCGATGGAGTTCCAGACGCCGCCCCGCCAGGTGAGCTCGCCATCAAGAAAGTCACCCGAGAACTCAACGCCTGGCGAATAGCTCGGTCGAAAGAAGGTGTTTGCCATGCTGCGGTCAACGCCCATCACCCAGCGGCTTGACGTTGACCATTCACGGGTGCTGGCAACGAAGGTCACGCCTCCAAAGACTGACAGGTGATCGTTGAACTTGTAGCCGACACTCCCCAGTGGCGTGATTGCGGAGTTGTTGCCGTAGTCGGTTGTGCCGAAGAGTGAGATCGAAAAGGGTATGGCCTCGTCGGAGACATAGCCTTCGGTAGTGATGAAGAAGCGGTTGATCTCAAACGTGTTGATGTTGTTAACGGGATTCGTCCTGCTTGGATTTTGTGGGTTCAGCGGGGCGGCTGACGTCCAGCTGGTGACCGAGCGGGCAAACTCAAACCAGCGGACCTGCATGAAGCCGCTGAGATAGAGCGCGACCGGAAAGCCCTGCCGGTTCTTGCGGGCGTAGACCTCCAAGCCCTTGGGGCCCGCAAAGTCGGTGGCGGGGATGTAGCGAGGACGCGGGATACCCCCGAGCTGATCGAGCATGATCAGTTCGGCCTCTTCGCGGAGAATCTGCCGCACCTCAGGATCAGTTCGCAGAGCCTCCCGAACCTGTTCAGCTGTAGCGGCTGGCGGCTCAGCGAACGTCAGCACAGAGCTGTCCGCAGCGGCCTCAGTCGACGCTATGGCTCCGCCTGCGCAGACAGTGATCCACACCACCACTCCACAGAGAAGGTGGGCGATTTGCCGGAGATGGGGAGCACGCTGTGTCATTCCCTCGCAACCAACAGGCTGAGGACGTCTCTCCTATCGATCGTCCTCAACTGCGGAGGGTTGTGAGGGTATTTCTGAATGCGGCGGCGGGGAGGGATGGGAAGGCTGGGTGTTGGGCTGGGTGTTGATCGGTTGACCTGGCAAGCCACGGCCTCTATTGAGACTTTTCAACGTCTGGCAAACCCAATGATCGTGCAGGACCTTGCGAAGGAGTTCATCGGATGCCCCGCCTTTCTCCCGTCGAGCAACAGCCCGCTCCATCGCTGCTCAAGCGGTTCAATCTGGCAATCGGCAAGGGTGTTCGAGCCCTTGCGGACAGTTGCTGGACGAAGTTTTTTGTGGGCGCTGTTCTGCTGATCAGTGGGCTCGATGAGGCCTATGACAGCCTTTCGACAGATCTCAGCGAGGCACGTCTCGGTGCGCATCATGGCGTGTTGATCCTTGGTTTTGTGAATGTGTTCGCGGCCCTCCCGGACGTGCTCGACGGTCTTGTGGGAACACTTGCCACGGAAGATGCCGAGGATATCGACGACGAAGATGCTGAGGTCGATGCAGCGAGCCCTGCCGATGTGCCCGCTCCGCGGTTACACCGAGCAGCGTAAGCGGGCACGAGGCGGATCAGCAGGCAGACGCGAGCGACTCGGATGTCCGTGCAGCTCGCTGGCGACGATTCTTCATGCGGCGGCGATGGCTCACATAGCCGAGGCTGCCGAGCATTCCTACAGCGGCGAGCGCGAAGCTGCTCGGTTCGGGAACGGCGTTGACGACAGCGGACCCACCGAGGTCGCGGAAGCCGTGGCCACCGTCGAAGACCGTCGTGAGTCCCACAATCTGTGTTGCGACTCCTGTGGTGCGGTCAATCGTGTACCAGGTGCCGTCGACGTATCGCTGTCCATAGAGAACGTTGTTTGTGCGGTCGAACGAGAGCTGGAGCCCGACCGACCGGTCGTTCCCTTGCGACGCACCGATCTCTTGAAACGACGTTTCTGGGTTCTGCAGGTCGATGGAGTAGAACCGGCCGCGTGAGGTTGAGGCGTAAAGGGTGCCGGTGGCTGTATCGATGGCGATATCACCAAACGTGTTGGTGTCCACGCCAGTGGCGTTTTGCAGGCCAGCAATCGAATACGATACCACGCTGCTCACGCTCGGCACCGCATTTTCACCAGTGCCGGTATAGGTCAACACGGCCTTCTTGAGCTCATTCGTGTTGCCTTCAAAGAAGTAGAACGCGTCGTTGTAGTAGCAGCCGTTGTAAGGGTCTGTCGTGGACTGTCGTGTGAGGCCAGTTACCTCTTTGATTTCGTTCGTTGCTCGCGCCCAGTAGTTGAAAGTGCTGTTGGCGCCGAGGAAAAACAGCTGGTTACGTACATCGTCGTAACCCACCGAGTTGGCTGTGCTGCCTATGACGCCGGACGTTGAAGCGAGTAGCAGGTTTGATGTCTTGTCGACCGGGTTGACTTCGTAGATCTCGTTATTGTCGTTGACGCCATACATGAAGGCGTTGAGGGTGACGGCTGTTGCTGGTCGTGCAGTCAACAGGACAAGCACGAGGCAGACACCGAGACGCCCGGTGAGTTCGACAGCACGATGGCAGGTGGTGGTAGCCATTTCTTTGCTCCGCATCGAGGAAACCTCGAGCAAGCACTCGCACCGCGTGCGAAGAATGGTCGACCACTGTCAGTGAAGGGGAAAAGCCCAAAGGATGCGGAAGAGTCCGCCTGCACTCCATGCTACCTCACGACCAATGATGACGAACCGCTCCCAGTCGTCGTGTGACGACCGGCGAAACGCGTCGAAATCATTGTTGGCGACCAATGTCGCACGCGATCAGTAGCTTGCTCCTTCGTGGCTCTGCAACACACGCTGTGTTGCAGTGTTAGCCGCGTCTTCGTGCACCACGAAGAGGCGACCGGCTGACACGAAAAACATCGGGTTATGAGGGCTCTACGGATCAGTTTTATTGCCCGGAAAGACGCGGATCTGCCAGCGACACCGGTAAGACAGGTGATTCAGGCAGACTGCGTGAGCCTGGATAGGCGATCGTCGGTAGTCAGAGACCGCTCGCTAGCTGAGCGGTTCGCCGCAGTTGTCACAGAAACGGGCGGCTACTGCCGGAATGTCGCCGCAGTGACGACAGGCAGGCTTTTGCAGCGGTTCGCCACAGTTTTTGCAATAGCGAGCATCAGGATCGTTGGCTGATTCGCAACTGGGGCAGGCGGTGTGGGTGTCTCCACCAGGCAGGTCGGTACCATCGCGAAGGCCTGAGCTGACGGCGGCGGCCGCTTCGCGTAAAGACCCCTTGGTCTCTCGCACCACCGTGTTGAGCACATCCGTGCCGACGGGCGTGACCTCGTTTGCCACGTAGCGAGTGACCGCTCCCATAAAGGCGAACTTGGTAATGCCCATTCCCACGCCGGTCAGTGGCAGCCCAACGAATGCGCACCAGAAATAGCGTGGAGGGCCCGAGAAACTGCCAAACGAGCTGAAGAAGCTGGCAAACCCAATCAGTGCGAAGACCAGGCCAGTTCCGAGCACCATCGGCCCAAGCACGCGAAGCACTCCTCGAGTCTGCTCATGGGCACGCATATGTCTTCTGCGAGATGCCGGAGAACGAGGCACGGCAGACCCTCCGAAAACGTGGTTTCGTGCGAAGAAAATACCCCCGACAGGG
>JADHNY010000050.1 GCA_016779265.1 Pirellulales bacterium | reverse complement strand
CAGGCTCGCAGGTTGACCTCTTCAGCGAATGCCTCTCTGGCGGTGACCCGGTCCGGGGCCGCGGAATCTTCTTCGGTGGAAGCGCCTCCTCCTGCCGCCGCTGCCATCAGGTTGCAGGAGTGGGTGGTGACGTTGGCCCCCAGCTCTCAGGGATCGCAGCCACCAAGGATCGCCGCTACCTGTTGGAGTCAATTGTCGCCCCAAGCGCAGCGATTGCGAAAGGGTTTGAGACAGCCGTGGTGCTCACGGCGGATGGCGTGGTCGTGTCGGGTATCGTTCGGGAAGAGACGGAATCGGAACTCACGCTGATCACTCCGGAGGGAACACTCATCACGGTCACCACTGACGACATCGACGATCGCTCCGTCGGACTCTCCGGAATGCCTGCAGATTTCCCGAACTATCTTTCACGTCGCGAGATTCGCGACCTCGTGGCATATTTATCGACGCTTCGCGAGCCACCACCCAACTCTCATTAGGCGGCTTGCGACGGACTCTTTGTGCCTTCTGTCAGGAATAGTCGGCCGGTGTTTATTTGAGCATCAGATGTGCGTGACGAGGCCATCTGGTGTAGACCTGATGGCAGCGAGGGTGCTGTGGCCGTCGCTCACAACCGTCTCCGGCAGTCGTTGTCATTGAGGAAGAGTTATGAACGCCCCCCTGTTTCCGTTCCTGCGTCAGGCTGTGTTGTGCATTGGCATCGTGGTGGCGTGTGGCAGCTGGGCTGCTGCGGCTGAGCCGATGACGCTGCTGATCGTGGATGGCCAGAACAACCATGGCAACTGGCCCGAAACGACGCAGATCATGAAGGCCGCCCTCGAGGAATCTGGCCTGTTTTCGGTCACCGTGGTGACGCATGGCCCAAACGGCGAAGATCCCTCTTTCGCTCCGGACTTTACGGCCTACGACGTCGTGCTGAGCAACTTCGGACATGGCGCGGCTCTCTGGAGCGAATCGACACGCAAGGCTTTTGAAGACTACGTGTCCAACGGGGGCGGGTTTGTCGTGGTGCATGCTGCTGACAACTCGTTTCCTGAGTGGCCGGCCTACAACGAGATGATTGGGCTTGGCGGCTGGGGTGGCCGCAACGAGAAGAGTGGCCCCCTCGTCTACTACAATGCTGATAACAAGCTCGTGCGAGACACCTCGCCTGGGCGGGGTGGCAGTCACGGCCCGCAGGCACCTTTTGCGATCGTCGTTCGCGACGACGACCATCCGATTACACGCGGCATGCCCACCCTCTGGATGCATGCAAAAGACGAGCTCTACAACAGCCTTCGCGGCCCGGCCGCGAACATGGAAGTGCTGGCGACGGCCTACTCGCCAGAGACCAAGCGGCACGAGCCGATGCTGCTGACGATTCGCTATGGCAAGGGACGGGTCTTCCACACGCCTATGGGCCACGCAAACGAGTCGCAGCAGTGTGTAGGATTCCAGACGAGTCTGATCCGTGGCTGTGAATGGGCGGCCACAGGAGAGGTCACCGCCGTCGTTCCGGACACGTTTCCCTCGGCCGACGCTCCGAGTCTGACCCCCGCAGCGGCAGAGTAAGTCCAACGCGTTTGTCAGCGAAGCGAACGGATGCTCAGAGCATAAAAACACCTCTTCTGAGGCACGAATTTCTGAAGCCCTGTGTGGCCCGGCAAGCATCAAAGCACCCTGCCTCCAGCGGGATACCCTGCCATGATCACCAGCAATGTTCTCCAGTACTGCAACAACCTGCCTACACACGACTTTGCGGCTGGGGAGGTGTTGCTGACCGAAGGGGATCCGTCGAGCGGCCGCTTCTTCATCCTTGTGTCGGGTGTGGTCGACATCCTCAAAGAGGGTGGCGTTTCCATCTCGAAGATCAGTGAGCCGGGCTCGCCGATCGGCGAGATGTCGCTGCTCGTTGGCACGCCTGTCAG
Organism: Pirellulales bacterium; assembly: GCA_016779265.1. Taxonomy (GTDB): domain Bacteria; phylum Planctomycetota; class Planctomycetia; order Pirellulales; family UBA1268; genus M30B53. Next base: position 21,191 of record JADHNY010000050.1, on the reverse strand, counting down.
CGCAACAGTACGGGCGGTGACTCCCACGCGGTGTGTGGTTGTTGAAAACGGACATGGTTTCCTGGTCCAGAATCCGCAGGTGCTGTTGGCAGTGGCCCAGCTCCTCGGTCAGAGGCTGTACGCAGCGACGGCGTATCTCGCTGATATCCAGCGGCAATACGCAGGATCACAAGAGAGCCTCAAGATGGTCGACACCGTGTTGTCTTCCCTGATCCACAAGCCGTCCGCTGCAGCTGACTCGGAGTCTGGCTCCGACCGCGAGGCCGACCCGAACAACGCAGTCGACCAATGAGGGTTCTCCTGACGGCAGACCTTCACTACACACTGCAGCAGTTCGACTGGCTGCAAGGTGTGGCTGCGGACTACGACTTCGTTGTGCTCGCCGGAGACCTTCTCGACGTCGCCTCACCGGTCCCCAAGTCTGGGCAGCTCGTGACGGTGCTTGAGCACCTCCGCCGCTTATCTGGCAAGACCGGGCTTGCAGTCTGTTCCGGCAACCACGATCTCACCGCGCGAAATGCGGCAGGTGAGAAGTATGCAGATTGGATGACTCAGGTACGGGAACTTGGCATTCCCTGCGACGGTGACCGATTCGACGCGGAAGGGATGGCAGTCACGATCTGCCCATGGTGGGATGGGCCAGCGTCGCAGGCGGCTGTGGGAGCCCAGCTTGCGGCAGATGCTCAAGACAGACAGAGCCTTTGGATATGGATCTACCACGCTCCGCCTGCAGGCTCGCCGACGGCCTGCGTTGGCTCAAGGACTGTTGGAGATGAGGTGCTGTTGGCGTGGATCGACGAGCATCGACCAAGTGCTGTCCTGTGTGGACACATTCACAACGCCCCATTTCTCGAGAATGGCTCGTGGATCGATCGGGTGGGCAACACACTCGTCTTGAATGCGGGCCGTCAGATTGGACCAGTCCCCACTTCCATCGTGATTGACACCGACCGCAATGAAGCCACCTGGCTCTCGATGATGGGCCAGCAGACGCAACCGCTCAGCCTATGAACTGCCAGAGCACGAGTGTCAGGGAGAATCCAACCAGAGAGATCATCGTGGAGATCACCCCCCACGTTCTCAGTGTTTGCCCCTCAGTCATGCGAAGATATCGGGAGATCATCCAGAAACCTGAGTCATTGACGTGGGAGAAGCCCGTAGCGCCAGCAGCGATGACCACGGTGACCAGGGCCAGCTGAGGCTGATTGAGCCCCGTCACGAAGTTGCCAATCAGGCCAGCGGCAGTCAGCATGGCCACCGTGGCTGAGCCCTGAGCGACGCGGATCAGTGTTGCAAACGCCCAGGCGAGCACAAGCACCGAGATGCCTGAGTCGGCAAACACCACAACCAGCGCGTCGGTGATGCCCGTTGACTTGAGCACTCCCTTAAACACGCCACCTGCGCCAGTGATCAGAATGATGATTCCAGCAGGGCCTAGGGCCTGTGTGGAAATCTGTAGCAACGTCTCGCGATCGACGCCACGACGGGTGCCCAGAAAGTAGAGGGCAGCGATGGTCGTCGCGAGCAGCGCGATCACCGGATGCCCGAGAAACGTGACCGCCTGTACCCAGGCATCGGCGTTTGCCAGCAGTTCAGCGAGCTGGCTTGCTCGCTCGGCTCCGCCGAGCCCGTCCGGAAGGTCTCGGGCAACCCACTGCTCCACCACCGTATTCGCGAGGATCATCGAGATTGGAAGACCGATAAAGGTCAGCACCGTCTTAAGGGACGGCAGGTTTTCGTCATCGATGGCGACGATTGCATCCTCATCGATCGGTGGAACCACCACCCGATCGGCGAGCCAGCGGCACATCCACGGTCCACAGATGATCGCTGTCGGCAGGCCCACCATCACACCAAACAGGATCACCCAGCCAAGATTGACACCAAGCAGATAGGCCACAGCAACAGGCCCGGGAGTTGGCGGCACGAAGGCATGCGTGACCGCAAGGCCGGAGACCAAGGGAAGCCCGAAGTAGAGATACGGCCGCTTTGTGTCTCGCGCGAGCGCGAAAAGCAAAGGCGCGAGAATTACCAGGGCTACATCGAGAAAGACAGGAATCGAAATCACGAATCCCGTCAGCAGCATCGCCCACGAAGCCTTCTCTGGGCCAAAGGCTCGAACAAGCTGCTTGGCAAGCGACTGCGTGCCGCCGCTGTGTTCAAGAATCGCCCCAAATATTGCCCCAATGCCGATGATCGTGGCAATGAATCCGAGCGCGCCTCCCATGCTGTCCACGATGGTGTTCGCCACCTGTGTCAGTGGCACCGCATCGGGATTGACGAGCCTGCTCGATGCCGCCACGGCCACGGAGACCACCAGCAACGCCAAAAACGCCTGGAGCTTCAGCCGCAGGATCAGGATCAGCAGCAACGCGATCCCAAAAGCGAGTAACGCAATCAGGGGGCCGGCAGCTGGTGCGGCCTCTGTGACATCAGTCGTCGGTGCTGTGGCCCCGAGAAGAGGGAGTGAGCCGAAAACGTCCACGCTGAGCCTCCGGCCCAAGAAACGGTGCATCGCGAGGCGTGCGCACGATTACGCGTGGCTCCCCCGTCCGCATGCCACCTGGCATGCGGACGGAGTCTACCAATGCATGAGAAACGTCGTCCAATGCTCGCGTCGAGATCAGGACGCAGCAACAGGCGACCTGAACGAGCACCTGAACTAGTTGCGACGGCGACCGCCAAGCTGCAGTGCGGAGGTGTCGAAGGGCTTCCCACGCAGGCTTTCCAGTTTTTCCTTTTGCTCAGGTGAGAGCATGTCCATCACGGCGTTCGTGAAACGCTGTCGAATGTTCTCGCCGGCATTGCCGTCCTGGCGGGCTTGGCGGATGCGACCCTGCAGCTGTTCGAGTTTCTCCTTCTGGTCACCGCTGAGACCGAGTTCCTTCGCAAACTCTGGATCCCCGAAAGCCGTGGGGCCCATCATCTGGAGCCGAATCTGCTTCAGACGTGTCCGCTGCTCGTCGGAGAGGATCTCATCCATTTTCTTCTCTGCCTGTTCGGCCTGCTCTCGCATCTCGGCCATCCACTCCTGTCTCTCCTCCTGTGACATCTCCCGGAGGTTCCGGCCGCCGCCGTCACGCTGCCGGCCGGCTGCCAGACTCGCGAGCTTTTCCTTCTGCTCCGCGGTGAGCTTCAGCTCGTCTTGCACAGCCTCGGAGCGGAGGAGCATGCCCGCTCCCATGCCTCGCAGCATTCCACCACCGAGACGGCCACCCTCAGGACGCTGGGCCGAGGCGGTGCCCACGGTGACAACCAGCGACAAAACAATCAGACCGAAACGAACAGACGAGATCATGGTTTTCTCCAAAAAGTGACTCACTGAAGACTCGGATGCGCCGATGACGTGAACGCGGTGTGCGGATGCTACTGGCACCCCAACAGGACCCCTCTGGACGCAACGCACCCTCTTAAACGGCCGTGCCGTCCACAAGTTGCTTTCTCCACTTCGTTTGGCCAAGCACTGTTTGAAGGGCAGCTACCCGGCCGCTGGCGACGCCCGACGCTGAGGGCTCAGCTTTCACTCGGTGCATCACGGCCCTCAGCCAGCTGTTTTATATGAAGCAGCACGCGACGGTGAATCGCATGGATGGCCAGGTCGCTCCAGAGCGTCCAGTAAGCCTGGGGGTGCATCTCGAAGGTATACCAGGTGCGGCCCTCGAGTCGGGTTGTGCCATTCGGCAGAGCGACGAGGCGAAACTCCCCCTTGCGACTCTTGAGTGACTGATCGGCCAGATGAGGTGGATGAACATGCCGGTAAGGGGACAGCTCGACCATCGGGTCTGGCTGACTGGTCACATCGAACGCAAGTCGATGAGGCGGCTCCCAGGCGGTGATCGGCTCGACGAAGTCACCCGTCGTAAACTCACAATGGCGGACTGCCCCCACGCCCGAGCCTTCAATCCTCGCCCGCTGAGGACAGGCGATGCCACAGCGGAAAAACCACTCCGTCGGCTCGTCCAGATCTGGAAACGACACCACGAACGGCCAAACGTCTTCCGGCGGGGCATTCACCTCGACGGTCGTGACAACGCAGTACACGGGCATCCTGTGCACAGTCGCTTCAGCACCCGCAAACAAAGGCAGAACGATAAAGAGTGGCAGGGTTGTGGCAGACGTCTGTCCGCTCACTCGGGCGACAGCCCTGCCGAGAAAGACCCCCACAAATCCCAGGGGGGCCACGATCGGAGCCGCCATCACAAGGCAAATGGCTCCCTCAAGAGCAAACCCGAGCATGATGCCGCCTGCCGTGGTCAGCAGTAGGAGGCCCACCACTGCCGATGATGTCACCGACTTTGCGGCCGGCCGGTTGTGGAAGTAGCCGGTCGTGGCCCCCATCACAAGCGGCGTGCCAAGGAAGAGTGCCGCCCCATACGACTCCACGAAGTAGATGCAGATAAAGAGCATGGCCACACCAACCGCCACTCCAGCAAGCATGGCTCTCAGTCCGCACATGCCGAACCGCTCTCCTGTGGCCGGCCGGCCGACGTCAGAAGCGTTCGGAGTCCACGCCTGGGGAGCACGATCTGGAGCCAGCGACAGCAGGAGCATCTCGACGAGTCCCACCACCGGAAGCAGAACGAAGAGACCAAGCCACGGTGACCAGCCGGCCGTTGACGCACGCCGAACGCTCATCGAGATGGCGATCCACACAAAGGGCAAGTTCCATGCAAAATACGCCCAGCCAAGCCACTCAGGAGCCGCCAACAGGAGTTCCTGCCTGGCCAACAGCGACGGATTAAGGAAGTCGAGTGGCGAGAGCCAGACACCAGCAACCGCCAGCATCAGGATGGCTTCGCAGACGTATTTGAAGACTGCCAGCCCCAGGCCGCTGGCAGCATACGACGCCCGCAAGACCCGTGGCTCAAGGCCAAACCAGAGTTGGCCACAGGATGCCACCGCGGTGAGCAGGCGAGACCGCGATCTCAGGTGGTCGTTCACCGATGCTCTCCTCCCCGAAACCGAACTCGTGCTTGGCGGTCGCTTCCCGCATCGCCTATTCTAAGCATCTGGGTTTTTGTCAGCGCTGACGCTGGTCTCTTTGAAAGGTGTTTTCCATGGCCACTGCCGCCCCTGGAGTTTCTCTCCTTCCAGAAGTCGAGTCGTTTCTCAACAGCGGCCCGCTGGCCGGCGTAGTCGGTGGCAAGGACACCGCGGGCACCAGTGGTGAAACCATTCCGACCCGCGATCCCGGCACAGGTGAAGTGCTCGCTGAGGTGCACGCCTTCACCGCAGCCGACGTGGACGCCGGTGTGGCGGTGGCCAACGAGGCTTTCCGCAAGAGCGGCTGGGCCACGATGTCGCCCAACGACCGCGGGGTGCACCTGCACCGTTTTGCAGACATCCTGGAGAAAAACCAGCATGTGCTCGCACAGCTGGAAGCTCTCGACTGCGGCAAGCTCCTGCCTCACGCCGCGGGTGATGTCGGCAACCTGATCAGCACGCTGCGATTCTTCACCGACATGGCGGGGCATGTGCAGCGGCGGAATGCATTGGCTGTGGCCGGGCATGAAGCCTGGACGATTCGCAACCCCTGGGGTGCCTGTGGCTTTATTTTCCCCTGGAACTTCCCGCTGCTGCTCTTCGGCTGGGGCACTTCGCCTGCGCTTGCCGCTGGCAACACCGTGATCGTGAAGCCCGCTGAAGACACACCGCTCTCCACGATCTACGTCGCCCGTCTCGCTCGTGAAGCAGGCCTGCCAGATGGTGTCGTGAACGTCGTCCCGGGTTCGGGAGCCACTGCTGGCGCGGCACTCTCCGCGAGCCCAGGGATTAAACGGATGAGCTTCACCGGCTCACCTGAAGTTGGGCGTCTTGTTGGCGAGGCCTGTGGCCGCAACCTTGTTCCCGTCAAGCTCGAGCTTGGTGGCAAGGGAGCTGCCGTGGTGTTTGAAGACGTTGATGTTGAGGAGACTGCCACCAAACTCGTGGGGGCGATCACCTTCCACACTGGCCAGGTCTGCTGCGACGCCACTCGGTGGGTGGTGCACGAGTCGATCTACGACGACTTCATGAGCCGCTGCCAGTCAAAGCTGCAAAACGTGCATGTCGACTATCAGCTCTCCGACACCTGTGGCATGGGCCCGGTGGTGAATGCCAAGCAGCGTGAGCGGGTCTTGTCATATCTTGAGAAAGGAGTCGCTGGCGGGGCTGAGGCGGTGGTTGCGGGTGGAGCGGCGGACGTGCCGGGCCACGACGGCTACTTCGTCAAGCCAGCGTTGCTTGCAGGCTCCTTTGACAATGTGGCCGCCCGCGACGAGATCTTTGGACCGGTCGCGTTCGTCACGAAGTTCAAAACGGAAGAGGAAGGCATCGCCATCGCCAACGACACCGACTACGGGCTTGCCAACAGTGTCTGGACGACCGACCTTGGCCGGGCGGCCCGTGTGGCAGAGTCGATGGTTGCCGGCAACAGCTGGATCAACGCCCACAACGTGTTTCCGGCCGGCGTCCCGTACGGCGGAGTGAACAAGAGCGGTATGGGTGGCGGTGTGAACTCGATCGAGACGCTGTTTGACTACTGGCGAAGCCAGTCGGTCGTGCGGCCGCTCTAAGAGCGCGATGCAGCTAAACCTTCTTGCCCGAGCGAAAGGCCTGCCTCCACTGCGGACGGCGGTGGTGCATCCGTGTGATCCGCCTTCGTTGACCGCTGCATTGACAGCGGCCGACCGAGGGCTCATCGAACCGATTTTGATCGGTCCTGAGAACAAGCTCCGCAGTATCGCCGAGGAGGCCGGGCTCGATCTTTCTGCAGTGCGAACGATCGCCACGCCCCACAGCCATGCGTCGGCAGCTCGAGCCGTAGAGCTTGTGCGAGCGGCTGAGGCGGACGCGATGATGAAGGGCAGCCTGCACACCGACGAGCTGATGGGAGCGATTGTCGCTCGCGACACCGGGCTGCGAACCGCCCGCCGTATCAGCCATGTGTTTGTGATGCTCGTGCCGGGCTACGACCGGCCGCTGCTGGTGACCGACGCAGCGATCAACATCGAGCCCTGCTTAGAGGAGAAGGTCGACATCGTGCAGAACGCGATCGACCTCTCGCATGCGCTTGGGATTCCCTGTCCGCGTGTTGCGCTGCTCTCGGCCGTGGAGACAGTCACGTCGAAGCTTCGCTCCACGATTGATGCTGCGGCCCTCTGCAAGATGGCTGACCGTGGCCAGATCACCGGCGGCCTGCTCGATGGCCCTTTGGCTTTTGATAACGCTGTGTCGCTCGAGGCGGCGCGTACCAAAGGGATCGTGTCGGAAGTGGCCGGGCGGGCCGATATCCTCGTCACCCCAGACTTGGAAAGTGGCAACATTCTCGCGAAGCAGCTGGAGTATTTTGCCCACGCCGTCGCGGGTGGCATCGTACTGGGAGCCCGCGTGCCTGTGATCCTCTCCAGTCGAGCCGACTCGCTCGAATCTCGGGTTCTCTCCTGTGGCGTGGCGGTGCTGCTGCGTCAGCATCAGGCCTCTGCCGGGCCGGCGGTGGCGCAATGACCGCAACACCTGCTTCGGTGCTCGTCGTCAACGCGGGCTCAAGCAGCATCAAGGTGGTGCTCGACGATGGGGCGGGCGCGTCACTGCGAGCACAGGCGGACCTGCGTCACGACAGCACACAGCTGACGGTGGAGCATCCCGCGGGCAAGCCACACACCGAGCAGCTGCCAGTCTCCACAGGGGATCGCTGGCAGCAGGCACTCAACGCCTTGCTCACGATCATCTCAGGCGAAAAGGGACCGGCCGCTATCGGCCATCGCATCGTGCATGGAGGACGCAGGTATGATGCAGCGGTGGTGGTCACGCCGATGGTCGTCAACGAGCTCTCCGCGCTGAGTTCATTGGCCCCCCTTCACCAGCCCCATGGGCTTGCCGGGATCAGGGCTGTCAGTGAGCGATTTCCTGGCCTCCCTCAGGTGGCCTGCTTTGACACAGCTTTTCACCGCACCTGTCCGGACCTCGCCCGCCGCACCGGCTTGCCTCGCATGTGGCACGACCGCGGGATCGAACGCTACGGCTTTCACGGCCTGTCGTATCAGTCGATCGTCGAGCAGCTTCCGGCGGTCGCTGGCAGCATGCCAGAGAGAGTGGTAATCGCCCATCTCGGTGCCGGAGCGAGCATGGCGGCCGTGCTCAACGGGAAGAGTATCGCGACCACGATGGGCTTTACGCCACTCGATGGTCTGATCATGGCCACCCGCAGCGGAAGCCTTGACCCCGGAATCGTGCTCCATCTCGCGGAAGCCCATGGTCTCACACCGGAACAGATTGGCACGATGCTTTCGCGAGAGTCGGGACTGCTTGGGGTGTCTGGCATCAGCGGCGACATGCGTGACCTGCTCACCTGCTCCGAACCGGCGGCGGTAGAGGCGGTCGACCTCTTCTGCTACCACGCCACGCGAGCGGTCGGCTCGCTGACGGCCGCCCTCGGCGGCCTTGACGGCCTGGTCTTCACCGCCGGCATTGGCGAACATGCGGCTCCCGTCCGTCGTCAGATCTGCGAGGGGCTCCGATGGCTCGGGCTCACGCTCGATAAAGACGCCAACGCTATCAATGGCCCGCGGGTGAGCACGACCGGGAGCCGCTGTGGGGTCTGGGTCGTGCCGACGGACGAGGCTGCGGTGATCGCCCGAGAAACACGGCAGTGTCTCGCTCACGGCACATGACGATGGCCCGTGAAGCGAGGCACACAGCCGCCCAAGACAGCGGCTCACGGCTGCCGCGAGTTCCACCAGAGCAGTCCACCCACCGCAAGAATGCCGACCCCTGCCGTCCAGACAGCCGGCGTATGAAACAGCTCCAGGCGACTTTCCTCAAAACCTGTCAGGATCGCAATCCCCAGGATCAGCTCAAGCAGGGCAGCCCCAGTAATGAGGCCGGCAGCCGAGAGGATCGACTCATTGGTTTGGCGTGCACGGCCCCGCTCCCCAAGAAAGCGAAACAGGGCACCGGTCAGGATCCCTGTGCCGATCGCCGCTGGGAGATAGATGCCCACCGCAAGTGCCATCGCAGGAAGCGTAAGCCCACGCTTGCGAGCGCCAATCTCGAGGCCCACCGAGGCAAGCCCCAGCACAAGCCCTGCAATGATCGGAGACCATGGAAGTCGGCTCTCCAAAAGAAGGCCATTGACGAGGGTGGAGAACATCTTTCCTTGCGGTGCCGGCAACGCCTCGCTGCCCAGGCCGAATGAGCTGTCGGCTACATACAGAACGGTCGGAACGACTACCGCCCCCACGCAGAGACCAAGCAGCTGGGCGAGAAAGCCATCCTGCACTCGCAGTCCGGAAAGCTGCATTGTCTTGTAGTCCTGCGACGAGTCGTTGGCGGCACAGACCGCGACACACGCCCCAACCGTCAGCGGCGTCAGGATCAGCACGTCGGCGATCGATGCGTGGCCAACCGCCAGTGAAGCGAGACAGAGCACCAGCGTGGTGACGAAGATCGTCCCTGAGACGGGTGACGCCGAGCTGCCAATCTGCAGTGACAGAATGGCTCCCAGCGTGGTCATCAGCATCGACATCACCAGGATCGTGATCGCCATCGTGACCATAAAGCTTCCCACGCCCGCCTCACTCGTCAGCCAGCCAACCAACACCGACATTCCGAGCACGATTGCGGCGGTGAGCCCGCGGCGAACCTGTGGATCAACCTCGAGGAGATGCCCTTCCTGGGTGTCAGACGCCTGGAGGGCCTTCACGCCAAGAAACTTCACCAGCGAGTAGCAGACCGCAACGAGCATCGTCGCGCCACCAAGCCACCGCATCGAAATCTCGGTGTTGCCACCGACCACCTCAACAAAGTTCACCGCCGCAGCCGATCCCGGCGTCAGCCCGCCCAGCAGATACTCCCCGCTCATGCGGATCATCGCTCCGCCGAAAATCAGGAGGGCGGTCGGCAGCGTCAGCAGGCCGCCGATGCCAATCAGGAGCGCATCGAGAGGCATCGCCACCGTGAAGTCGCCGCTCGCCCGTTTCTGCGAAAACAGCGGAAGACCGCCAGCCAGGAGCCCCACCTTCGTGGCGAGCGTGGTCAGAGAGCCAAGGCCAAGGGCCGCAAACAGGGAGCGACCAACCAGTGGTCGCTGTGCCGCATCGGTCACTGCCGCGCTGATCATTGTGGTGCAGGCGCGGGCCTCTGGAGCTGGCAGGCTTGGGTCAGAGAGAAACTTCTTCGTCGTCAGCCCGACAAAGCCGAAGCCGATCAAAGCGCCGGCGAGCGAGAGAATGATCAGCGACAGGATATCGACCGGCGGAGGATCCAGACCTCGCTGCCGATACACAATCTGGATTACGGGTGCGGTGAAGATCACTCCTGCCGTCACGGCCATGCCACCGGAGCCCGCGACCTGAGCAAGATTGAGAAACCGCGAGCCCTGCGAGCCCGACACACGAGCAGCAAACAGCCCCCACGCCGAGAGGATCACAAGCGGGCTAACCCCCGGCGTGATCCCCGCCTTGAGGCCCGCAATCACGAAGGTGCCTGAGAGCAGTGCCGTCAGGCCGAGCCCAAATAGAATGGGCGGAAGGTCTCGCTTCATCAGAAGTGCCCTGGTGGGTGTTCGCTGCGAAAGATCAGGAAGTCAGGCCCACCTAGGCTAGCCGACGACTCATCCGCGAGCGACCCATTCCGCACGACCTCCCCGGGCGATCAGCAACGTCGCGGCCACCACGCTTTCACGGCAAGCGGGTCTGCCATCAGCAGATGTGGCTGTGCTGTGAACTCAAAGCCACACGCCGCCCCCATCGTGTTCTCAAGAAACTCGCAGCTGGCCTGCCGCAGCGTCCAGGGAGGATGTTCAATCTCTCCACGAAACAGCTCACCGCGGGCATTGCTGCTATACAAGCAGTAGCGAGCAGTCAGCCAGTGCTCAAGCGTCTGCGGGGCTGCTTGAAATCGGTCGCCATGCCCAGAGTAGCGGGCTCGAAACTTCGCTGGATGTTCTCCGCGATGCGTCCGTGTTGAGTCGTAGCAGATCCCCGCGGGATCCTCAGCGACCATCGACATGCTCGCGTCCATGTACGGCAAGCAGAAGGTTGCCCTCGCAACCCGGACCGCTACTGCGTTGGCGGCGTCGAGCGAGAAGAACCAGACCCCCGGCTTCTCATCACGCATGACGTATGTGCGTACGTTGAGTTCCGGAAACGCACTCAGCCCTGGCACGGCTGGACACCACCGTGGGGCGACATCGGACATCAAAAACGGAACGACCCCAACCCAGGCCGCGCCGTCGAATGTATCGACCGTCAGTCCACCGGGGAGCTGCTTTTGGACGAGATCGGGATCAACCTGCCAGTGGGCAAACAGCAGTTCAGACCACCGCATCCGCATCACCCACGGAGCCCGCGGAAGCGGCCAGGTACGGTCACTGCGTTGGCAAACATGACTCACGACGGGCTCTTCCTCTGCCATTCACAGCGGAAACAGGCTGCAAAGCCGCACTCCACGACGTCACTTGGATCGTAGGTCGCAGCGAGCACGGAGCAACTGCGGCTATCGGATGATCCTGCCTCATCAGGTGGGCATGCGAGCCAACCTGCCCATTGGGCGATCGGCTGGTATTCTCAGAACGGGGTTGGTGGATTCGATTTCATCCCGAGAAGGCTTTACTCATGCGGAACGCTCGTGCGACCTGGCGGCTCACGCTTCTTGCTGGCTGCCTTGGCCTCTACGGACTCGGGAAGCCAGGAGCGGCACCGGCGATTGAGCCCCCAGCGGAGGCCCTTTGGAAAGCGATCCTGACCGCAAAGCCCGTCGAGCTTCCTGCAGATCCGGCCCCGAACGGTGATGTGGTCTGGCGGGACAACTTCGATCTGGCCCTGGCGGAGGCAAAAGGCAGCGGGCGGCCACTCTTGGTGACCTGGCGGTGCCTGCCCTGCAAGCAGTGTGCGGAGTTTGACAAGGAGATCCTTGATGGCAGCCCCACGCTTGACCCGCTGCTACGTCGTTTTGTGACGGTGCGGCTCACGGATGCCTCACTGCTCGACGAGCGATTCTTCCCATACCGAACGCATCAAGACCTTGATCTTTCCTGGTGGGCCTATTTCCTGTCGCCAGAAGGCGACCTCTACGCAGTCTTTGGTGGCAAGGATCACATTTCTGAAAACACCCGGATCAGCGAGCGGGCGTTTGAGAACACACTGCGACGAGTGCTTGCCCATCACGCCGACGCCAACCGCTCCGCATGGGATGTTGACCGGCCGATGGGAGCCTCATCGCTTGTTGAGCGTGGGCCTCGTGACTCAGCCGGCTACGAACTGCTGCTCAAGAAGCGTCCGGGAATGGAGAAGCCGCATGCCGAGTTTGGCAGCTGCATCCACTGTCACCAGGTGGGTGACATGCTCACGATGGAAGCACTTGCTGACGGCAGCTTCACCGTTGACGCCTTCACTGGCCGCTGGCCACTGCCAGAGAATGTGGGCATTCTGCTCGACCGTGATGACGGACTGCTCGTCAAGGCGGTCGCGACGGGAAGCCCAGCTGCGCGGGCTGGCCTCAAGCCGGGAGACACGCTCGGCATGGCTGAGCAGACACGACTCTTCGGGCAGGCGGATTTCCGCGGCGTTCTGCATCGCGCGGCCGAGGGGGCCGATTCCATTGAGATCGCCTGGCTCCGCAACGGAACACCTCACTTCGGCAGTCTGACTGTTGCTCCCGGCTGGCGGCAGGCCAACAACGCCTGGCGGAAGACGGTTTACGACGGGGTCTACGGGCCGGGCATGGGCTTCTTCCCACTCAACGGGCCGCGAGCAGGCAAAGGCCAGGGGCTCTCGATCAAGCCCTGGATGGGGCCGAACCCTGGTGAACGTCCAGTCTTTGAAACGGGTCTCCGGCCAAACATGGAAATCGTGGCCATCGACGGCATGACCGAAGACCTCCCCACCCGCGAGCTGATCACCTGGTTCCGGCTTAACCACCAGCCTGGCGACAACGTTGTCTACCGCGTTCGTGATGGAAAAACCTACCGCTTCACGCTCCCCTCGGAAGAGTAGCCACTCTGCCGGACTTCCCGCGTAAACTAAAGATGTTCTTGTTGTCCTGGGGAGTGATGTCGGAATGCAGCGAGTGTTGATGAGTGCCGGGGCGTGGCTGGGATTGCTGGCGACAGTTGCCGCGGGCGGAGAGCCGCCGACCTACAACAGTGATATCCGGCCGATCCTCTCGGAAAACTGCTTCGCCTGCCATGGGCCCGATGCCAAGGCCCGTGAGGCAGGACTGCGGCTCGATATCGCGGATCAGGCCACGGCTGAGCTGGAGAGTGGTCTGCGGGCCATCGTCCCTGGAGACCTCGATAGCAGCGAACTCCTCGCTCGCGTCTCGTCTGCCGACCCCGATTTGGTGATGCCTCCTCCCGAGGCCAAACTCGGTCGGCTCTCAGCGGAGGATCGTGAAAAGCTCACCGCCTGGATCGAAGCTGGTGCTGAGTATGAGCCGCACTGGACTTTTGTCTCGCCAAAACACGCCCAGCCCACGCTGACGCCTGCGGGGAGCATCGACGCGATAGTCGCAGAGGGGCTCGCCGATCGTGGCCTGACCTTTCAGCCAGAAGCTGAGAAGACCACGCTGATCCGGCGAGTGACCTTCGACCTGACGGGGCTGCCCCCATCGCTTGCTGAGATCGATGCGTTTGTGACAGACGCGAGCCCTGCGGCCTACGAGAACCTGCTCGATCGACTGCTGGCGAGTCCTCGCTACGGTGAACGGATGGCGGCTGACTGGCTCGACCTCGCCCGTTACTCGGATAGTTATGGCTTCCAGGTTGATCGCGAACGCCCCTACATGTGGCCTTGGCGGGACTGGGTGATCGAGGCCTTTAACGACAACCTACCCTGGGACGACTTCACCCGCTGGCAGCTCGCCGGCGATCTGCTCCCAAACGCCACAGCACAGCAGCGGCTGGCGACTGCCTTCAATCGCCTCCATCAGCAGGAGGCCGAGGGGGGCTCAGTCGAAGAGGAATATCGGGTTGCCTACGTCAACGACCGTGTGACCACCTTTGGAACCACATTCCTCGGGCTCACGCTTGAATGCTGCCGCTGCCACGATCACAAGTTCGATCCCGTCAGCCAGAAGGAGTACTACCAGTTCTTCGCCTTCTTCGACGATGTCGATGAAGCAGGGCTCTACTCGTTCTTCACGCAGTCGACCCCGACTCCCAAGATGCCACTGCTCGACAGTGCTGCGGCGACAGCCCGTGCTGCGGCTGATGCACGCGTTGTGGAAGCAGAGGCACAGCTCGCGGCTCGGGAGCAGCAGGCTCGCCAGACGTTTGCCTCAGCGTTCGCCAACGGCGAACCGATTCCCGATGCATTTCTCACGCAGCTCGCCAGCGGACTCCCTGGAGAGCTCGTGCACTACACCTTTGATGAGCGGCGGGCGGACGGCAAGTTTCAGTCATTGACCGACCCGCCACCAGAGCCAGCAGAAGCTGAGCCCGCAGCAGAACAGTCCGAAAGCGAGGAGGCAAAGCCAGAGCCACCAGCAGACCGAGCCGCAACCTCCCCGAGCGAAAACACTCTCGTTGCCAGTCGCGATGGCCAGGCCGTTCACCTCACCGGCGACCATGCCGTGACCACACCTGTCGGCAACTTCCGCCGGAGCCATCCTTTTAGCGTGGCCACCTGGATCAAGCCGGCTGCCGTCTACGACCGTGCCGTTGTGTTTCATCGTTCCCAGGCCTGGACCGACGCCGCCAGCCGTGGCTACGAACTCCTCGTCGATCGTGGCCATTTGCAGTGGTCGCTCATCCACTTCTGGCCAGGCGACGCCGTCAGCGTTCGCGCCGCAGAGCCGCTGCCAGTCGACACCTGGACCCATGTCTGCGTCACAAGTGATGGCTCGAGCACGGCAGCGGGTCTGAAGATATTCATCAACGGCCGCCCTGTGGCCACTGAAATCATCCGAGATCGACTGACCCGCGAGATGACCGGTGGCGGTGGTGACACAATCCGCATAGGTGAGCGGATGCGAGACAACGGCTTCAAGGAAGGTGAAGTCGACGAGTTCCGCGTCTTTGACCGCATGCTGCTGCCGATTGAGGTTCGCGAGACCTTTGCTCCCGGCACGCTCAGCGAACTCCACGCCGGCGTGGCTGCCGGGACGGCAACGCCGGCAGATCTTGAGGCCTTTGTCAGCCTCTATGCCGGCACCGCTGATGCGGCTGTCGCTGAAGCTCGCGCTGCGGTCGAGGCAGCTCGCCTGGCACGCGACGACCTTGCGGAAAAGCCTGCTGAGGTGATGGTCATGCGTGACATGGACCGGCCGAAGGTCGCGTATGTGCTCGAGCGCGGAGACTACGACAAGCGAGGAGCAGCGGTGTCTCCAGGCACACCGGCAGTGCTGCCACCCTTTCCTGAGGGGCAGCCTCGAAATCGGCTTGGGCTTGCTCGCTGGCTGACCGATCCAGAACATCCTCTTCTTGCCCGGGTCACCGTCAACCGTATCTGGCAGGGCCTGTTCGGCATCGGTCTTGTGCCATCATCGGAAGACCTCGGCAGCCAAGCCAAGCCTGCAGAATATCCGCAACTGCTCGATGAACTCGCCTGGAGGTTCTCGCATCCGGCCGCCGATGGTGGCCTCGACTGGAACCTCAAGGAGCTGATCAAGCAGATCATGCTCTCGAAGACCTACCGCCAGCGGAGCATCGCCGACGCCCGCACGATGGCCGACGACCCGCAGAACATGTGGCTCGCCCGGGGGCCGCGGCACCGACTGCCCGCCGAGATGATTCGCGATAACGCGCTCGCCGCAGCAGGCCTGTTGGTTGAGCGGATCGGTGGCCCGCCAGTGAAGACCTACGACCTGCCCGACTCCTTTAAGCCGACCGCTGCTGGCAGCGGGGAAGACCTCTTCCGTCGCAGCCTCTACACCTTCTGGAGGCGAACCGGTCCTGGCCCGGTGCTCGAGGCGTTTGATGTGCCCAACCGGGTGGTCTGCGTGGCCAAACGCGACACCACCAACACTCCTCTGCATGCTTTTGTGTTGCTCAACGCCACCCAGTTCGTCGAGGCATCGCGGGTCCTCGCTCAGGAGAAACTGCTCCAGCACGAGGCCGCACCACAACCAGCGCTCGAAGAGAGCTTCCATGTGCTAACCAGTCGCCTGCCCGACGAAGAGGAACAGGCGATTCTTGCCTCCATGTACGCGGCCCAGCGGGCCTGGTATCAGCAGCACCCAGAGGCCGCAGACGAGCTACTCGGCGTTGGTGAGACGCCTCGTGCGGAGGGGCTCGCAGCGATCGACCTTGCTGCCGCCACCAGCGTGATCAATGCGTTGATGAACTACGATGGATGTGTGGTGAAGCGCTAACTGAGGACACGAGATTGATGAGCATCACATCGCCACTCTCACGACGCAGCCTGCTTGGGCATTTTGGCCTTTCGGCGGGTGGCATCGGCCTGGGCGGACTCGCACTTGCCAGTCTGTTGCAGCGGGAAGCGTCCGCCGGCACCGGCGTGCTTGCCGAGCCGCATCTGCCGGTGAAGGCCAAGCGGGTGATCTACCTCTTTCAGTCCGGCGGTCCGTCTCAGCTCGACCTGTTTGACGACAAGCCCAAACTCCGCGAGATGGACGGCCAGCAACTTCCGGACAGCGTTCGCGCTGGTCAGCGGCTGACTGGCATGTCGGGCAACCAGAGTTCAATCCCTCTGGTCGGCTCCCCCTTCACCTTCACCAAGCATGGAGAGGGAGGTGCTACGCTCTGTGATCAGCTGCCTAACACCGCTCGGGTGGCCGACAAGATCTGTTTCATCCGTTCGATGTATACCGAGAGCATCAACCATGGGCCCGGCGTGACCTTCATGCAGAGCGGCTCGCAGATTCCCGGTCGTCCAAGCATCGGGGCTTGGCTCGACTACGGTCTCGGCTCATTGGCAGACGACCTTCCCTCGTTTGTGGTGCTCGTTACCAAAGACAAAGGTGGCCAGCCACTGATGAGTCATCTCTGGGGAGCAGGCTTTCTGCCCCCGAAGCATCAGGGCGTCCGTTTTCGCTCAGGTGCCGAGCCGGTGCTCTCAATCAACAATCCGCCCGGAGTGTCACGGGAGAGTCGTCGGGCAGTGCTCGACGGTCTCAGGCAGCTCCACGAGCATGAGTTTGCTCAGCTCCCCGACAGCGAGATTACCGCCCGGATTGCGAACTACGAGATGGCCTACCGCATGCAGGCGAGCGTGCCTGAAGTCACCGACTTCTCCGACGAGCCACAGCATGTGCTCGACGCCTACGGGCCCGATGCCCAGAAGCCGGGGAGTTTTGCTGCCAACTGCCTGCTTGCTCGACGGCTGGCCGAGCGTGGCGTGCGATTCATTCAGCTCTATCACCCCGGGTGGGATCATCACGGCGGCTTGAAGGGTGCTCTCACACGGCAATGCCAGGAGACCGACAAGCCCTCTGCGGCACTTCTCGACGACCTTGCCGACCGCGGCATGCTCGACGACACGCTCGTCGTCTGGGGCGGCGAGTTTGGCCGTACGAACTACGGCCAGGGCCACTACACACCGGGCTCCAACTTCGGTCGCGACCACCACCCACGGTGTTTTACGATGTGGCTGGCAGGAGGCGGCGTGAAGCCGGCAACGACCTGGGGCGAAACCTGCGAGTTTGGCTACAACGTTGTCAAAGATGGGGTGCATGTGCACGACCTGCACGCCACGATGCTGCACCTGCTCGGCATCGACCACGAGCGGCTGACGTACAAGTTTCAGGGCCGCCGCTATCGGCTCACAGACGTCCACGGTCGCGTCGTGAATGGCATCCTCGCATGACAGCACCTGCCACAGACACCGAATGGGATGCCGACGATTGGGGTGATGAGGACAGTGACGTCGGAGACGATTCTGGCGATGAGGCCACGGTCGCCTGTCCCTACTGCGGTGAGGAGATCTATGAAGATGCTCCTCAGTGTGCCGCCTGCGGCAACTACATTTCAGCTGAAGATCACGCCACGCCGTCAAAGCCTGCCTGGATCGTCGTCACGGCGGTCATCTGTCTGGCCATGGCGTTAGGCTGGGTCTTCTTCGGCTGAATCTCTGCACATGACAGCGGTGGGCAGGCAGGCGATACTCTCGGCAGGGAGTTTTGCAGAAACAGGGGAACACCATGTCGTCATCAATTGTGCCGTCATCCACTGTGCCGTCATCCAACAGCCGCGGTGTCTCACGACGAGCGGTATTCAAGTCGACCGTAGCCGCAGCCACCACGGCCCTCGTGCAGGCGGGCAGCCCACTGGGGGGGCCTCGGCTAGCCGCCGCTGACCAGCAGCGTGGGCTCGGCATCGGTGTGATCGGCTGCCGGTATCAGGGCTCAGTGATCGCTGGGCTCGCCAAGGCCCATGGCCGTCTGATTGCCATGGCGGATGTCGATGCGGCCGTTCGCGACCTCTCAGCGATCGACCCCTCAGTGGAGAAACAGACCCGCCTGTCGCCGGCATCGATCTACGAGGGCGTCGCGAGACACGAAGACTACCGACGCCTCCTCGACGACCCACAGATTCAGGTGGTCCTGATCGGTGCTCCCGACCACTGGCATGCCGGCATGCTGATCGATGCGCTGAAGGCTGGCAAAGACGTCTACGTCGAGAAGCCAATCACACTCACCATCGATGAGGGCAAGCAAATTCGCCAGGTGATCGAGGCCACCGGCGGGATTGTGCAGGTCGGCAGCTGGCAGCGGAGCGATCACCGCTTCCGTACTGCTGTTGAAATGGTGCGTGCTGGGCGGATCGGCCGGCTCAAGCGACTGGAAGTGGCACTCGGCAGCAATGAGGTGGGTGGTCCGTTTGCCACAGCGGCCGTTCCAGATGGACTCAACTGGGAACGCTGGCTCGGCCAGGCTCCGCTCGTGCCCTATACCAAAGAACGATGTCACTACACGTTTCGCTGGTGGTTTGACTATGCCGGCGGAAAGATGACCGATCACGGGGCCCACCATCTCGACATAGCCCAGTGGGCGATCGGCTCAGATCCGATCGAGGTGATTCCAGAGGCAACGATGCCCCAGGTCGCCAACGGCTACAGCGTGCCGACCGCGTTTCGCGTGCTGTTTCGATATCCAGACGATGTCGAGATGCTCGTCACCGACACGGGCCGCAACGGCATTCTCTTCGAGGGCAGCGAGGGCCGCATTTTCGTCAATCGTGGCTCGCTGACAGGGGTGCCCGTTGATGAACTGGCAGAGAAGCCGCTGCCGCGTGGGGCGTTTACTCTCTATGACTTCGACAACCTCGAGCGGCCTGAGCGAGCAGGAAAAATCGAGGCCATCGTGAATCACATGGGGAACTTCTTCGACTGTGTTGCCGCTCGCCGCCAGCCGATTTCCGATGCGGAGAGTCAGCATCGCTCCGCCACCACCTGCCACCTCGGCAACATCGCCTGCCGTCTCGGAAGACCACTGGCCTGGAACGCCACTGCTGAGCGGTTCATGTCTGATGAAGCGGCAAATGGGCTGCTCAGCAGGCCACAACGGAAGGGATATGAGGTTTCCGCATGACTGCCACGCTTAGTCGCAGGTCCTGGATGAGTTCTGCCGCAGCCGTCATAGGAGCGGCCGCCTTCGCTGAGGAACAACCCCGTCGCTGGCAGCCAAACTACATCCTCTCGTCAGCGCTCTACGGTGATGCAACGCTCCCCGAGATCCTTCCAGAGGTTGCTAAGACCGGTGCCAGATCGATCGACCTGTGGCCCAAGCCGCATGGCACCCAGCGGGAGGAGATCGACAGCCGCGGTGTGGAGCAGGTGCAGCGGCTCTTGGAAGAGCATGGTGTTCGGCTCGGTGGAATCGCCTGCTACCGTCCAGGAGCGTTCAAACTCGATTCGGAGTTTGCGGTTGTGCGACAACTCGGCGATGCCGAGACCGTCCTGGTCACCATGGCCCCTGGGGATGGCACACTCTCCGGCGATCCACTCGATAGGGCGATTCGTGATTTTCTCGCCAAGCTCAGCCCCGCGATTCAACAGGCTGAGGCGGGAGCAGGCGTGATCGCCATCGAAAACCACTCCAACTCGCTGCTGAAGTCGCCCGAATCGATCCGCCGATTCGCCACTTTGGTGGAGAGCGACCGTGTGGGAATCGCCCTTGCCCCACACCATCTTCCCCAGGATGGCACTCTGCTCGCCGACCTCGCCGGTGACGCCGGCTCAGCGGTGAAGTTTGTCTACGCTCAGCAGTATGGCCACGGATCGTCGCAGAAGCTCCCCAAGGAGGAGGAACTGCTGCAGCTGCCGGGCCGTGGCAGTCTCGACTTTGGACCGCTGATGCGACAGCTCGCGGCTCAGCAGTTTGCCGGGCCTCTCGAGATCTTCATGCACCCCGTCCCACGAGGTGTGCCAATCCTGCCGACTGTCGCTGAAATCACCACAGCGATCACCGAGTCTCGGACGTATCTCGATAACCTACTGGCGGGCTGAGTCGCCTGCGGCGCAGAGTCTCAGGAAGTGATGCCCTGGAGAGCGTCGAGCTCAGCGATTGCGGCGTCAACCGCCGCCTCCCGCTCACTCACAGCGGTCGCCCGCTGCTCGACAACCGCCGTTGCCTGCTCCACAGCTGCAACAGCTGCCTGGAGCTGCTTCTCCACTTCAGCAATCATGGTGTTGGCGGTTGCCATCTCAGTTTGGCGGGTGGCGACCGCGTTCTGTCGCTCCGCAACACTCTTTTCCCAAGCTTGCTGCTCGGTTGTCATCGCAGCCATCATCTCCTGCTGGGCCTTCAGTTGGGCCTGCTTGGCTGCCACAACGCCTGCAATCGCCTCCCGAGCCGACTTCAGCTCGGCATCCTCTGGAAGCACTGCCAGACCTTCGTCGAGGCTCGCTGCGGAACGCTCAAGCGCCGCGGTCGCCTGGCCGATTTTCTCAATGCCAGCCTGCGTCGCTGCGAGTTCACCGTTGCGGGCCTCGATTTTGGCACCCAAATCGGAGATTTCCTGCTCTGCAGTAGCATTGGCTGCCTGCAGTGCTGCCACCTGCCCACGCAGCTCTGCAAGCTTCGAGTCGTGCCCCTGGCGAACCTGGTCGGCTTCCTGCTTCGCCGTCTGAGCTTCCGCCTGAGCGACCTGGGTCTGCTCGAGGGCGGCTTCGATGTTCTTTAAGGCGGTAAACTTCGCGTCGTAGTTGGCCTGGAAGGCGAACTGCTCATACCACCGAGACAACTCCTCAGCGGCTCTGGCGGTCTCGTTCTTCGCTGCCGTAAGCGCCACAAGCAGCTGCGGCGCCTGTTTG
>JADHNY010000049.1 GCA_016779265.1 Pirellulales bacterium | reverse complement strand
CACCTATCTTGGACACCGTTGGCCGATCTGGTCCCCTACGACGCCACGGCCTCCACGTGAAGAGGTTTCGACAGTGGCTGACCTCGACGGCCTCGCCTCTACGAACCCTGTCGTGGCCTTTGCACTGGCAGTCTTTCTGCTGAGCCTTGCGGGCGTTCCTCCACTGCCCGGCTTCTGGGGTAAGCTCTCGCTGGTAACGTCACTGCTCGAGGTTGATCGCGGAATGCCGATCACCATGGATGGCCGGCGAATCTGGCTGCTGGCCTTAGCCATCACCCTCGTGATCAATGCCGCGATCGCTGCCGCCTACTATCTACGGCTGATCGCTGCGATGTACTTCCGCCAGGCCGACCGAGGCGTGCAGGCCGATGGCGGCCTCTCCGCTGGCCTCGCCATGCTCGGCTGCCTGATCATCAGCTTGATGGGAACAATCGCACCAGGCATGCTCGCGATCACAGAAGATCCCACTCCTTCCTCTGACACCCCACCCTCCGTCGCCTCTCTCGATCCAACACACCATGAGTGACTCCATCACGCCCGCACAGGTTCGCGCCGCCCTCGCTGACTTCAACGACCCGGAGAGTGGCCGTCCGCTGGCTGAGATGGATCAGTTGCATGCGGTGGAGGCTTCCGCTGAAGGTCTCCGCGTCGTCGTCGGACTGACGACGCATTCGGCGATCCTGTGGAATGCGACCCGGGGACGAATCGAAGAACGCCTTCGCAGTCAGTTCCCGGGAATCGCCAGCGTCACCGTTGAAGTCGAAACACACCAGCGGCCGCCAGTGAAACTCGGCCAGATCGGACTCGAGGCCAAGAGTGTGATCGCTGTTGGCAGCGGCAAGGGTGGTGTTGGCAAGAGTACGATCGCCGCCAGCCTCGCCATCGGCCTGGCCCGTGCGGGCTCTCAGGTGGGCCTGCTCGACGCTGACGTCTATGGCCCGAGTATTCCGCATCTTCTCGGTGTCTCTGGCAGGCCTCAGGTTGAAGAAGGCCGCATCCAGCCGCAGTACTTCAGCCTCGGCGAGGCACGCATGCCAGTCATGTCGATGGGCCTGCTCGTGCCGCCCGGCGAGGCGGTCGTCTGGCGTGGCCCGATGCTTCACGGCGCGATCACGCAGATGCTTCGCGACACGTCTTGGGGCCCTCTGGACTACCTGGTGATCGACATGCCACCAGGTACCGGCGACATCGCGCTCACACTCTCGCAGGTGCTGCCGCTCTCCGGAGCTGTCGTCGTCTGCACGCCACAGGATGTGGCCCTGCTCGATGCGACCAAGGCGATCACGATGTTTCGCAAGGTGAACATCCCGGTGCTTGGCATGGTGGAGAACATGAGCTTCTTCCTCTGCCCCGACTGCAACAAGCGGTACGACATCTTTGGCTCAGGCGGCGCCAAACGAACGGCAGCAGACGTCGACATTCCTTACCTTGGCGATGTGCCGATTCAGATTGCGATTCGTGAACATGGCGATGCAGGTCGCACGGGCGAGAACTTCACCGACGACCAGAGTCGGCCCTACCTCGAAGCGATCTGCGAGCGGGTGGTCTCGGGGCTTGCGGCCAAGAATGCCGCGGCTCCGCCAACGCCTCAGCTGCCAGTGCTCTAACAGCTGCCGCCCTTCCGCAGCAGGCATGCCCTGGCTAACGCCACGGCCCTCGCAGGCTTTGGTAGCACGAGACGGCAAGCACGACGAACAGAATCGCCATGTATTCCTGGCCGTTGTTGAAGGCCCACCAGGCCACCAGGCCTCCCGTCACCGTGCCGATGATGGCTGCGGTCCGGCTGGCGTCGCCAACGCCAGCCATCAGCAGCCCTTCCCGCATGATCTGGCCACCGTCAAGTGGCGGCACCGGCAACAGATTTAGCAGCGGCCAGAAGACGTTCACCTGGAGCAAAAAGAAGACCGCCACCTCGAGCATCTTTGCCGGGAGCGGCTTGCCTTCGTAGAGACCGAGCGGCTCACCGATTGACTCAATCGGAAAGAGCACTCGGTAGCCGCCTGTCTTCAGCACCGCCACGATCGCCACAGTCACCGCCAGCTGAGCAACAGGACCGGCTGCTGAGATCACGATCCGCTCCAGCGGGCGTCGAACTCGCTGCCCCCACGCCAGCGGCACGGTGATCCCACCAAAGTGCACCAGCACCACTCGGCTCTCAAGTCCATAACGTCGATAGGCCAGGGCGTGGCCCATCTCATGAATCAGAATCGAGACAAACACGACGCCCATCCAGACAATCAGGTAGGCCAGCAGCTGTCGTTGATCTTGCCCGGCCAACGCCTGGCAGACGCTCCACCCCAGCAGTGCAGCTGCAGCCCAAAACCAGATGGATACCCGCACCGGCACATCAGCCAGCCGAAAGCTGAGATCTACCTGCGTTGGCTGAGGTTCGACCGTGAACACGCGTCTGTCGTCTCCTGGTTGGGGAAAGCCACTGCCAGACTGCAGTCAGACCAGCAGTGATTATGCCGCCTGCTCGTTCCCTGCAGCCAGCCGCGGATGCGGCAGGCTTACTGGCCTCATTGCAATCTCAACAACCGCTTCCGCTGCACGTTCAGCGGAGCCACCATGTGAGACCGTGGCTGCGACTTCTTCCAATCGTGTCACCACACTGCGATGGAGCTGTTCGTCTTCAAGCCATTCACTCACATGCTCGGCCATCTGCTGAGCAGGATCCTGAACGCAGAGGTATTCCGGATAGACCGCCTCAGGATCGGCAGGGCTCACCTCGCGAGGTGGCAGCCACTGGCCACAGGCTTTCCCGACAGGCTTTTCCACAGCAAGCAGGTTCACCAGCGTGATGAACCGTGCATGGCGAAACCAGCTCTGCACCACATACGCAAAGCCACTCACTCGGTAGACGATCACCGTCGGCACACGCGCCGCGAGCAGTTCCAAGGAGACCGATCCACTCACAGCCAAGGCCGCTGTCGCTCGGCCGATCAGCTGTCGTGTCTTACCAATCTCGATCGGCAGCTTCATCCCGCGGCGGTCAAGTTCTTCCTGGATTCGAGTCGCATGCCTCGCATGCAACGCTCCAATCACAGGTCTCGCGTGAGGACAACGCTGCTGGACCCGCTCGGCGGCGGTGAGCAGCGTACCGAGATTCGCCTCGATCTCCTGACCGCGTGAACCGGGCAGCACCAGCACCAATGGTCCTTCGCTGAGAGACTCAGGGACCGCTTCCTCAGCAGAAGCCTCATTACAGTCGCGTCGGGCAATCAGCTCATCAAAGAACGGATGGCCCACCAGCGATGAGGAGATGCCGCGTGCGGCAAACCACTCCTGCTCAAAAGGCAGCGCCGCCAGCACATGATCGACAAGGCGACGCATCTTGCGGCTTCGCCAGCTGGCCCAGGCCCAGATCTGCGGTGGGCAGTAGAAGACCACCGGAATCCCATGCCGTCGCGCTCGCCAAGCCAGCCACCAGTGAAAGCCAGGAAAGTCGACCATCACCAACACATCGGGACGGTTATCAAGAAACGACCGCTCGGCCTGCCGAGCCAGGTCGACAAAGCGATGGATGTTGAGCAGCACCCGGAGGAACCACATCACCGCCAGGCTGGTCAGATCGGCGACCAGCTCACAACCAGCAGCCGCCAGCTGCGGACCACCGAGTCCGACAAACTCGGCATCGGGGCGGAGGCCGCGGATCGCCTTCAGCAAGGCCGCAGCATGATGATCACCAGAGGGCTCACCAGCGGAGAGAAACACCCGTAGACGATCGTGCCCTCCAGCCCGCTGTGGCTCGCCGTGAGGTGCTTGCAGCGGGCGGCGCATAAAAAACTCCGTGGGAGAAACGACCGTCTCTCCCACGGAGTATGTCGATGCTGGCCAGACTCCCCTAGTGCAGTTTTTCACCGCCGCACAGGCGTCTGACCGCAGGAACCGCTCGGCCTCGACCGGCATCTGCCGGAGAGGCTTTGGGCCTACTTGGACTTCTCGACCTCAGACGCTGGCTTAAAGCCCTTGGAAACGTCACCGAAGACAAGAGCGATCTGGTCGTCGCCTTCAGCCTTGGCAGCCTTGCCCTTGCAGTTGTTGCAGCAGAAGCCAACCTCAGCATCGCCAATCGCGATCACGGTCGAGGGATTCACGTCCTTGCCATTGAAAGGGCAGCCCGTCTGCACAAGTTCGCCGGTGGCAACCATCTGCAGGTGTGCCTTGGCAGCATGCTTGGAGGAATCCTTCTTGAAGGCTGCCTGGCAGTTGCCGCAGCAGAAGTAGACCTTTCCACCATCAAACTCAGCCATCTTGTCGGCCTTGGCAGGCTGACCAGAAACTGGGCAGGCACAGTCAGCAGGCTTCTTCGCGGCTGCAAATGCCACGGTCGCGGTCGTCACGAGACACACGGCGGCAACCGCCATAACTGCTCGAAATCGCATCTGAAAACTCCTCGCGGGGGTGTGAACTCAGTCTTCTACATCCGCAAGACCGAGCCCGCGGACATCAATATGGTACAGACGGGCAATCGGCCGCCGCAAGCGACTCCTCACCGTTCCCGCGGTTCTGGAAGCCCGATGGCCGCAGCGACCCCCAGTCCGATCACGCCTGCTCCCCCCAGGAAAACCGGGCGAAACCCGATCAGGTCGACCAGCGAGCCCACAAACGGCGAAACGACAAAAGGAGCGGCCAAGGCGACTCCCACCAGGCTCACATACCGAGGCTGCGCCGCGAGATCGGGAGCCAACTCCAGGGCGGCATTGCTAAAGGTCCGCATCAGAATCGGATTGATGCCCAGCGGCACGTAGACCAGCCAGAACAGCTGGCCCGCTGTGGCATGCGGCAGCAGTGAAAGCACCACGACGACCAACGGTGTCAGGCCACTGCAGGCCATCAGCACCACGAGCACGATCCGCGTACCACGGCGGTCCGTCGCAGGCCCTGCAATGACGCTCGCCAGCCCGGTGGCCACGTTTTGCACGACGACCCATGTGAGCAGACTCGGGAGCTGGGTGCCGAGTCGATCACGCGCAAAAGCCTGGTAATGTGGAAATAGAAACAGCGCCACTGAGAAGAAGGTGGCCACCAGACAGAGCCGAGCAAGCCCATGATCGGCTGCCAGCATCTCTCGCCAGCTCTGCACGGCGGCCCGCAGGCTCGCCGTGGGCTGGGTGGGTGACGTATCACGTTCCAGCAGCGTCGGCGGCTCATTAATCATCAGTGGCACCACGGCAGCCACCGCAAAGAAGACGGCCGTGGCCAGAAAGATCTTGTCGAAGGCCGACTCACCTGCCTCCAGCCACGGCCCCAGCAACACGATCGCAGCCGCAATCGCCGTGACACTCCCCACCGTAGTGCTCAACACCATCAGCCGGCCGCGACTTGCGACCGGAATCAGCTTGCCATGCAGGGTGGCCATCACCAGCAGGTTGAGCCCATTGCAGACGGCGAAGATGGCGTAGATCGTCAGATAGATGCCAGCCAGCAGGAAAGGATGCCCACCCGCGAAGAGTGACCAGGCAATCGCCAAGAGCCCAAAGCAGAGTGCCACCGCAAGTGTCGTGGTGACGAGTGCCCACTTCTTTAGCGGCATTCTCGCCAGCGGTCCCGCCACCACCAGCGGAGGCAGGCTCTGCCCAAAGCGTGCGAGCACCGGCAACATGCCACGCAGGAAGCCTGCGTCTGCCACCGCATCGAGTACGGCAGGCATGATGATGGTCTCTGTCTTGAAGATCCAGCCGGTCCGCGCGATCACCTGGTAGATTGCAATCACCAGAAGATTGCGTCGCGTGCGTTCAGGTGGATGCCCCTCAGGAGCTCCCTCTGCTGAAGACGACGTCGCTCTACCAGACTGCTGCTGGGCTGCTGTCCGCATCACCCCAGGCGGGCCTCAAGCTGGAGTTCAAGGTAGCTTCGACGCTCAGCATCGCCACAGCTGAGTTCGCGAGCGAGCGAGTCAACACAGGCAGTCGCCACCTGAATCTCACCCTGCCGGGCGAGAATCTCTAGCTCCAGATAGTTGCCCACGCCATCGACATGATCGAGGGCCGCATCGACCTCAGCGCCCTGCCAGAGCACCCGGGCGGCATGCCGCCGCTTCACCACTTCAGCAAGCACCCGGAAGCCAAGTGCGGCCAGCAGCTCTGTCCACTCATCAACCGTCCGAGGACCAGTCGGCAGTGGAAGCAGAATCTCCTGCCGAGTCTTCGCCGCGGAGTCGATGCGAGGGCCTTTCCAGGTGAGCTCAACCTCATCACCAACACGCCGCAGTCGCAAAGCCTCATCAGTGCGGCCGAAGTCACGACACGGATGCACGAAGTACCGATCGGTCTGCTGCACAGGCTCACGAAACCGAGCCGCCAGACCGACCAGCTTTTGCTCCATCGCCGAGGCATCGGCTACGGGAAACTTCATCTCGACTTCGTACACTTCAGGGTGTCCTTCCACACCTGCCGCAGCCACGATCGGCAACCCACCAACCGCCGGGCAGTTCACAACCGTTTTTCACTGGACACCTGCGATGATACACGATCCCCTTTCGGCTCCTGCGGTCCGAACCCTCGTCACGCCACTCCTGACGAGGCAACTGGCCGCGGCCTTGTTGCTCACCGCTGTTCTCGCGACGCCCGGCTGCGACTCGCCGCAGGATCACGCGTCGGTCGGGCGACCGGTACCCGCCCTGCCTCTGGTGTCCCTAAAGGATCCTACGGCCCCAGCTCCAGAGTTCACCGGCAAGATCACACTGCTGAACTTCTGGGGAACGTGGTGCCCCCCCTGCCGCCGCGAACTTCCTGGTATCGCCCGGATCGCTGCCCGACTTGCTGACGAGCCACGGTTTCAGCTGATTGCCGTGTCGTGCGGCTACGGAGGGCCAGACGATCTCGAAGAACTCCGCAGTACCACGCAGCAGTTCCTCAGCAAACAGAAGATCGATCTCGATGCCTGGGGGGATCCGGACGGATTCACCCGCATGCTCGTGGCGGAGACACTCGGCTTCGACGCCTTTCCGACAACCTACCTGATCGGCCCCGATGGCCTCGTCCACGCAGCCTGGGAGGGCTACCGGGCACGCGATGAAGCCGACATGGCCCGCGCCATTCTCGAACTTCTCTGAGTCGCTGCTGAGGCTCTCGTGTTGGGAAGCATGGTGCTGACGAGCCGATGGTGCGTGCAAACGAAGGCCCAACAACGATCCTGGCGAGGCGGGGCTATAATTCCCGAGTGAAAGAGAGAACGAGAAAGACTCCCTCCTCACGCAACTCTGGAATCCGCAGCATGCCGAAAACCCGCCTGGCGGCCCTGCCCTTTGCGGGCATTCTGTTTGTCGTGAGTGGCGGCCTTGCTGCTGCCGCGGAACAGGTGTCGGCTGAGCTTTCTGCGGAGGCGGCGGCGTTTTTTGAGACCAAGGTACGGCCTTTGCTGGTCGCCAAGTGCCACGACTGCCATGCGGGTGACACCACCGAAGGCGGCCTCCGGCTCGATAGTCTGCCCGCCCTGGTGAAGGGTGGCGACTCCGGGCCCGCTGCGATTGCTGGCGATACAGCAGCGAGCCGGCTGGTGGCGGCGGTTCGCCGGGCCGACGGGCTGGCCATGCCTCCGGATGAGCCGCTGACAGCCGACGAGGTGGCCACGCTCGAAGCATGGGTTGCCCGCGGGCTGCCCTGGAGCGGACCGGGCAGTGGCCGTGGCGACGATCCCCTCCAGACGCCGCAAGACATGGACTCGCGGATTGCTAACGCGAGAGCCACGCACTGGTCGTTCCAGCCGCTGGTCCGCCGCGATCCACCACCGCCGCCAGACGGCGTGGAGGCGTCAATCGCCAACACCTGGAACTCACCGATTGATCGCTTCATCCTGCGAGACATCGCCACCGCAGGCCAGCAGCCCTCGATACCGGCCGCTCCCGAGACTCTCGTGCGGCGGTTGTGGTTTGACCTGACAGGCCTTCCTCCTCCGGCCGATGAGGTCGACGCCTACTGCAATAATCCTTCCGAAGACGCCTACGCCGCGTTGGTCGATCGTCTCCTCACATCCCGCGAGCATGCCCAACACTGGGCGCGTCGCTGGCTCGACCTCGCCCGCTATGCCGACACGATGGGGTATGCCTTTGATGGGCAAGAGAGCGACTATCCCTTTGCCTGGACCTATCGCGACTGGGTGGTCGCAGCGTTCCACAACGACCTGCCCTACGACCGGTTTGTCTCCCTGCAGCTGGCCGCGGATCTCATTGAACCGAGTGTGGCTCCAGCCGACCTGGCTGCTCTCGGATTCCTGACCGTGGGTCGCACCTTTCTCGGCAACAAGCACGACATCATCGATGACCGCATCGACCTCGTCACCCGTGGCCTGATGGGACTGACCGTGGCCTGCGCTCGGTGCCACGACCACAAGTATGAGCCGGTGGCCACCGCCGACTACTACGCACTGCATGGCATCTTCGCGAGTTCGAAGATCCCCGAAGACCTGCCTGTGATTGGCGACCCACCTCCCGGACCCGAGGCGGATGCCTTTGCTGCCACGATGCGGGAGCTCGAGCAAAAAATCGAAGACCACACCAAAGCGGTCTATGAACGGGCCACGCGTGAAGCGATCGCCCATGCCGCCGACTACCTGATGGAGACGTCACGTCCACAGCCACGAGGCCCGGACGGTCGCACACCGGTGCTCGACGATGGCTACGAACTCCAGCAACTGCTCATCGATCGTCTCACACGAACCATCGAGGGTGCTGGCAGCAGCCATCCCATCCTCGGGCTCTGGGCAGAGGTCCGCTCGCTCGGCGACGAGACCTTTGCTGAGACTTTGGCTGCCAGGCTCACACACTGGGAGGAAGACCCTGCCGCAGCGGCCAACGCCACCATTCACAGCGAGATGCTTTCATCCCGCCCCGACACACCACGTGGACTTGCAGAGGCCTATGCCCGGGTGGTGATGCGAGCTTCCGAAGCGGCTGGTGGCTCTGACGACACACCCGATCTTGAGGCGATCCGTCACACCCTCATCGTGCCAGGTGCACCACTGGTGGTCTTACCGGAAGAGGCGATGCGGGTGGCTCGACGAGAAGAGCGAACCGAACTCCGCAAGCGAAACCGAGACATCAGCCGCCATCAGGCCACGGCGGCAGGCGGACCGCCGCGAGCAATGGTGCTGGAAGATGCAGCCGTGCATGACAGCCGGATTCTCCGCCGTGGCAATCCAGGAAGGCCCGGCGACGTTGTGCCGAGAAGAGTGCCAACAGTCCTCGGCGGTCTGCAGGCGGCCGAAGGCAGCAGCGGACGACGAGAACTCGCCGCCATGATCACTGCTCCGACCAACCCACTCACACCGCGGCTGATCGTGGACTGGACCTGGCGGCATCACTTTGGTCGTGGCCTCGTTGAAACGCCCGGCGACCTCGGCCTGCGGGGAGAACCGCCAGCGCATGCAGAACTGCTTGATGACCTCGCGGAGCGGTTTGTGACGGAGGGTGCCTGGAGTCTGCGTTGGCTACATCGTGAGATGGTCATGAGCCGCTGCTGGCAGCAGTCGAGTGCCCTTCGTGACGACCTGCGAGAAGCTGATCCCGATAACCTGCTCTTCGCCCGAGCCAATCGGCGCCGTCTTTCCTGGGAAGCCTGGCGAGACAGCCTGGCGACCGCCGCAGGTTCGCTCGACCTAGCAGGCGGCGGGGGCCGTGGCATGAATCCACTCTCCACCGACAGCCTGCATGTGCGTTCGCTCTATGCCCGCCTCGATCGTCAGGATGTGCCAGGGATGCTGCGAATCTTCGATATCGCCAACCCTGACACCGCAGTGCATGCGCGTGCCCAGACCACCGTGCCACAGCAGTCGCTTGCGGTGCTCAACTCACCGCTGGTGGTGGAGTCTGCCCGACGTCTCGCTGCCCGGGCGGCCGGTGATGACGAACTCGACGGTACGCAGGACGACACGCAGTTTGTTCACCGCCTGTGGCGAGCTGCCCTCTCGCGAAGCCCGCGTGAGGACGAGGTCTCTGCCGCCTTGGCCTGGCTGGCTGCTGAAGCGGCCGCAGACAACCCCGTCACTGATGAAGTTGCCAGTAGCGACGCGAGTGCTCCCGAAACCGCTGTCGCAGAGAGTCCTCCCGCGGAGGGGACCGGCCCAGACTTCGATCGCTACGACCGGCTCGCCCAGGCGGTCTTGGCAACCGCCGAGTTTCAGTTTGTCGACTAGCAGCCGTGGCTTGATGGCCGCATCCATTCGCCGAGTGACACCATGACGTCCCACCAAACACCACTCGATTCGCAGTCATCTGCGACCCTGTCTCGCCGCTGCATGCTGCGACAGAGCGGCCTCGGTCTGGGCTGGCTCGGCGCCACCAGCCTGCTCACCACAGGACCCTCCGCAGAGGCGGCTGCCGCACGCTCCTCACTCGCACCACGCCCATCACACTTTGGCGGCAAAGCCAAGGCCGTGATTCACATCTTCGCCAACGGCGGCCCGAGCCACCTCGACACGTTCGATCGCAAACTGGCACTCGAAGAGTATGCAGGGAGAGAGATACCAGGAGCTCTCCCAACCGAACGCCGCACCGGCGCCGCTCTCCCCTCCCCTTTTGCCTTCTCTCGCCACGGCGAGAGTGGTCTGGAGATCAGTGAGCTCTTCTCATCGGTCGCACGACATGCGGATCGACTCTGCGTGGTGCGGAGCATGCATGCAGACGTGCCCAATCATGAGCCGTCGCTGATGCTGATGAACTGTGGCGACGCCCGACTCGTTCGTCCCGCAGCAGGTGCTTGGGTCACCTACGGCCTCGGCACGGAGAATCAGAATCTCCCCGGGTTCGTGGCGATGTGTCCCGGGGGCTATCCCATCAAAGGCACCGAGAACTGGCGAAGTGCATTCCTGCCGGGCGCCTTTCAGGGCACCTACATCGATACGAAGAAGCAGCGTGTCGATGAGCTTGTTGAACATGTGGAACACCCGCTACTCGATGTCGATGTGCAGAAGCGGCAGTTTGACCTCACCGCCATGTTTGATCGGCAACATCTCGCCGCCCGACAGAGCGACCCACTCTTGGAGTCGAGACTCGCTTCGATGGAACTCGCCTGGCGGATGCAGGCTGAGGCAGGCGAAGCTTTTGACGTGACCCGCGAACCGAAGCATGTGCTCGAGCGGTACGGCGAAGGTGTGCAGGGGAGGCAGATGCTGATCGCCCGCCGGCTTGTTGAGCGTGGCGTGCGGTATGTGCAGGTCTGGCATGGGGCGGGCCAGCCCTGGGACAGCCATGAACATATTGAGAAGAATCATCGCCGTCTCGCCGGTGAATGCGATCAGGCAATCGGTGCCCTGCTTGACGACCTCGTGGGGCACGGCCTGCTGGAGAGTACCCTCGTGCTCTGGGGAGGAGAGTTTGGCCGCACGCCAACGGTCGAACTCCCCAACGACGCTGGCGTATCAGTGGCCAGCGGACGAGATCACAACCATCATGGATTTACCGTCTGGATGGCAGGTGGTGGCGTGAAGGGTGGCTATGTCCATGGAGCGACTGACGAGTTCGGGTTCAAGGCCGTCGACAAGCGGGTACATGTGCACGACCTTCAGGCCACGATGCTGCACCTGCTCGGGCTCGACCACAAACGGCTCACCTACCGCCACAGCGGCCGCGACTTCCGTCTGACCGACATCCACGGAACTGTGGTTACCGATCTGATCGCCTAGCTACCAAGCGAGCTGTGCGGCCACATCTGTTCTTGACCGCATGTAAGAGATCAGGAAGTTCGACTGAGCGCGTCGTGAAACGCAGCCACGGCAGCCGCAGGATCAGGAGCCTTGGTCACACCAGCGGCCACCGCCACCCGCGTCAGCCCCAAGGCGGCCAGTTCCGGCAGCCGCTGTGGCGTGATTCCTCCGATGGCAAAGGCAGGCAGTGCGATCTCTGCTGCAACCGCCTGTAGAAAATCGCGAGGGGCAAACGAGGCAAAGGTCTTGGTGTCGCTGGGGAAGCACGGTCCGATGCCGAGGTAGTCTGCGGCGTCCGCCATCGCTGCTGTCGCCTCAGCGAAGCAGTGGGCTGTGCGACCGATCAGCCTGGCCGACCCCACCACGCGACGAGCGGCCAGCACTGGCAGATCACCTGCTCCGAGATGGACGCCATCCGCTGCAGCCGCCACCGCGATGTCGGGGCGATCGTTGATCACAACCAGGGCACCATGGCGGCGGGCAGCCCCAACCGCCGCGATCGCACGCTCCAGCAGCGTGGCATCATCGAGCGACTTGTCTCTCAGCTGAATCAGGCCCGCACCGGCAGCCGCAATCGCTGCCACCTGCTCCGCGCAGGCCGCCACAGATGAGCCGCCATCGACCAGCACGCAGAGCCGAGCCGATACGAGCCGTTCCCGCCTCGAAATCAGGGGATTCTGGGGCATCTTTCCTCTGGAGATGGGCGGCAGCGATCCCTACACTCCCGACGCCCGGAGGGACCGCGGACTGATGGACATCGTGCGACGTTCTACGCTGCTCTGGCCTGGGCTGCCATGGCTGTGGCTTCGTGGAAGCCGAGCCGGGCTGCTGGTTGCCGTTGCCTTCGCGATCGTACTCGACATCGCACTCGTCTCGACATGGGTCTGGACAGAACTGGTCGAGGTGGAGGTTGCAGTGGGGCTCTGGGCCTCTGCCGGGGCAATCTGGCTACTCGGCACAATCTCGGCAGTTTCAGCCTTTCCACCGCCGCTGGTGCTCACCCAGGATGCGGCCACAGAAAAGATGTTTGTGGAAGCCCGCGATGCCTACCTGGCTCGCGACTGGCTGGCCGCAGAGACAAAACTTCTGGCGCTACTCACGCTCCGGCCGGTGGATGGCGAAGCGCAACTTCTCCTCGCATCGCTGCTGCGGCGTGTGGGGCGTTGCAGCGAAGCAGAGAAGGCATTGAACAAACTCGCGCGAAGCGATACGGGGCTGCGGTGGCAGTCGGCCGTAGCCCGCGAACGCCGGCTTTTAGCCCGTGCTGATGACGACTCCCGCAGTACTGTCGGCCCAGACATCGCCGATGGCGAGCCAACAACCGCCGATGATTTGCCACAAAACCAAATGCGGTCAGCCGCCTAAGACGGCCGAAAGGGCCCTCAGAACCGCTCCCAAGCGGCTCGGCAAGACAGCACTGGCCCTGACGCGTACAATTCCAGATGTCGAATTCGGGCTGCGGTTCAACTGCGGCTTGGTCGCGGTTGCCCCCGCGGCGTAGAGTTCCCCGGCACATGATGCCGGGCAGACATGATGCCCGGCGAACATGATGCCCGGCAGTGGCAGAGGGAACACGATTCATCCATCGGGAAACGACCTTTCATGTACGAACGATTCACCGACCGGGCCCGGAAAGTGATGCAGCTGGCCAATCAGGAGGCCCAGCGGTTCAACCACGAATACATCGGCACCGAACATGTCCTGCTCGGCCTGATCAAGGAAGGCAGTGGCGTCGCTGCCAACGTGCTGAAGAATCTCGACATCGACCTGCGGAAGATCCGCATGGAGGTGGAGAAGCTCGTGCAGAGCGGCCCCGACATGGTGACGATGGGCAAGCTTCCCCAGACGCCCAGAGCCAAGAAGGTGATCGAGTATTCGATGGAGGAGGCCCGCAACCTCAACCACAACTACGTCGGCACCGAGCACATTCTGCTCGGCCTGCTCCGTGAGCAGGAAGGCGTGGCCGCACAGGTGCTGATGAACCTCGGATTGAAGCTCGAAGACGTCCGCGAGGAGGTGCTCAACCTGCTCGGCCACGGCATGGACGAAGGCAGTGAGCGGTCAGGCATGGGCGGGCGGGCAACCGCTGGCGCCGGTGGCGGTGGCGGCAGCGAAGGGGCTCCCAAGGGTGGCAAGAGTAAGACACCTGCCCTCGACAGCTTTGGTCGCGATCTGACCGAGCTGGCCAAGCAAGGCAAGCTCGACCCGGTCATCGGTCGCGAGCGAGAAATCGAGCGGGCAATCCAGATCCTCTGCCGTCGCTCGAAAAACAACCCTGTGCTCCTCGGAGAGGCTGGTGTCGGCAAAACGGCGATCGTCGAGGGCTTCGCCCAGCGGGTCGTTGAAGGCAATGTGCCAGAGCTGCTGGCTGACAGGCGGATCGTCGTGCTCGACCTGGCGATGATGGTGGCCGGCACGAAATATCGCGGCCAGTTCGAAGAACGAATCAAGGCCGTTATGAACGAGGTCCGTCGTGTGAAGAACACGATCCTGTTCATTGACGAGCTCCACACCCTGGTGGGTGCGGGTGGAGCCGAAGGCGCGATCGACGCATCAAATGTGCTCAAGCCAGCACTCGCCCGCGGTGAGATCCAGTGCATCGGTGCCACCACCCTCGATGAGTACCGCAAGTACATCGAGAAAGACTCCGCTCTCGATCGTCGCTTCCAGATCATCATGGTGGAGCCTGCCACCAAGAGCGAAGCGGTGGAGATCCTCAAAGGCCTCCGCGATCGCTACGAGAGTCACCATCGCGTGACGATCACCGACGAAGCTGTTGAAGCAGCCGTGGAGCTGTCGAGCCGCTACATCACAGGCCGCTGCCTTCCGGATAAGGCGATCGACGTAATCGACGAAGCTGGTGCACGCGTGCGACTGAAGGGCATGACCAAGCCGCCGGATCTCAAGGAGATCGACGAAGAGGTTGAGCGTCTCAACAAAGAAAAGGAAGAGGCGGTCGCCAACCAAGACTTCGAGAAGGCTGCGGCCCTGCGTGATCAGGCCGACAAGCTGAAGAAGAAAAAGCAGACCATGACCAAGGACTGGCGGGAGAAGAGCCGTGAGGCTGATGGCGTGGTCGACGAAGAGGTGGTCGCTGAGGTCATCTCCAAGATGACCGGCATCCCGCTCACCCGAATGTCGACTGAAGACACGAAGCGGCTGATGGAGATGGAAGGCGAACTCCACCAGCGGGTCGTGGGCCAGAATGAGGCGATCAAGAGCATTTCGAAGGCTGTCCGCCGCAGCCGGTCAGGCCTGAAGGATCCCAAGCGGCCTACTGGCTGCTTCATCTTTGCTGGACCGACCGGTGTCGGAAAGACGCTGCTGGCGAAGGCCTTGGCTCAGTTCATGTTTGGCGACGATGAGGCCCTCATCCAGATCGACATGAGCGAATACATGGAGAAGCACAATGTCAGCCGACTGATCGGTGCGCCTCCTGGCTATGTCGGCTTTGAGGAAGGTGGCCAGCTGACGGAGAAGATCCGCCGCCGGCCGTATTCGGTGGTTCTGCTTGATGAGATCGAGAAGGCACACCCCGACGTCTTCAACATGCTGCTGCAGGTGATGGAAGAAGGCCGCCTGACCGACTCGTTTGGTCGGAATGTCGACTTCCGCAATGTGATCCTGATCATGACCACCAACGCTGGGGCTGAAGCTATCAAGAACGAGTCGGCCTTTGGCTTCCAGAAGCCTGATGACGACGCGAGCTATGAGAGCATGAAAGGC
The DNA here is from genome assembly GCA_016779265.1 of Pirellulales bacterium. Lineage (GTDB taxonomy): Bacteria > Planctomycetota > Planctomycetia > Pirellulales > UBA1268 > M30B53. The sequence goes on along the minus strand of JADHNY010000049.1, from coordinate 8,491 downwards.
CGCGTCAACGAGCGGATTGAGAAGGTCTTCCGGCCTGAGTTCCTCAACCGAGTCGACGATGTGATTATCTTCCACCACCTGACGGTGGATGACCTAAAGGTGGTGATCGACATCGAGTTGGCCAAGGTTCGCGAGCGTCTCGGCGAGCGTGGACTGCAGCTTGAACTTACCGAAGAGGCCAAGAAGTTCCTCATCAAGAAGGGCTCGGACACCGACTTCGGTGCTCGACCGTTGCGTCGTGCCTTGGAGAACTACATCGAAGACCCCGTCAGTGAAGAACTGCTCAAGGGCGAGTTCGAGGGCAAGGACACCATCGAGGTCGACGCCGCCGAAGTGGCTGGCAAGAAGCAGCTGGTGTTTAAGGGTCTGGTGACTGCAGAGCCTGTGCCTGCCGGTCCGGCTGAGGATGAAGAAGAGGCCTCGGCTGAAGGCTGAAGTCTCGCGGGCAGTTGCGAACCCATGAGGCAGACACCACCGTGCTGCAACGGCTTCCTATTGATGAGCTGATTGCAGTAGCGGCCGTCATCGCCTTGGCGATGTGGGGAGGTCTTTCCTTTGTGAGCCAGGGTGCTGTTTCGCTCCGGCTTGGCGGGCTCGATCCCGCGGCAGCGATTGGCAACCCGTCGCTCACCGTTGCAGACCTGCCACTGGTGCTGATGCTGATCACGGGCGGGGCGGTGCTGGTCACCGGGCTGCTTCGTGATCTGATCGCAGGTCGGTTTGGCTCTGATCTCCTTGCAGGCATCTCGATCGTGACGAGCGTTCTGCTCGGTGAGTATCTCGCCGGCGTGCTCGTGGTACTGATGCTCTCAGGTGGCGAGGCGTTGGAGCTGCGAGCAGTCAGTCGTGCGGGTGATGTCCTTGAGGCGCTCGCCCGACGCATGCCGACCGTTGCCCACCGACGACGAGCAGGCGAGCTGGAGGATGTACCTCTGGATGAAGTGGCTGTCGGTGATGTGATCACGGTCCTGCCGCATGAGATCTGCCCGGTCGACGGCACGGTGGTCGCGGGCCATGGCTCGATGGATGAGAGCTACCTCACGGGCGAGCCCTACCGCATGGCCAAGGCTCCCGGCTCTGCGGTGCTCTCAGGAGCGATCAACGGACAGGCTGCCCTGGAAATCCGTACGGACTCCGTCGGTGCGGACAGCCGCTATTCCAAGATTATGCAGGTGCTCGCAGAGAGCCAGCAGACCAAGCCTCGGCTGCGACGGATGGCCGACAAACTTGGTGCTCTCTACACCCCGTTGGCTGTTGCGATTGCTGCTGTCGCCTGGTGGCTCAGCGGTAGCCCCACACGTTTTCTAGCGGTCCTCGTCGTGGCCACTCCCTGCCCACTGCTGATCGGCATTCCAGTCGCCATCATCGGAGCCGTCTCATTGGCGGCAAAACACGGCATCGTCGTTCGTGATCCCGCGATCCTCGAGCGGCTCGACAGTTGTCGGATCGCAATCTTTGACAAGACAGGGACGCTCACCTACGGCGCTCCAAGGGTCACCGAGGTGCTTCCGGTGAATAACTCCAACGCAGATATCGTGCTCGCTTCGGCGGCGAGCCTGGAGACTTTCTCAAAGCACCCCCTGGCCTCTGCCGTGGTGGAAGCTGCTAAGAGTCGTGGGCTCACACTCCTGTCGGTCGAAGAGGTCACCGAACGCCCTGGTGCTGGTCTCACTGGCCGCGTGGTTCCCACGCGTTCCTCAACCGGCCGCAGCGTGACGATTACCAGCCGCAAGAAACTCGTGGAAACAGCTCCAGAGCAGGCCGCTCACCTCCCCCCGACTGCAGGCGGCCTGGAGTGCGTTGTGCTGATCGATGACCTGCCAGCCGGTGTGCTGCGTTTTCGAGATACGCCCCGACCCGATGGCAAGTCGTTTGTGCAGCATCTTGAACCAGCCCATCGGCTCACCCGCGTGATGCTGGTCTCGGGAGATCGCGAGAGTGAAGTTCGCTGGATGGCCGAGTCAGTCGGCATTCAGGAAATCCATGCCGGAATTCAGCCCGAAGGCAAACTCCGAATCGTGGAAGAGGCCACAGCGACCGCACCAACGCTGTTCGTCGGTGACGGGATCAATGATGCTCCCGCACTCGCCGCAGCGACCGTGGGCGTGGCGATGGGCGCGGCCAGTGACGTGACCAGTGAGGCCTCCGGAGCCGTGGTCATGGATACAAGCCTGGCCAAGATCGATGAGCTGCTCCATATTGGCAGCCGCTTCCGCAAGATCGCCCTGCAGACTGCTGTGGGTGGCATGGCACTGAGTGTGATCGGCATGGCATTCGCGGCTGCTGGCTATCTGCCACCGGCTGCCGGGGCGCTCGCACAGGAAGCCATCGACCTGGCTGCTGTGGCAAATGCCCTTCGCGTTGCCTGGCGGCCTGGCACGCTCACCGACTATCCGCGGCACGACGCGTGAGCCGGGGGTCCCGCCGACGTGTGAGCGGGTCATGGCTGCAGGTGGCCCCGTTGTGCAGCACGACGCACCGCCGTGCTCCTGTCGAGAACCTCGCCTCGCATTGGCTATCATCCCGTGGGTATGCTCTTCCCGCGTTATCTCTTGTTTCCGGGGAGGAGTATCCATGCCTGCTGTTACGAGTCGTCGTCGTTTTCTTGCTGCGTCTGCAGCCACTGGTTCGCTATTGCTGACGGCCCCACAGGCATCAGCCAAAGTGCTTGGCGCCAACGATCGTGTCCGCATGGCAGTGATCGGCCTCAATGGTCGCGGCCAGTCACATCTCGGTGGCTTTGGTGGACTCGACAATGTGGAAATCGCCTACGTTGTCGATCCAGATCAGCAGGTACTAGACCGTACGCTTGCCACGCAGAAGAAGAGGGCTGGAGAAGGCCCCTTTACGCTCAAAGGCGAAAAAGACATCCGTAAAGTCCTCGATGATCCGAGCATCGATGCCATCTCGATCGCCGCTCCGAATCACTGGCACTCCCTGATGACGATCTGGGGCGCCCAGGCCGGCAAGCATGTCTACGTCGAAAAGCCGATGAGCCATGACGTGGTGGAAGGCCGCATCGCACTTGAGGCCGCCAAGAAGTATGGAGTGGTGGTGCAGCACGGCACCCAGCGTCGAAGCGATGCTGGCATTGCAGGTTTACATGCCGCTCTGAAGGATGGCACGCTGCCTCGCCTGAAGATTGCCTACGGCTACTGCTGCAAACCACGCGGTTCAATCGGTACCAAGGCGGACAGTGCTCCGCCAGCCAATCTCGACTGGGATCTCTGGAAGGGCCCGGCAGTTCTCGATGAGTACAACGCGAATCTGGTGCATTACAACTGGCACTGGTTCTGGAAGACTGGGAACGGTGACCTGAATAACCAGGGCACCCATCAGCTCGACGTGGCACGCTGGGCGATTGACGATGACCAGACCCATCCCGTGCGGGCCGCAGCCCTCGGCGGACGCTTCCAGTGGGACGATCAGGGCGAGACGCCCAATACGATGTTTGCCATGGCCGAGTATCCCAACGGCCAGATGGTGCTCTTCAATGTTCGCAACGTGAACTACGAGGGCTATCAGCACCAGGTCTTCAACGAGTACTACCTCGAAGATGGCAGCGTGATCGTCGGTGAAGGCCGCTACAAGATCCGTCGGCCGGGCAGCGACACTTTCGAAGACCTCGATGTTGAACGGGGCCACGTCACTCCCGGTGGAAACTGGCAGGCCTTTATCACCGCTGTTCGCGAGAATGATCCTTCACTCGCCAATGGCAACGCCTCGGATGCCCACTACGGATGTGTCCTAGGCCATCTGATGAACAACTCCTACCGCCTCGGCGAGTCGGTCCCATTCAACGAGAAGGCCTGCCGGTTTGGCGATTCCCCCGATGTGGCAGAGCATTTCCTCAAGCTGCACGAAGTGATGCGAGATGGCGTGGGCATTCCAGAAAACGGAGCTGAGTACCACGTCGGCCCGCTGCTTTCGTTCGATCCCGAGACAGAGCGTCACACAGGCGAGCATGCCGAAGCAGCCAACGCCCTGCTCAAGGATCCCAACAGCGCTGGCTTTGCGGTGCCTGAGCTTTCGCAGATTTAAGGACTCGGACGTTCTACAAACTCGCGAGACGTCTTCGCCGCTCCCGCAGGAATCACTCTGCTTCCTGTGGGAGCGGTTCTCTTTCGACTGCAGGCAGTCCGCTCACCGAGATGGCCCGAATCCAGTCACCACGCGTCACTGAAGCAGTCGGAAGAGGCAATGATTCTCGCCGGGCGAGCTGCTCCCACCTGATCCGCAGGTCTGCATCGAGCGGCTGCTCCAGCCTCGCAGCATGCCCAGGAAACGCTTCGTAGTACTGACTGACGATTGGCTTGCCTCGGCCGCCAGGCTTTTTCGGCAGGGGCTCCAGCCCGTGTAAGCCACCCAATCCCGCCCACCACTGCACTGCCCTGAAGTCGGGATGGCCGGGAGGAACGTCACTGACGTAGATGGTCGCGGCTCCTTCGGACCAGAGACGGCGTTGCAGGGCTGTCGGCTCCACGTCCTGCACCGGCACGTTCGCCTCGATCGCAAACGCTGCCGCATGGCCGGCGGCTTCACCAAGTGACATCCAGATCGGCTCCAGCCGCAGTGCACAGAAACCAACATGGCTCGCGCTGCAGGCCGTGGGAACCAGCATGTTCTGCATGGTCCTGGGCACAATCACTCCATAGGGAATCTGATAAGGAGCCACGCCTTTGTAGAACTCTCCTGTGTGGCGGCCGCCAATCATGGGCCCAGTGTGCTCGGTCCCATGGCAGTTGTGGCTGTAGTCACCACTGGCGATGGAATCCCGATGCAGTCTCGCTCGGGCATCGTTCGGGGCATACTCGGTGTCGTGCTCGGTGTAGACATGCAGCCCAACCATGCGACGGGCTTCTCGAACATAAATCTGAGCGGGAATGTGGCCAGTCTCTGAAAACTCATCGGCACACAGGCCCCAGGTGGCTGCCTCACGGCGAAAGGCCTCAGGAAGTGCGGGATCTGTCTGCACAAAATGAATCAGCCCCAGCTGCCAGTCGAGGTGTTCCTGCTCGATACGGCGACGCATCTCCTGGCTTGCTTCCGGATACTGCTGATTGCGCCCGGGCATCGATAGTCGGGCGATCCCTCTGGAGACATCGTTGATATCGTGCTTTCCGTTGGGCAGGATCGGCAGGTGCGCCTTCAAAACGAACGGGCTGCCGGGATACCCGAAGGCCGCGCGAAAGCGGCCTTCGTTCACGAACGGCACCAATGCCGCATAGTCCTCGCGGTCGTAGGTCTCAGGCACAGGAACGGGAACCTGGTTCTCCCGATTCTGCGTCATGCAGAGGCGAAAGTTGTAGCCCTGCAACCGGCTGTCTTCCTCGTCGGCAGCCAGCGACTCGCCGTATTCCTGCTTCGATTCCCGTCCAACCCGAAAGGGAATCTTCGCCAATGCCAGCAGATCTCCTTCATAGCTCGCATCGATCACCATCTTGGGAACCGCCTCAACCACAGTTCCGTCTTGCCTGACAAACGTCACCCAGCTCACACGGTCGGCCTCCACTCCCGCGGAGTCGAGGGTCCATCCGATCACCGTTGTGATGCTCGGCTGCTCTGCCAGCATCTGCTCAAACACCAACAGGTTGACCGACGGCTCACCATGAGTGCCTTGCCAGCTATCGCGGACCTGTGGAGCGTCCTCGCCGTACGTCTGCTGGTAGTACGACCGTACTCGTTGGCTGAACTTCAGAAAGCTGCCATGCAACGACTCAAACGTGTGAAAGTCTGAGTGTGAGAGCCCATGCGTAATCATTCCGCCGATGCGAGCCGTCGGCTCGACCAGCAAAACAGCATGCTGTGCATCGGCTGCTGCCACCGCAGCAGCAATCCCCGCAGGCGTCGCCCCGTAGATGAGCACATCGACATGCACAGTCTCACTGGCAAACGCACAGGCCGAGCCCGTCACCGCCATGCAGAGGATCCAGAGGAGCTGCCGAGTTGCTCTCATGTGACCAGGCCTGCCGCGACGTCTTTGCTGCTCATGCCCCGCATCATCAGCGCGACCGCCTCGGGATTCGTGGCCAATCTGAGTGCCTCTGTGCCGCGGATGTCACCCGAACGGTAGAGAGCCGTGAGGTGCTGATCGAAGAGCTGCATGCCGGCGTCACGACTGGCAATCACCTGTGGCAGATTGGTGATCTGTCCATCGAGGATTTCTTTCCGCACCACGGCAGTGTTCCGCATCACTTCGAGCACCGGGAGCCGCCCTTGAGCCGGCTCCTTTCGGCTGGCCAACCGCTGGCTGACGATCGCCGCCAGATTCGTTGCCAGCTGCACCATCAACAGGTCGCGTTCGTCCGCTGGAAACATCGAAACGATTCGCTGCATCGTGAATGACGTGTTGGTGGTGTGAACGGTGCTAAAAACGAGGTGCCCTGTGTCTGCAGCCTGGAGGGCAATCCGCATTGTCTCTGCATCACGTAGCTCACCCACAAGGATCACGTCAGGATCCTGCCGCAATGCTCGCTTGAGCGACTCTGCAAAACTTGGCGTGTCTCGGCCAATCTCTCGATGCGCCACAAGGCTCTTCTGCGAGTCATGCACAAACTCGACCGGATCCTCGATCGTCACAATCCTCAGCCGACGCGTCCGGTTGAGATGATCGATCATCGCTGCAAGGGTCGTACTCTTTCCGCTTCCCGTGGTACCTGTAACTAGCACAAGACCGCGGCGTTCCTCGGCGATTTCCCTCAGCACGTCAGGAAGACCAAGCTCGTCAAACTGTTTAATCTCAAGTGGAATACACCGTGCCACAATGCAGAGGTTCCCCTGCTCGTGAAACACGTTGATTCGAAAACGGGCGACCTCAGGAATGTAGTGGGAGAAGTCGCAGCTGAGATCCTCGTCGAGCCTTGCCAGTGCAGTCTGGCTGGCCACCTGCTCGACGAGCGTTCGCACATCCTCCGCGGAGACTGGTGGTGAATCAAACGGCACCATCGTGCCATCAACTCGGACGATTGGCGGACTCCCCACCTGTACATGCAGGTCACTCGCCTTGAACTGAACTGTCGCTTTGAGCAACCGCTCCATATTCATTTTTCTGCTCCATCTCTTCGGTCACTGGCTCTTCGGTCACTGGATCGTCAGCCGTCGATGTGGGCCCGCCACCATCCCACAGCTTCCTCAGCATCCCATGTGGTCGCAGCCTGACAGGAACGCAGCGCTGCGGCGACCGCATCGGCCGTGGGAAACCGTTCGTCTGGCTGCTTGGCAAGACAGCGAAGAATCACCGCCTTGAGGTCGTCCGGCACCTCCTGCAGCAGCGACTCCACCGTCTCCAGTGGCTCCGAGACCTGCATTTCAAGGACCGCCTGCGGCGTTTCGCCTTCGTAGGGGGGCCGGCCGGTGAGCAGGAACACCAGCAGTCCGCCGAGCCCATACACATCGGCCCGTCCATCAATAGCACCTCCGCGCACCGCCTGCTCGGGAGCGAGGTATTCCGGCGTGCCCGCGACGCGGCCGCTCGCAGCCAAGTCAGTCGCCTCGCCAATCGCCGCCACCACGCCGAAGTCAAGGAGCTTCGCCACATCACACTGTCCACCAAGCACACAGGCAAACACATTCGACGGCGAAAGGTCCCGGTGAATCAGCCCACGCCGATGCGCCTCGTCAAGCACGCCGCAAAGCTGTCGACCCAGGTAGATCGCCCGGCCTGCAGGCATCGGGCCAAACCGACCAACCAGCCCTGCAAGGCTGAGCCCAGGCAAGAACTCCATGGCAAAGTACGGCGATCCATCGGATGCCTCACCACAGTCGTAAATCGTGACGGCACTTGGGTGCCGCAGCGCCGACGCGGCCTTCAGCTCCCGGGCCAACAGCTGCCGGTCAATCGCTTCCTGCTGACGATCCTCACGCACCACCTTGACCGCACATGGCCGAGTGAGCGTGTGGTGCTGGGCAAGATACACCTCTCCCATGCCGCCGGTGTCGAGGCGGAGCTGGAGACGGTACGGGCCGAGCCGACCGCCCGGCATGATCGAGTCCTTTCGTCCTCGCAGCACCCAGCCCACGAGAGCCGCGAGCACAGCGGCTGCAATCAGGGCGACGGCGTTAAACATCACCACCCGCTGGCTGGCCACATCATCCATCACCAGATGAGCCGTCCGGGCGTGCTCAAGCACAAATCCATGGCACAACACCACAGCACCCGCCATGCTGACGGCGATTCGGCCAGCAATCATCGGTCGATGAGGCATGAAGACGGCGCTACAAAACATCAGCACCATCGCCCGCAGCACTCCATTTTTCTGAAAAGCCACCGCATCAACGAGATCGCTCTGGTCGATCAGGTGGATGCCCGTGAAGTACTGGCTATCAAGCAGCACGAGCATCTCAAGTCCAAACAGCACCAGCTCCAACGCCCGCAGACCGCGGCGGCGGAGTGTCGGTAGCAGCCAGACCGCGGCAAGCACACTCCCGTCGACCACCGCTCGCACGAGTAGCGACAGCGAGCTTGCATCTGCTTCCGAGGGATGCGAGCCGA
>JADHNY010000048.1 GCA_016779265.1 Pirellulales bacterium | reverse complement strand
GCGAGTTCGAAGAGATCGTTGAGACCCTCCTTAAACAGGTCGGCATCCGCCAGGCCGAGGACGATCGCTGGCTCAACCACGGGCAACGGGTCTGCTGACGAAGGCAGAGTTGCATGAAGCCTGTCGACAGTGGTCTCGTTATCGAGCACGAGGGCCAGCTGACGATCGGCGAGAGCCGGACCAAACTTCGACGTAAGTGTTTCCAGAAGCTCTTCCGCGAGTGGGCCGAACGTCTCGCGTGCCTCATCGAGCTTTGCGCGGTCGTCCTCATCCATCATGTCCACGAGATACTTCTCGTAGAACCCGTAGGCCATTTCAGCCCAGCCGGCGAGGGTGTCGAGATGCAACGCTCCAGGAGCGGTCCGTGAAGCGACGACGGCAAACGGGCTGCCGCCGGTATGAGCGAGAATGCTCAGAGGCTGCGAGCCATCCAGGGCGACGTTGCTTGACCAGTTCCAGGTCTCACCTGCGAAGCCCTTGTCGGTCATGTGAGCAAATGACATCCAGGCACCAGGTTCCGGCAGCATGGCCTCGTATTCAGCTGCAATCTGTTCCAGGCCACGTTCTGCCTCTTGGCCCGCCTCCTCAGGCAGGTCGGCCTTGGTAGCCATTCCGCCTGCAAACTTCGCCATCATCCGGAAGTCATCGCCAGTAGGGCTCAGGACAGTCACCAGTTCTTCGCTGAGATACGAGAGCGAGGTGATCTTGGCATCCTCGACTTCACGATAGCGAGCAAAGGCATCGATGCTCTGCAGGCACTCACCGCCACTGGTCAGGCAGAGCTTGGAGAGATGGTCGATCGAGTCGCCGATCGAGATCACGAAGCGATCGCCGACCAGTCCAAGCCCGATCACCAGGTTGAGCGACTGCAGCTTCTCGATCACTTTGTCGACGGTGTCAGGGTCGTCGCTGTACTCGTCGAGATCAAACTCTCCCCATGGCATCAGTTCGCCAGAGAGCGTGATTACGAGGACTTCTCCTCCCTCGACGGTCTCACGGCTCAGGGCACCGGCCAGGGTCGGCTGCATCTGTGTGAAAAACTGCAGCATCACTTCCAGACGGGCAAGCTGCTGCGTGGCGGCATCGTCCTTGGATGTCTGGAAGCCCCACACAAGATCGGGCAGGACGAGATCATCAATGTTCTCAGCGACCGCCTTAAAGAACAGACGGGCTGCGGCGTCGTCGGTGTCGAGTGGTTCATCGTCGCCGAGTTCATCACCGACAGCCTGCGAGAGGCTTGCCATCTGATTGGCTCGCTGAAGAGCGATCAGCAGCTTGGCGAACTGAACGCAGGAGCGTTCTCCGTAGACAAAGGTATCGGTGGACACCATGTCGGTGAGAAGTTCGAGGGCCTGTTGATTCTCGGGGAGTTCGAGGAACGTTGCAGCCATCGAAAGCGGGCTGCCCGGCATCGACTGCATGTCTTCAGCCTGGCCCAGACCCATCTGCACAGCAGGCAGGCTGAGAATCGCCTGCATCGCGTTGCTGTTGCGGACCATCTCGTATTGGTCCTTCAGCCGCAGGGATCCGGAGAAGAACGCTGCGTCTGCGGGCACCATTTCAACACCACTGAGCGTAGGCTCAGCCGAGTGGGTCAGCGGACCGCAGAACGCGAGAACGCATGAAGCGACACCGCTCAGCAGCGCTGTCAGCCACCGACGGTGCAAGGGGTGGGAAGAGAGAGCCATCGGATTTCGTTTCCTTCCGGGAATCGGAGCGTCACACTGGGCGGAAGCCAGGCCCGTGGTCGAGCATGGCCGGAGCCGTCATGATACGCCGGTTGTTGGTAAAAAAACACACAGGAGAACGCAGCTGAAATGTTTTCCTGACGTCGGCTCGAGGCGGGTTTTCTGTGGCTTACGGGAGGTCTGGGGTGCAGATTGACGGAACGCAAATTGTCGACACCTTCGCTGAAGCCTTTCGACTGCGGTTTGCTCGGCTCGTTGTCACGGCGCACGACGAGTACTGGCTGCGGGCTGCCTGCGACGCCGCCTGTGGCTACGGCACGAGTGTGATTGGCTGTGATGCTGAGATCGGCGTCGAGCGGTTGCTGACACCGGATGAATCGCCCGATGGCCGTGTGGGAGCATGCCTGCTGGCCTTCGGATTTGCCTCAGAAACCCTCGCCAAGGCTGTGGCGAACCGCACGGCACAGTGCCTCCTGACGTGTCCGACCGTCAACGTGTTTGACGGCCTGCCGGCTGCGGAAGAGCGGGCCCCGCTTGGCAAACATGTGCGGTACTTCGGAGATGGCTTTGAGAAGACAAAGGTTTTTCATGGCCAGCGGATCTGGCGAGTCCCTGTGATGGACGGTGAGTTTCTCATCGAGGAGACGATCGGCATTCAGAAAGGGGTTGGCGGCGGCAACATCATCCTCCAATCGGAGTCTCTTGAGGCAGCCCTGGCAGCGGCGCGACAAGCCGTGGAGGCAGCTGCCAGTGTTCCGGGCACGATCACGCCATTCCCTGGGGGCGTCGTTCGCTCAGGCAGCAAGGTTGGCTCGCGGTATGCCGCCCTCAGAGCGAGCACCAACGACGCGTTTTGTCCGGCACTCGTGGGCCGCACCGAGAGTGAACTTGTCGAAGGGGCGGTAGCCGCTTTGGAAATCGTGATCGACGGGGTCGATGAGGGGGCGGTCTCAGCCGCCATGTTCGCGGCGATCAAGGCCGCCGCTGGGCCTGGCACCCTCGCGATCGCTGCTGGCAACTACGGTGGAAAACTGGGTAAGTTTCACTTTCACCTCCACGAGCTGCTCGCAAGCTCTTTCTAGGGCCACGCCTTTATAGGGCTACAGCTGGTGGTTTCTCTCGGGGTTGGCCTTCTCTGCGGCTGGGCCTTTTGCTACCCACCCGAGTTACGTGCAAGCCGGCTGGTCGCTGAACGGGCGGCTGAAGCCCCTGTGGGCTCCGGTGAACCACTCCCCGACCGTCGGAGAGCCCTCATGTCTGTCGTTTCGCCTCAGCCAGAGCCTGTCGCCAGCGAGCCTGTGCTGATGGGACAGCCGTCGGTACCGGAGGCTTCGGCAGTGCCACGCCGCCCATCGCGGCAAGACCTGGTGGTCCCGCAGCGAGGATCAGGGCCCTGGATGGCGGTCGCCGTCGTTGGGTGTGGGCTGCTGGGGTTTGCCACCGCCTTCGTTCTGGAGATTGGCCGCAGTCATGTCGGTGAGAGCGGCGGCGAACTGGCGAACACGCCAGTTCTGCTCGAGCCCGCTGCGGCAGCACCGGTGCCCGAGACCAGCACGCCAGGCTCGCGATTCGGTGGCGGTCAGCTGACCGCCGCGGTGGAGCCGGAGTTGAGCCGAGATGCCTTCGGCACGCAAACATTTGGCCTCCCTGCGAGCGGCACCGATCTACCTCCACTGGGTGAAAGCGAGGAAGCTGATCGAGCCCCTCCGCCAGCAACGCAGCATGATCATCAAGAGCCACACAGCGACCACGAGGCCACGAGCCGTTATGGAGCACAGCGACAAACGTATGCGATGGTGACGGCACGCAAGCCGCCAGTAGATGTTGAGCCACTGGCGTCGGCCGATCTGCCGCCACTGGACAAATCGCCCGAGAATCCTGCAGCGGAAACGGGGCCCGGTGCTGGCGACCCCGCTCCCGCTGACGCCGCGGACGACCTCGATCTGCCAGCTTCTGGCACCTTCCGTGAAGAGCCGCCGCTGCCTTCCGAATCCACGCCTGAAGCCGAGCCGCCAGCGGGCTCTGCCTTCGGCAGCGGAGTGCCTGGCGGCGGAGTCGCTGAGCCGAACTTCGAGAATCCAGCTCAAGGCAGCTTCTTTGGCACCACCGACGTTGCCGCCGCTGATGAGCCCACCGCACCAATGCCTGACGAGGCTTTTGCAGACCAGCCGTCGTTGGCGGCGGATGACATGCTCCGCGAAGAGGCGGGCGACCAGGCTCTGAACCCAGCGACGAGTGACGCCAGTGATGACCTCGAGCCGCAGCAGAGTTTTGCTCTCGATGCACCTGCCGCCGCCGACAGTGAGTCTGAGGGATTTCGGGTCATGGCTGATGTGCAGCCGGGCTATGCCACACCGGTCGGGCAGAACGACCCGGTCACGCAGCCCGCTGCCCCATCCCTCTCCTTCGATGACCCGGACGCTCCTGTCGCGGTCACGCCTCCATCTGCCGCGTCGGCTGCTGCCCCATCGACGTCTCAGGGCTTTCCTGCTCCAGCAGCGTCACTCGACACACCACAGACGCAGCCTGCCAACTCGGCACGCTACGCCAGTTCCGATGCGATCCGTGCTTTTGGAGGCAACCTGCCTGAGCGGCCGATGCTGCCCAACGCCCAGCAAACAGCCCTCCCCACTCCCGAGCCACCGCAGGCATCTGCGTTCTCTCGTGGATTTCCAGCGGCCGATGCTGCCGTCGTACCGGGAGCGAGCGGGGCGTCACCAGCCTTTCCAGGCGAGGGGCCGGGCTATGGCGTGACCGGCATCGGACGGCCCGGACCAGCCTTGCTTGAGGGCGTGCAGGCCCCTCAGGTGGCGGTCGAGAAACGAGGCCCTCGCGAAGTGCAGGTGGGCAAGTTTGCCCGCTACGAGATTCTTGTTCGGAATGTCAGCAGCGTGACGGCTCACGACGTGGAACTGCTCGACATGGTGCCGGAGGGCACGTCGCTGGTGAGCACTACTCCGCCAGCCGCTCCAGGCATCGACGGGCAGCTGACCTGGCAACTCGGCAGCATGGATCCGGGCGAACAGGCGCGTGTGCTCGTCGAGGTGCTCCCCAACGACGAGGGAGAAATCGGCAGCGTGGCCAGCGTGCGTTTCTCCGCCAAGGCGTCGGTGCGTTCGCTCGCCACTCGGCCGGCATTGTCGCTGGCGATCGAGCAGCCGTCGCCGATGCGGATCGGTGGTGAGGTGCCTGTGGTGATCACGGTGTCCAATCCAGGGACGGGCCGAGCGACGGGCGTTGTGCTCGAGGGTGTGCTACCGGAAGGTCTGGCACACCGTGCGGGCCGCGAACTGGAGTTTGATATCGGCAGCCTCAAGCCGGGTGAGTCACGGAGTATCGATCTCTTGCTGGCGACCACAGGGCCTGGAATGCATCGAATCGATGTAGGCGTGCGAGCTGATGGCCAGCTCGAGGAGCGTCAGAATGTCGCCGTCGAAGTCACTGCTCCAACGCTCGAACTCACCGCTGAGCTCCCGAGCCGACGCTATCTGCAGCGGCCGGTGACCTGCGTGCTCTCGATGGCCAATGCTGGCACCGCTGCGGCCCGCTCGGTGGAGCTTGCAGTACAGCTGCCGCCAGGTCTGAAGTTCGTAACCGCCAACAACGCGGGCTACTATGACGAGAAGAACCATCGCGTCCTCTGGCAGCTTGAGGAGTTGCCGCCGGCGGAGATCGGGAGCGTCGAAATGGTGTTGATGCCGATTGCGATGGGAAGTCAGCAGGTGATGGCTGCTGCCCGGAGCCCCGACGGACTTGCTGATCAGATCACTCGCGTGCTGGAAGTTGAAGGCGTGGCGGCATTGACCTTCAGCGTGGTCGACAGTGAAGACCCGATCGAGGTCGACGGGCTCACCGAGTATGTGATCCGAGTTGGCAACCAGGGCACCAAGCCTGCGAGCAACGTGCGGGTCACTGCCACGATGCTCGGCGATCTGCAGCCAGTGGATGCGGACGGACCAGTGGAGCACCAAGTGGAGAACCTGACGGTTTCCTTTGATCCTCTGGCCCGGCTCGCACCGACGGAGGAAGCAGTCTTCCGCGTGCAGGCTCGCGGGAGACGCGAGGGTGATCAGCGTGTGCAGGTGCAGGTGACCGAAGCGGAACAGCAGACGCCGGTGACCAAGGAAGAAGTCACGCGGGTCTACGCAGATCGCTAGCGACATCGCACGGGACAGTCTCACCGGGAGGCAGTCTCACCACCGCACGCGCTCACTCAGCCGTGTGTTGTGAAGAGATGGCCTAGGCCCGTAGGGCCGCGCCACAGCGACGGGTGCAGGTCTCGATGATCGTGTTGATCACCTCTTTGACCTCGTCACCAGAGAGGGTGGCATCCTGACTGCGAAGTGACAGAGAGACCACCACGCTCTTGCGGCCAGGGCCGATTCTGCCGTCATCTCGCCAGACCTGGGTGAGAGAGAGCCTGTCGAGCAGGCCACCACAGGCTTCGTCGATCGCCGAGGCAAGCGATGACCACGACACGTCTTCATCGACAATCAGGTTGAGGTCACGTTCGACCGGTGGGAAGTCGCTCGGCCGCACAACTGCACGGTCAGTGTCCTCGACGGTGTCGAGCGTGTCGATCCGCAGTTCAAATGCCACGACGGGACCAACGAGATTGAAGTGAGCGATCAGCGCTGACTCGATCTCGCCAATCACGCCCACGCGAGTCGCGGCCCGTCCTGCAATCGAGAGCATCACATCCGCGGTTCGACCGGTTGCCAGCAGAGGGTGGTTGGCGGGGCGGTAGGAAGCTCGCGGTGGCGGCCCGGTCAGCCCGGAGGCATTGATGCCAAGTCGCTGGAGCACTGCTTCGACGAGACCCTTGCCCACCTCAAACTCGCCACCCACGACAGCCGAGAGGAAATGGGGCTCTACCGGAAGCTCAGCGCCTGGCAGGTATCCTCGCGCGATCTCAAACAGGTCGCCATGCGGAGCCGCCACTGCCAGGTTGTGGCCCCGAGCCTCGAGAAGGCTCGGGAGGAGGGTGCGACGAAGCCGATCAGCACCTCGCACCAGCGGCGGTGAGATCGTCAAGGAGGGCTTGTCGCTCCACGGGCTTCCGAAAAGATCGAGAACCTCGTCAACCACGCTGCGGGTCATGGCCTCACAGCAGCCAGCAGCGATTAACACATCTGATGCGAGACGAGTCACGTCCTGCCGTCGCGTGTCGGCCACCGGACGAGCCGAGATCGTGGCGTCTTCGGGGATCAGGTCGTAGCCCACAATCCGGCCAACCTCTTCGACAAGATCGATCTCGCGAGTCACATCGCGTCGCCACGAGGGGACATGCCAGAGGCTGATCTCGTCGTCGGCCCCTTCGGTCTGTTCGGTAAAGCCCAGGGCCGTGAGGGTTGCCTGCTGCTGTTCCCACGGGATCTCAACGCCCAAGACCTCGCTGACGCGATCGACAGCCAGGGCGACCGTGGCCGGGTGCGTGGCCAACTCGCCAGCGGTGGCCACACCATGCTCGAGCGTGCCACCAGCAAGGTCCAAAATCAGCATCGCAGCACGACGGCTCGCCCAGTCGACCGCAGCGGGGTCTGGGCTCCGCTCAAAGCGGAACGACGAGCCGCTGGCAAGGACCAGGCTTCGAGCGGCCGTACGGACCGCTAGCGGGGCAAACTGGCCGCTCTCGATCAGCACATCGACCGTCGCATCGGAGATCTCACTGTCTGCCCCACCCATCACGCCCGCGAGGGCGATCGGACGCTCTGCATCGGCGATCACGCACATTCGAGGATCGAGCTCGTAGGTGCGGTGGTTAATGGCCTCGAAGGCTTCGCCAGCTTCTGCTGGACGGACGACGATCGCCTGGCCTCTGACGCGGGAAAGGTCAAACGCGTGCAAGGGCTGTCCACACTCGAGCATCACGTAGTTGGTGATGTCGACGATGTTGTTGACGCTGGCAATGCCGACCGTTGCGAGTCTGCTCACAAGCCAGCTTGGGCTCTTGCCAACACGCACTCCGCGAATCACTCGGGCAGAGTAGAAGGGGCACATCCCTCGATCAGCGATCTCAACAGCCACGCTCTCGCCGGCCTGCCCTCCTGCTTCCAATGGCCTGGCGTTGGGAATCAGCAGTGGCCGTTGAAACAGCACCGAGAGTTCGCGAGCGACACCGATGTGCCCAAGACAGTCGGGCCGGTTGCTGGTGACCTCAATCTCGATCGCGGTGTCGTCGCCGACTGTGCTGGTGGACTCGTGGTTCAAGCCTGAGAGCGCGAGTCGCTCCACGACCTGCTCAACCGGAGCGGTCACTCGCACATACTCAGACAGCCAGTTTGTAGAAACGATCATCCGAACTGCTCCAAGAAGCGGACGTCGTTGCGGTAAAAGTCACGGATGTCTGCCACGCCGTAGCGACGAGCGGCAATCCGTTCCACGCCAAGGCCAAAGGCGAACCCCGAGACCTCATCCGGGTTGTAGCCCACAGCTTCCAGCACGGCAGGGTCGACCATGCCGGCGCCCCCCATCTCAATCCAGCGTCCACCCCACTCCATGTCGACCTCGACACTCGGCTCGGTGAACGGGAAGAACGAAGGGCGGAAGCGAACGTGCACGTCACCGCCAAGGAAGCTTGAGGCAAACAGCCGGAGAACGCTCTTGAGATGGGCCATCGTGGTGCCCTTCTCAACCAGCAGGCCTTCGACCTGGTGAAACATTGGGTAGTGCGTCGCGTCGGCTGTGTCGGGCCGGTAGACCCTACCGAGGGAGACGATTCGCAGCGGCGGCTTTGTCGCTTCCATCACGCGAATCTGCACCGTGCTCGTCTGCGAGCGGAGCAGCAGCGGGTCGGCACCTCGCGCGACGTTGAGATAGAAGTTGTCGAGCGGATCACGAGCGGGATGCTCGGGCGGAATGGCCAAGGCCTCAAAGTTGTGCCACTGATCCTCGACCTCCGGCCCATCGACGCACTCAAAACCGAGCCGCGCCATGATGCCTTGCACTTCACGGATCGTTCGCGTGATCGGATGGAGCCGGCCCAGACGTAGCGGCCGTCCGGGAAGCGTCACATCGATGGCTGCGGCCTCTGGCGAGGCGGTGGCCGCGGCGAGCCGATCTTGAGCTGCCTCGAGCAGGGCTGAGATGGCCTGCTTGACCTCGTTGAACGCTCGGCCAGCCTGGGGGCGGTCAGTCGAGCCCACGCCGCCGAGCAGTTTCTGCACGGCCTTGAGCCGTCCGCTCTTCGCGCCAGCGAACGCGATCCGCGCTTCCTCGAGCGAGGCGGCGTCGCGAACATCGCGAAACGCAGCTTCAGCCTCATCGCGAAGCCGTGTCACCTCGAGGACAAACGATTCAAGATCCACGCGTTTGGGCTGCCTGCGAGGCACACTTCTTCGAACGAGTCATCTCCAAGCGGCAGCAGACCGCCGCTGGTCGACTCCCGCGACCGGGACATGATCCCGCCGGCCACGATGACTTTCTGCCCCCAAAGGCTTTGGCCAACGCAACCAGGTCAATACGACTTAGGCAGCGGCCACGGCCTCGGTGCCGAGAGCCTCACGCACCCGCTCAACCACCAGGTCGAAGCCGGATGGATCCGCAACAGCCATCTCCGACAGCGTGCGACGGTCAAGTTCGATCCCAGCCTTTTCCAGCCCAGCGATGAACTCGGAGTAACGCAGGCCACGCTCACGAACTGCGGCATTGATGCGGATGATCCACAGGCGGCGGAACTCGCGCTTGCGACGACGACGGTCGCGGTGCGCGTAGACACCAGCCCGGATGATCGATTCCTTGGCGGTACGCAGCAGTTTGCGACGGCCTCCAACGTATCCTTCGACACGCTTAAACAGTCGCTTCTTCGCGCGATGACGGGGGACGGCACTTTTAGTACGCATGATGGAGGCTTTCGCTGAGGGCGGGCGTGTGAGTCTTGCCCGCCAGGGGATCTTCTAATGTGGCTTTCGTCTCGGCCAATGCAAGGGCTGCTGGCCAAGATCCTCAGGAAAACAGGGGGCTGTCACCTGAGTAGGACAGTCTGTTGCCAGCTGGTACGGCTGAGCGTCCCCCTAAAGGAAGCTCGAGCGTCGCAGCAGGCCTCAGTAGCTGTACTTGCCGAGGGCTTCGGCGATCCGCGGCGTATCAACGGCGGCTAGGACACCTGTGCCGCGTAGCTTTCGCTTTCGCTTCGCGGAAACACGAACCTGCAGATGGCTTGTTCCTGCGCGGCGGTGCTTCACCTTGCCAGTACCGGTCAGGCGGAACCGCTTCTTTGTGCCCTTGTGGGTCTTCTGCTTTGGCATCTCTGTGACTCCTTGACGAATCCTCGATTGTTTCGCACTTTCGCCCAGACACAAGGGCCGCGACCGCCATGGCCGAAAAACACCATGAAATGCTGCGGAACCGCCTGTGCGGACTGTTTTATCGGCTTGATGGACCCTCTGGCTTCCGCCGCAGGCATGTGTGGTGGCTAGCGGGGAACTGGCCAACAGGGGACTCACTAGCGGGGGGACAGCGTGCAGGTGAGCCTGCGACCCATCTGCTGTGGCCCCGACTCTACCTTGGCTTCCTCGGTGAGTTTCTCGATTAAGGACTTCATCACGCGGTGGCCCTCGTCGATGTGGGCCATTTCTCGTCCGCGAAACACGACAGAAACGACCACCTTGTCCTTGTGGGACAGGAATGTTCGGGCCTGGTTGACCTTGAACTCAATGTCATGGTCGCCCGTTTTGGGCCGCAGCCGTATTTCCTTGAGTTTCGTGTGATGAACGTGTGTTTTGTGCTGCTTCTTCTTCTGCTGGTACTTGAACTTGCCAAAGTCCATGATGCGGCAGACAGGTGGCGCCGCCCCAGGAGCGACTTCCACCAGGTCAAGGCCGGCTTCTCGAGCGCGATCGAGTGCTTCGGCAGTGGGCAGAACCCCTAACTGCTCTCCCGTTGCGGTAATCACGCGAACGGGAGAAATGCGAATCTGATCGTTGATGCGATGCTGCTTCTCGATGGCAGGCGTCTCCGGCTGAGGACATGCTCACAGCCGGTCGGGGGAATGCACACAAGACCCGCGGACAACCGGCCTCCCAAGCAGACAACTCTGCCGTAGGAATCGAGCACCAACAACCCCTTACTATTCCAGTCTCAACGGCCTCGCGTCAAGCCGCACAATCCGCAGCGGCCTCCTGCAGGCCTTAGCTCCCAGAGAGACAGCCGGGGAGAGCTGGGGGGAAGAGGAAGTGCGGGGGGGCTGCGAGGTACCAAGTGTCCTTTTGCAGATTCGCCGTTTTCGAAGGGAGATCTCTTGGTGGAACGACACGTTTGAGACATGGCAGGCCCCTGCTGGGGTCGGGGAAATCGCAGCAGAATAAGCAAGAAAACCGGTGTTTTTAGACTTTTTCGAGGCTTTAGCAGGGCGAAAACAGAGGAGCCTCGCAAAAACTTTTCAAGTTTTTGGTTTTCTTTCGAACCTTTTCGGTGGCTCGGCCGTATAAATCTCCGGTCGCAAGGCCTGCTCGGAGGTGACGGAAGACCTGCCGGGCGGCGTTGTGTGAGGCATTCACTCGGTGAAGTTTCAGGCGTAGGGGCTGATCTTCACAGGCGTAAAAACGTCAGCCTGCGATCTTCGGAAGCCGGTTTGCGATGTCGGAGCCATCCTCAGCGTGTCAGGGCTGCGGGGGATGGAGGCATTAAGCACCACGCGAGGGAGAGCGCCATGCGGTTTCATTCAACAACCCCTATGAGTTTGTCAGGCCAGTCCACTGTGGGGGTCTTTTCCCACCAGGCAGGTTCTTCGGGCTCAGGCTTCGCTGGCGGTGAGTCCGTCGGCAGCAATACCGATGAACAGGTGCTTTCTATCGAGGAAGTGGCCAGTCGGTTCAACGTTTCCACGAAGACGATCTCTCGGTGGCGACACCACGGCCTTGTGGCCCGTCGCTACGAAGTCGGTGGTCGTCGACGAGTGGGCTTTCTGCAGAGCGAAGTGGAGCGATTTGCTGCCAAAAACGCTTCCCGTGTCGAGCGGGGGAGTCGCTTCAGCCAGCTCTCCGATGAGGAGAAGGAAAAGATTGTGACCTGGGCTCGCCGGCTGGCGGCTGTGGGAGCAGTTCCGGCGGATGTGCACCGGAGGATCGCCAAGAAGCTCGGTCGTAGCGTTGAGACCGTGCGGTACACGATCAAGGAGCACGACCAGTCTCATCCTGAGGCCCAGGTCTTTCCCTTCGGCGATGGCAGGCTGCGTCCTGAAAACTGCGCACGCATCTATCAGCTCTATCTCGGAGGCGAGGCAGTCGAATCGATCGCCAGGCGGTACCGCCGCTCGCGGGCAAGCATCTACCGGGTGATCCTCGGTCAGCGGGCAGAGCATGTGATGCAGCTTCCGCTGGACTACATACCAAATCCGCTCTTCGCGCGGGCATCGGCAGAGCGGATTGTGAATCAGCCTTTTCCAAAGAGCGATGCGGCCACGCGGAAAGTTCGGCGGCCGAGTGGGCTACCTGCGTATCTTGCGAGCCTCTACGAGGTTCCCCTGCTGAATCGTGAGCAGGAGGGATGGCTGTTTCGGAAATACAACTTCCTCAAGTATCGCGCCTGCAAGCTTCGCGAGCAGCTCGATCCAGAGCGGCCGAGCACGCGGCTGATGGATCAGATCGACAAGCTCTATCTGCAGATTGTCGAGCTGAAGAATCGTCTCGTGCGATCGAACCTGCGGCTCGTGGTGTCGATCGCTAAGAAGCGAGTCTCACCTGCAGACAGCTTTTTTGATCTCGTCAGCGACGGCAACATGTCGTTGATCCGGGCGGTCGAGAAGTTTGATTACGCACGGGGCAACAAGTTCAGCACCTACGCCTCGTGGGCGATCATGAAGAACTATGCCCGCACGATTCCCAATGAGCATAAGCAGCGGGATCGTTTCCGCGCTGCAGACACCGAACTGCTGCAGGCAGCCACGGATACCCGTGCCGACGAGCATCGTCAGCGGATCGCGGAACGCGATCGCCTGCAGCAGGTGGAGCAGTTCCTCGATCGGCTCGACTCACGTGAGCAGACGATCATCATTCGCCGATATGGACTCGATCACGAGCATGAGCCGCAGACGCTCAAAGAGGTCGGCTCGGCTCTGGGCGTGACGAAGGAGCGTGTGCGACAGATTGAGGCCAAGGCTCTGGAAAAGCTCCGAGAGGTAGTTGAGGTCGAGCATATCCTGCCCGAGCTGGAAACCTGATTATCGGTCAAAGCAGATGCAGACTGGCTTCGGCACGCTCACTGTTTGATCGGTGAAGCGGAGCCTGCCGGTCTCAGCATCGATCGCAAAGACGGTGACCGTGTCGGAGTCCTGCCCGCCTGCGAGGAGCCAACGGCCGTCGGGAGAGATGTTGAAGTTCCGCGGCGTCTTGCCCCGGATCTGCTCAACTCCCAGTAGCGTCAACTGGCCGTCTGCCTGATTGATCTCAAACATCGCGATCGAGTGGTGGCCACGGTTTGAGCCATAGAGGAACCGGCCCGATGGATGGATCACCACCTCTGCTGTTGAGAAGCCCTCGCGGTCGGTGATCTCATCTGGAAGAGTCGACACGGTCTGGAACGGGACGAGTGTGCCCTCTTCGGCATCAAAGTCGAAGCCGGTCACGGTCAGTGCCAGTTCGTTGATCACGTAAACACGTTTGCCGTTCTTGGTGAAGGCGAGATGTCGTGGGCCTGAGCCTGGAGGTACAACACCTGCCGAAGTTGGCTCGATGGTGCCCTTTTCTGGATTGAGTTTGTGGACCAGGACGAGGTCGATGCCGAGGTCAGGCACGAGCACAAACGCACCATTCGGTGATATGCGGGCACAGTGCGCATGCGGCCCTTGCTGTCGCTGTGGGTTTACGCTCGAACCCTCATGCTGAACGAAGCCACCGGGGACCCCGTCAGCTGCCGGCTCAAGACCGCCATCGTCACGGATCGCCATGCAGACACTGCTGCCCCCACCGTAGTTGGCGGCGACGACACACTGGCCGCTGGGATCAACGGAGACCTGGCAGGGCCCAGCACCGAGCGATGGCTGCTCGTTGATCTTCGTGAGCTTTCCTGTTGATGGGTCGATGGAGAGTGCGGTGATCCCCCCAGTCCGTTTGCCATCCAGGTCTTCGATCTCCGACACGCAGTAGAGCAACGGTTTCGATGGATGACGGGCGAGGAACGAGGGGTTTACCAGTTCGGCAGCGAGTGTGGGCTCGCTGAGCGTGCCGTTTTCGGTGTTAAAGCGAGCGACATAGATGCCCTCACTGTCAGAGCCCCGGGTGTACGTCCCGAACCAAACCAGTTCGTCGGCAGCCTTGCTGTCGGCGGCGAATGCACAGCCGATGGCAAGCGGCGCGAGCAGGAGAGCGAGGCGGGCAAATGTCGAGTCGATCATCAAAATGCTCCACAGAAGAGGACGGGCTTCGGCTTCAGGCAGCAGGGAACCGATCGGCATGCGAGTCCTTTGAATCGCACGCGATCATGGTGGAGGATTGTCGGTGGCGGCATAACTTCCCGCAAGCGGGCCGCCACCACTGTTTTGGTTGATCTGACTGCTTTCATGAATCCACTCGAGTGCTACCCGGTTGTTGATCTCGGTCCTTTGATGAAGGGTATGGTGATCGGGGGGCTCGGCATCTTTCATGTCTTTCTCGCCCAGTTCGCCATCGGCGGAGGCATGCTGCTGTGCTACATGCAGTGGCTGCACATGCGGGGCCGCTGCAGCCTGTCGCGATTCTTTAGCGAAGGCTACTTCAAGGTGCTGGTGAGCTTTGTGCTTGGTGCCGTCACCGGTGTCGCGATGTGGTTCACGACGATTCAGATCAGTCCGCGGACGATCGGCGTGATGGTGCATGGGTTCCACTGGGTGTGGGCCACGGAGTGGAGCTTCTTCTGCCTGGAGGTGGTGGTCGGTTACCTGTTCTATCGATACGGCCCATGGCTGCCGGATCGAGCACGGCTTCAGCTGCTCGTGCTCTATGCTTTTGCGTCATGGATGAGTCTGTTTTGGATCAACGGCATTCCCGCCTGGCAGCTGACACCTGGTGATTTGCTGACGAGCTGCTCCGTGTGGGATGGGTTTTTGAACCCAGGATTTCTGCCGTCGCTAATCTTCCGCACGGTGTCGTCTGTGGCAGTTGCCTCGCTGGCTGCCTGTGTGCTGATCAACTTCGCTGGAAGACTCAGCCGTGAGCAGCGAGAGAGCCTCGTACTGCTGAGGAACTGGAATCACTTGTGCAGCTGATCGGCTGGATCGAAGCAGGCCGGCCTGACGGCTGGGACGTGTCGTTTGAGCCGGAGGTGCGAGCTCAGGTGCAACAGTGGATCGATAAGGCGGGCACCGGCCCAGGGCACGAACGAATGTCGTCAGAGATGGTGGCTGCTGGCCGTGAAGAGGTTGCAGGGACGCGATGACAACGGTTTTTCCTCTTGGCTTTCCGCCGGCCACCACGTTCTACCTTGTGCTGATGATGGGCACGCTGGTGCTGCACATGGTGTTTATGCACTACGTGTTGGCTGGCACGGCCTACCTCGCGTGCGGGCGGTTCATGGGGCCCAAGCGGTGTGCAGTCTGCGGCTGGCAGGCCATCCTGATCGACTGGCTGCCGTTTGCGACAGGGCTTGCGATTACCGCAGGCGTTGCCCCTCTCTTGTTTGTGCAGATTCTCTATCAGCGAGCCTTTTACAGCTCAAACCTGCTGCTCTCGCACCGTTGGATCGCGATCCTGCCGGTGTTGATCGTCTGCTTCTACCTGCTCTACCTGCAGAAGTCGGCCTGGATAACCCGACGAGCCTGGTTCTGGAGGATTCCGGTTGCTGCTGCAGCATTCGCCGGGTTTGCCTTCATCGCCTACAGCTGGACGGAGAACCATCTGCTTTCGCTGGACGAGGAGGTGTGGCCAGAACTCTACGCGGCAGGTTCACTGCACTACACAACCGCCGGACTGCTGCCTCGGCTGGGTGTCTGGTTCTTTGCCGCGTTTGTCACGCTGGCAGTCGAACTGGCATGGCAGGGGCGGCTGCTCGGTATGGAGCTCGTGCAGCCGCCGCCCGGCTCGACGACGGTCATGGGCCTGTCTGCCGTCCGTCGCCTCGCACTGACTGCGAGTTCAGGAGGCTTGGGAGTGATCGGCTGCGGTGTGGCCTATGCCTCGACGCTTCCAGCCGACACACGAGGTCTGCTTGGTGGGCCGTTTGCGGGGCCATGGCTCTGGGTGGCTGTACTGGGGCTTGGCCTGCAGCTTGCGTGCTGGGGGTGGGTCGCGGTGCGCGACCGTCTGCCATTGCCGCTGCTGCTGGTGATGACAGCCGGCTGGCTGTTGAGCCTGATTGCTGGCGTTGTCGTCAGAGAGGCCTTGCGGGTGATCTCGGTCGATATGCCCACGCTGGCCGCTGCGCATGAAGAGGCCGCCACGATTGGCGGCCTCCCCGCGTTCTTGCTGTTTGCCGCTGCCAACGCCGTGGCGATTGGCTGGTGCATTCGCACCGCAGCGAAGGCGACATGACCAGCCGTCTACTTACTCAGGTCAGCCAAGCGGATGTCGCGAAACTCTGCCCACATCGGTCGTCCAGCATGCAGCTGCAAGGCGAGCACGCCCTTTGAGAGGGCACGCTCCGGATCCTCGTCGGTGAAGTCGAGGACAAGTCGGCCGTTGAGGTAGTGCTGGATATGGTTGCCTTCGGCGCGAATGATGACCTCATTCCAGTCATCAACACGCATCAGCTCACGAAAGGCATCCTGATCGATCAGTTCGGCAGTGACTTCTTTGCCATCTGCTTTCCAGACAGCCCGTTCGCCCACCATGCAGATTCGGCCGCGTGAGCCACCCTCGTCGTAGATGAAACTTGGAACGTTGGGGAAATCCTCTTCGTTGCGGATTTCATGCTGGTAGCCGCGAACCACCCATGCATTGCGAGGTGAGCCTTCGGTGATGTGCCGCGATCGATACTGTATGCCCGAGTTATTGTCGGCGGTGCACCGGAACGACAGACGGAGCTCAAAGTCACTCAGCTCGCCACCCTGCCAGATCAGAAACGTGTTGCCCTTGGCGACATTCTCTTCAGTGGTCTCTCCGTGGATCACTCCGTCCCGCACGCTCCACAGGCGAGGGTCACCATCCCAGCCATCAAGACTGGTTCCATTAAAGAGAGACTTCATGCCGGCCGGCTCGGCAGGAGCTGCCACGTTGTCGACGTCGGCAGCGAGCAGCTGAGAAGGGGTGATGGTTCCGATGAGAGCCAAGGCCAGGGCACAAGAAAGCAGCAGACGCATAGGGAGTTTCCTTACGAAGCGTTTCTGGGGAATGAACTCGGTGTGTGCAGACAGAATACCGTCGGGCACGGTGGGCGATCGTAAAAAAACCGGCTTTGGCGACCCGCGTGGTGTCTTCACGCAGGCGAATGCAGAGGTGAGCCCACCGCGGCGGCAACGCTGTGCCTAGATGCTGCTGGAAGCAGGTGTGCCCGCCTTGAGGACGTCGCTGAAGGCTTTGCCAATCTGGCGGACAGCCTGGCGAAGGCGATTTTCATTCTCGATCAACGCCATGCGGACGTAGCCCTCCCCAGCGTCACCGAAACCTGCGCCTGGGCTCACAGCGACATCGGCCTTCTCAAGCAGCATCGCGGAGAAGTCCATGCTGTTCATGCTGCTGGCGAACGGCTCTGGTATCTTCGCCCAGACAAACATTGAGGCCTTCGGCACATCGACGGTCCAGCCGATGCGGCCGAGGCCTTCGCAGAGCACATCACGTCGCTTCTGGTAGACGCGGCACTGCGATTCCACTTCAGCATCGCCATGCCGCAGGGCCATGATCGCGGCGACCTGCGTGGGACGAAACATACCGTAGTCGTAGTAGGTCTTGACGGTCCCGAGAGCGCGAATGATCGCGGCGTTGCCCGCGCAGTAGCCCACACGCCAGCCTGCCATGTTGTAGCCCTTGCTCATTGTCGTGAACTCGACAGCACGTTCACGCGCGGCTTCAACAGCCAGCAGGCTCGGGGCGACATAGCCATCGAAGGTCACGTCGGCGTAGGCCAGGTCTGAGACCAACAGGAATCCATAGCGACGAGCGAGCCCGACGACCTCTTCGTAGAAGTCGGGGCCGACGACCGTGGCGGTTGGATTGTGAGGGAAGTTGACGATCACCATCTTGGGAACCGCTTCGCCATTCTTGATGGCCTGCTCGCAGGTGGCTGCGATGTCAGCGAGGTATCGCGCGGGATCGGTGGTATCGATCAGGATTGGTCGCCCGGAAGCCAGAGCAACGCCATAGACATGGGCGGGATAGGACGGGGCAGGCACAATCACAGAGTCACCCGGTCCGATCAACGCCAGACAGAGGTGTCCGAAACCTTCCTTGCTGCCGAGGGTGCAGACAACTTCGCTCTCAGGATCAAGCCGCACGCCCCACTTCTTGAGATACTTCGCGGCGAGTTCTCGCTTGAGATTGCGGATGCCCGTTGACGGCGCGTATCCATGGTTGCGTGGATCCTTGGCCGACTCGGCGAGTTTTTCAATCACGTAGTCGGCTGGGGGATCAGAGGGATTGCCCATGCTCATGTCGATGACATCGCAGCCTGCCTGCCGCTTTGTGTCACGGAGCTGATTGATCCGCGCGAACAGATAGGGAGGCAGATCGGCAATCCGATCTGCGAGGCGGATCGTGGGCGGACTGCTCGCCGTTGGCTCTGGTGCCTGTGGACCGTCATCTCCGGCCGCAAGTTCGTGTGCCGGATTGTCGGGCGTCTGTTCGTTTTCGTGAGGCGAAGCGGCGTCTGTGGAATCCATGAATGGGCTGCACTGGCAGGACAAGGATGAATGGAAAAACTCCCTCCATCCTAACGCCTGTTGCGGCAAACTGAGGGCGGGCCGTCGCGATTCCGCGGCGTGTGGTTTCAGGAACGCACACCGAGAGAAGATGACTGCTAGGCCTGGCTGACTGCCCTAGCGGGTGGCTGGAGCGGTGGCCGAAGCAGGGACAACGCCACTGGGCTGTGAACCTGTGGCGGTCGACTGCGGGCCGAGGCGACTGCCGGCACGGGGGCGTGTCAGCTCGTTGGCTTCTTGCTCGGCAGCCGATGGCAGCCGGCCTGGCACGCCGGTGCGGCCGGCAGGAGTCTGGCTTGTGCCGGCGACAAAGTTGTCGATAGCTGAGCCCTGTCGCAGACGGGTGAAGTATTCCGCCATCGCGATCCGCTGTTTTTTGTCCTGAATGTCTCGTTCGAGTTCACCACGAACCTCGTTGAACGCCACATCGACGGGCTCGGTGAAGCCACCGCCGAGCAGCACAAGAAAGCGGTCTGCAACCTGCACCACGCCCGAGAGTTCTCCCTCCGACAATGAGAAGGCCTCACGCTCGAGGGCCGGCTGCCCGCCGTACCGCTGAATCGGCGGCACTTCGCCCCGCAGGGCGCTGGTGGCTTGGTCGACCGAGTAACGCTCCGCCAGGTCGCCGAAGAACTCGGGCGATGTGTTCTGACGGGCGAGCTGCCAGACTTCTTGAGCCCGCTTCTGTGAGTCGAGCACGATCATCCGACACCGCGCCCGTGGACCAAAGGTTGCCTGGAAGGCTTTGTCGAGGTCTTCCTGCGAGATGGTTGCTGGGCCGACAAGCTTCTTCAAGGCAACGGTGGGACGCACGATGTCTTCGAGGTAGTGCCGAATCGGCACCTCCTGCTGCGTGGTGACATGCTCCAGCCAGGCCTTCGTGTCAGGCTGGCCGTTGTCGGTCAGAAAACCGAGCGTCGTGGCCCCGTAGGCAATCTCCTGATCGATGTCGGCCTGGGTGATCGTCAGCTTCTGCTGATTGAGCGCCTGATCAATCAGCGAACGTGTGATGAGAATCTCGAGTACTTCCAGGCCGTGCCTTTGCAGGCAGGTCTCGGCTAACGCTTCGGTGGCAATCGGCGTGCCGTTGACCACGGCGGCGACCCCAGGACGAGCTGCCTGGAGCTGAGGGTTCCCGAGCAGTTTCTCGATCTGTGATGATTCCTGCAGGCTACGGAAGACTTCTCCCGAGACCTGACGGCTCTTCTGGTCACGAATCACCGAAGAGATCTGGTCGCGGACCGCGGCCAGTTCAACGCCGGCGGCGGGCAGATGGCCCTCACACTTGATGATGATGAACTGGTCTGCCACGCGGACAACTGGTGAGACCTGCCCCTCAGCCAGCTGGAAGGCGGCTGCCTCAAACTCCGGCACGCCGGTGTGATGCCGGATCGGCTGAACCCAGCCGTTGGCGCTGGCGCTGGTGACGTCGACAGAGTGCTGACGGGCTAGGCCGCCGAAGTCTTCTGGGGCCGCCACCGCAAGCGTACGAACCTGTTCGGCATCCTGCTGGGTGCGGCTGACGATGATGCGGGCCTTCACCGCTGAGCCAAACTGTCGCTCAAACTCCTGCTCGATCTCTTCAGCAGTCGGCTCTGTCTGCGAGTGAGCGAGGCCTCGGAGAGCGAGCATCGGCCAGACGATTTCGGTGCGGTACTGCGATTCGGAGATGCCCCGCTCGCGTCCGATCAACTCGATCCACTGATCTTTGGGAACCTGGAACCGCTGTGCCATCGCGTCGATCTCGGCGTCGACCAGCTCCGGTGTGACCACAATCCCTGCCTTCTGGCAGGCCTGCTCGATGATGCGGTGGTTGACGAGCGTCTCCAGCACCGAGTCGCCATGCCGAGCGAGACACTCTGCGATCAGCTGCTCACGCGGAATCTCGGCTCCGTTGACCAGCGCTGCTGTTGAAGGGATTGAGTTGCGCGATGGTGTCGTCGGCTTCGCGGATGCGGTGGCCGAACTCCCTGGCGGTGTGGCAGCGTCGGCATCGAGTGTGGTCGCATGTCGCCAGGCGAGCCCGCAGCTGATCACCACCAGAGCGGCTGCGATCTCACGAAAGGGTGTGCGGGTAAATCGCTGAGTCCAACCGATCTGGCACACGGGGGTGTGTGTGGATGTGGCGTCGTGCGTCGACCCGGTCGTACAGCGGCTGCTCTTGGTGTCGTTCGATGTCTGCGTTTCGCGCATCATGTGCCCTCCTTGGCCGGTTCCGCGTGCCGTGGCCTCCCTGCCACACGTCCTCCCATCACCAGCGGTTCTGGGGACACTAGGTATTCTGCCGCGGTCAATCAAGGTGAAACCGGTCTCCACCACCCGAAGACGGCAGTTGAGGCTGTTTGGGTAATCGCACGAACGCGGCTGATCGTGCAAGATAGTGCTCGTTCATTTGCCAATCCCCCCAGATCGCCCCAAGGCCCAGCTGTATGCACGCGGACTCAAAGCCACTGAAGCAACGGGATCAGAACCGTCCGGAGTGTCTTGTGGTCCTGGGGCTGCTGCCACCGGTCACACTTGAAGATGTGAATCAGGCCTACAAGGCAAAGGCGATGGCGGCCCATCCGGACCGAGGTGGGGATGCGAAGACCTTCATCGCAGTCAAACAGGCGTACGAAGACGCACGCGAGTATGTGAAGTTTAAGGCAGGCAAACTCGAGTGGCTCGCTGGCAAGATCGATGCCTACGCCCAGCAGCAGGAGGTCGTCACCGAGACGATCGAGCGGGGCGGTGAGGTCGAGATGGAGGAGGTTGATTGGCTGACGAAGTCGTTTGGCGAGGACTTTGGCCATGTCGCTGACAAGCTTGTGCGTGTCACGCTTCGCAACGAGAAGGCTGACGACGTGTTTGCGATCTTGCTGGGCTTCCGCACGGAGTCACTCAAGGACCTCGCCGAACTCGATCTTGCCGGCGGCACGCTCACCGACGAAGGGCTCCTGCAGTTCAAAGGTCTGACTGCACTGAAACGTCTCGACCTGCGGGGCACGAAGGTCGGCAAACTCGCCGCAGAAGTGCCGGGCTGGTTTGAACAGCTTGAGTTCCTTGGGCTTCCGAAAGGGGCCGTTGGTATGTTGACTCGGCTGGGGATGCCTCGCCGGCTGAAGCTTGAGATCGGTGATGCGTAGGCCCCTGCCTTCTCATTCCAGAAAGAACTCCATGCGCTGCTTCTGTCATTTTTGGGCTGTTGTGTTGATGGCGACGGTTTTCATCAGCCCTGTCGTGAATGCTGCTGAGGAAACAATGGCACCTGAGAATCTCTACGAAGCACACATGTTCGACTTCGCAGATGGAGACGAGATGGCGACGCTCCCCTATCGCCTGTTGCGACCAGCGGTGATTGAGGAAGGTGAGCGGGTGCCCCTGGTGGTGTTTCTGCATGGGGCGGGAGAGCGGGGTAACGACAACCTTGCGCAGCTGAAGTACTTTCCCACCTGGATGGCCGGCGATGAGGCGAGGGCGAACTATCCCTGCTATCTGCTCGCACCGCAGTGTCGCCGCGATAAGAAATGGGCGGACTACAGTCGAGACCCCATGGAAGGTGAGCCGCTTGGACACCCGCTCTCAACCGACCTGGCTGCGGTCGTTAACGTGATGGAGCAGCTGCTTGCCGATGAGCCGATCGATGCTGACCGCGTCTACCTCACCGGACTCTCGATGGGTGGCTTTGGCTCGTGGGACCTTGCCTCACGGATGCCTGGCCGGTTTGCGGCGATGATGCCGATCTGCGGCGGAGGTGATCCACGGCTGGCAGAAAAGTATCTCGGTCTGCCGATCTGGTGCTTTCACGGCGGCGCTGACAGCGTGGTGAAGCCAGAGCGGTCCCGCAGCATGGTCGAGGCCATCCTCGCGGCAGGTGGCGGCTTGACCTACACCGAGTTCGGGGGTGTGGGGCACGACTCGTGGACCCCCGCGTATCAGGATCCAGCAACGCTTGTCTGGCTGTTTGAGCAGGTTCGCAAGCGATAACCGTAGCACGCACCCAACGGCTGAACGAGTGTCTGCGACTGCGCTGCAACCGGAGAGCAGCGCTACTCGGGGAACAGCCGCGTGGAGAGGTAGCGTTCGCCAAGGTCTGGCAACACGACGACGACGAGTTTGCCCTCGTTCTCCGCTCGCTTGGCGACTTCGATCGCGCCCCAGGCGGCCGCACCGCAGCTGATGCCACACATCAGACCTTCCCGCTTGGCCATTTCGCGGGCGGTCTGAATGGCGTCTTCGTCATCCACCTTCACGACCTCGTCGATGATATCGAGGTTGAGAATGTCAGGGATGAAGCCTGCGCCGATGCCCTGGATCGTGTGACGCCCCGGCTTGATCGGCTCACCGGCGAGTTTCTGAGAGATGACAGGGCTGTTGGCGGGCTCAACGGCCACGACCTTCACATTGGGATTCTTGGCTTTTAGTGCCTCACCGCAGCCGGTCACTGTGCCGCCGGTGCCAACGCCGCAGACCACGATATCGACGCGGCCGTCCGTATCCGCCCAGATCTCTTCGGCAGTCGTGCGACGGTGCACCTCAGGGTTGGCTGGGTTTTTGAACTGCTGAGGCATGAAGAACTGTTCGCTCGAAGTGGTGATCTCCTCTGCATGGCGAACGGCGCCCGGCATGCCTTCGGCAGCAGGTGTGAGCACAAGCTCCGCTCCAAGCGCCTTGAGCATTCGGCGGCGTTCAAGGCTCATGCTCTCCGGCATCGTCACCCGTAGTTTGTAGCCGCGGGCGGCACAGACGTAGGCCAGGCCGATGCCGGTGTTACCGCTGGTTGGCTCGATCACAATCGTGTCAGAGCCCAGCTTGCCGTCGCGTTCAGCGGCATCGATCATCGCGCATGCGATGCGGTCTTTTACGCTCCACAGCGGGTTCATGTTCTCGATCTTGCCGACCACACTTGCCACGCAGCCTTCGGTGACGCGGCGAAGTCGTACAAGTGGTGTCCGTCCGATGCACTGCGTGATGTCGTCCCGGATACCAGCCGGCTGCGAGGAAGAGATCATCAACACACCTCCAAGAACGGTCGTGACACATGCCCTGATACCGTCTCGCCATGAGAAAGCCCGCAGGCCTCCGAGACGGCATATTCGGTGCTATCGGCACAAGCGGAGAGGCAACTTGAAGGTGTTGGCTTGAGGGGGCTCGGGGTGGTCCAACGTCGCTCCACCGGGCGTTCGCTTCGGCATCCCTGCCTTCGCTCACTCGAGGTTTCTCGCTTTCGCCTTCCAGGCTTCGCTCGAAGACCCACGCCGGTGGATCGGCGTCGGACCACCCCTCGCTGATGAAGGGCAGTGGAGGAGGCGGAGGGGACGGCGGGTGCTTGAGGAGCGTTGGAGTTTTTCGCCCTTCGAGGACGCTGCTGGCATCGTCTCGGTCCGCGGCGAAAAAATCCCCGCGACGCAACATCTGCCGCCCCGCAGCCGGTGTTGACCTGAGGTCCGCTCGGTGGGATGCGCTCGGGGTGGTCCAATGCCACTCCACCGGGCGTTCGCTTCGGCATCCCTGCCTTCGCTCACTCGAGGTTTCTCG
>JADHNY010000047.1 GCA_016779265.1 Pirellulales bacterium | reverse complement strand
CTTTTCGGCCGCCAAAAACGATCTGGTCGAGATCCCGGGGATTCGTGAAACTGCCTGCCGTCGTCAGCCGCTGAGGGAGGGCGGCACAGCCGCGTGGTGGTCCGCCGCCGCGTCCACAACCACAAGTAGCCGGGCGGATGACACGCACCCTTCGACAGCGAGCCCTCGATCGCACGGTCTACATTGCCGTGCGAGTGGTGATCTGCGTAATTCAGGCGATCCCCCGTCCAACGAGCGAACGGCTTGCTCGCTCACTCTCGGTGATCCTCGCGAACCGGCTCCGCATCCGCCGCAAGGTGGTCCGCACCAATCTGCACAACGCGTTTCCCGACTGGACGGTCGATCAGATCCGTGAGACCGCTCGCGGCATGTGGGAACACCTGCTGCTGATGGTGATTGAGATCGCCCATGCCAACCGGGTGCTCCGCATGACCACCTGGCGACGGCACCTGCAGATCGTGGGCATGGAGCAGGTGGTCCGCACGATGTGGTCCGACCGGCCAAAGGTGGTCCTCTCAGGCCACTACGGCAACTTCGAACTCGCTGCCTACCTGTTTGGGGTGTTTGGCTTTCGCACCTTCTCCGTCGCTCGTGAACTCGACAATCCGCTGCTCGACCGCTTTGTGACGGAGTTTCGGGAGTCTCGCGGTCAGAAGATTCTCCCGAAGAAGGGGAGCGCTCCAGACGTTTCCCTGGTGCTCGAAGAGAAGGGGGCCCTCGGCCTGCTCGGTGACCAGGCGGCGGGCCCACGCAGCAGCTGGGTCAACTTTTTTGGCCGCCCCGTCAGCGTCCACAAAGCGATTGCGGTCTTCGCGCTTACCTCCGAGGCTCCGGTGATGGTATTTACTGCCACCCGCCGTGGCGGCCTATTCTCCTTTGATGTGCGACTGGAGGGACTCGTCGATCCGGCCGATGACACACCAGAGACGGCTGACAACCATGCCCTCTCACAGTGGTATACCTCGCTACTCGAAGGGGCGATCCGCCGAGTGCCTGCCCAGTATTGGTGGGTGCACAACCGCTGGCGAGGGGCTCCTCCGAAGGTTACAAAGCGTCATCAGGCGGCCTGAGAGAGAGCCGCCTCTTCGACGAGCACGTGGTGGCAGCGAAAAAGTATGGCTGAATGGATTCATGTAGCGGCAGTGTCAGACTGCCCTCCAGGTACGGCCATCGAGCGACTCGCCGGCGAGCGGATCATCGCCATCGCCAATATCGAGGGGACTTACCACGCCCTCGACGGCCTCTGTGCCCATCAAGGCGGACCGCTCGGACAAGGCAGCCTCTGTGGTCACACGCTCACCTGCCCCTGGCATGGCTGGGAATACGATGCCACCAGCGGCCAGCACCGCACGGCCCCCACGGTGCGACAAGACACCTTTCAGATCGAAGAGCGTGACGGCGACCTATTCGTCTGTCTTGAAGCCCCGCTCGATCCCTCAGCGGAGCGGTCGTGATTCGCTTTCGTACCTTCCGAAACTCGGATCCCCCGCTGCTCGCAGACCTCTGGCGGTCGGCGTCGCTCGGCCCACTCGCGATGCAGCCAATGTCGACGGCGCTGCTGGAGACAGCGGTCTTCTCCAAGCCCTACTTCGATCGCCACGGCCTGATCGTGGCCTATGACGAGAAGCAGATTGTCGGCTTCGCGCATGCGGCCTTCGGCCCCAACGCCGACCGCTCCGCACTCGACCACTCGACCGGTTCGATTGTGATGCTGGTGGTGCCACCACAACCCGACGAGCCAGCGATTGCCGCAGGCCTGATTGAACGAGCCCGCGGCTACCTCCATCAGCAGGGAGCCTCCACCGTCCTCGCAGGCGGTGGCCCACACCTCGGCGGCTTCTATCTGGGACTCTACGGGGGCGCTGATCTTCCCGGCATCCTTGATTCCTCGCCGACGATGCAGCAGAGTTTTCTCAGTCAGGGCTTCACCCCATCCGATCGCATCGCGGTGATGCGACGCACCGTGGCTGGCTATCGTCCACCGATTGATCGTGTACAGGTGAACCTCCGTCGCACCACGCAGCTGACCGCCATCGATGAGCCCGACCGCCGCAGCTGGTGGGAGGCGGCGTTGACCACAGGCGTCTGCCTGCGACGGTATGACCTCAAGACTCGTGACGCCAGCGTGGTGGCCTCAGCACTGTTCTGGGACATGCAGCCGATGGCGGCCGCGTGTGGCATTGCCGCCGCAGGCCTGCTCGACCTCTGTGTGGTCCCCCGTCGCCGCCGGGAAGGCTTGGGCCACTATCTGCTCGCAGAAGCGATGCACGACCTCGCCAGCGAAGGGGTGGGCGTGGTGGAGGCCCACGCTCCCGCCTCCAAGGTCGCCATCAGCAGTCTGCTTAAAAAACTCGGCTTTGAGACCGCCTGCTTTGGCACGGTCTACGCCGAGCCGAGCGATGCCGCGAACAGCAGTTCCGTTTCTGGGGACGCCGTATCGGCAGAGCCTTCGCCTGCGTGAATCCACGCGAGCCGTGTCGGGCCTGGAGATGCTCGCGATCGACTCTGCCGTCTCGATCTAGCGACCGATCTCCAGCTTCTCCAGCTGGAGCACATGGTCGACAAGGTCAGCAGAGGCTGCTGCCAGTCCACCCTCGGTTCGGGCCAGCCGCGTGGAGAGCGGCGGCGTGCCTGGATCACGACGGAGATCGGTCAGGTAATCCTGCAGGAGCGCCCGACGTTCTGATGACGTCTCGAGCAGCCAGTGCACCCAGCACCAGGCCTCGGCATAGTGATCCTGCGTGAACAAGCCCGCATCGAGGTACGACTCGAGACGCTGCAGGTCGGGCTGCCAAGTGCCCTCAAGCAGTTTGCCGGCCAGGCGATCGACATGCTCCAGGTGTACCTGGCCGTCACTTCTCGGCAGTTCGAAGTATTCCGCGATGCCTTCATCGAGCCAGAGCGGGATCTCTCCTTCGACAGCATGCAGATAGCCATGCGTGGTCTCATGACGCAGATCTTCTGCAATGCGATCCTGCCAGTGGGCGTAGATCGAAAGCGATGTGTCGGTCTTCACGAAGAAGGCACGCCGGGCGGGAAATCCCGGGAAGGTGGCAGCAGCGTAGGCCTCATAACGGTCACGATGCTCAAACAGATAGAGGTGGATCGGCTCATCAGAGATCGGCAGGCCCAGGCGGTCACTCACATCCACCCGCAGCTGCTCGAGTTCTCGCACGATCCGGTGTCGTCGGGCGAGCGGGAAGTCAGCGTGGATCACAAGCTGGCCAGCTTCGATCTCTGTTCGCTGCGGCGGCATGAAGACATCATCATGCAGCCCTGTCATCGAGAGGCTTGTGACAGACCAACGCTCCGGCACCACCATCCCCAGGTGACCGCAGCCGACAACCGTGGCCAGCAGCATCGCGATCACGCCACCACGCAGACGACTCCGCTGGCGGAGTCCGCGTCGACCGGCACAGCGAGAGTGGGAAAACAGAGCGGGCACGTTAGCAGCGGAGGAGCGACGAGGCAGAAAACGGCGGACAAAGACCGGGGAAATGACGCACCCGATGGCCAAAGACTCTAGCGAGACGGTCCAGCCAGACCAAGGTCAGCCCAGCCGCGGCTGTAAGCACCACTGCATGGTCGCTGCGAGCAGATCCGCCTCGATCAGCCGGCCGAGCAGATGACTGCCGCCCGCATCGCGAACCGCCTCGGCGGTGTGGCCTCGCGGAAACGACTCCAATAGCAAGATTGGCCGCAACGGATGCGTGTGATGGAGCGTGCGGACGTGGTTGATTTCCTCCACGCCCACGTCGCCCGCGTCCCAGAGCAGGAGATCCCCTTCCACGTTCGGCGACGGTTTGCCGATGGTGCGGCTCATCACCCGCGTTCCGGCGGCCACCGCCAGCAGTTCAAGCCCCTCACACAACAGCCGACTCTCGGCGGCCACCGCAGTCTGCAGCACCGGCTTCCGCCAGCGGAGAAAGTCGGCAACACGAGCGAGGAGCCGGTCCTCCCGGCGGCTCGTGACCGGGGTTCCCAGCCCCCCCACACGGCCGGCCGTGCGTTGCTCCGACCACATCTGCAGGCGACCTGGCAGCTCATACCAGGGCACCGGCACCGCTCCCGGCAGGGACGGTCCCCGTCGCCGCCAGCCATCAACACCGCTGCCGACAACAACCACGAGCACTGCCAACGGCCAGCATCGGGCCAGGCGGATGAGCATCTGCCGTGTCACCTCGCCTGACCAGCTCATTGGCAGCAGAATCAGGCTAGGCGGTGCCGCAGGCTCGCTCACTGCTGCGGGAGTCTGCGGACCATCTGCTCCTGCCGTCTGCTGCAACGCCTCCTCGCAACACGCCACCTGCTGCAGGGCCAGCTGCTCACCAGCCCACTGCAACGCCAACGCCATCTCAGCATCCGCAACCGATCCCACCCAGAGCCCAGACATCGGCACCAACATCGCTGCCGGCATCCGCTGCTCAAGGCTGATGGTCTGGTCAATCATGCAGAGGAACCGAGCCCCGCTCGGCGGCTTTCCCAGGGGCGTGAAGTGACACCACTGCAGCAGCCTATCCCGCGTTCACAGGGCCGCACAATCTCAGCATCTTGCCCCGTTTCCAGCCCACTGAAAGCGACCTTGACCCTCCGCTTCCAACCCGGCACTAATGACGGTGCTCGCGGATGCACGATGGCTTCAAGGATGAGGCCGCCCCATCCGCCTGTGAAAGAGCAGGGCAGGAGGCCCGTCAGATGGCACGCAACAACGACGATCACCCACGCCACGATCGCTCAGGACGTCGGTCCCGCAACGCAGGTGGAAAGCCACAGCGGCCAGGGCTGCGTCTCTCTGAAACGCTCAGCAATCCGCAGTTCGTCGCCTGCGACGACGTGCTTGCCAAGGGCTGTTACGACAATCCGCGTGCCTGCGGGCCGGGCGATGTGTTTGTGGCCCGAAGCGATGACCAGCGGGACGGCCACGAGCTGATTTCCGAAGCGGTTGCCCGCGGCTGCAGCGGTGTTGTCGCAGAGCGGCTTGTGCCCACGTTTGGTGCGCCGCTGTGCCTCGTTTCCGACGCTGCCGCAGCCTACACCCGAATCGTGCACAGTCTGGCAGGCAACCCGGCCCAGGCACTCGATCTGGTGGCGATCACTGGCACCAGTGGCAAGACCACCACTTCCTGGCTGACCGCGGCCGTGCTCTCCGAAGCAGGCCACAGCGTGGGCGTGCTCTCCGACCTCGGCTGTCTCGACGCGGGCAGCATTGAAGCAGAGCCACCAGCAAAGCTTTCCGATCCACACATCATGGTCGAATGGCTCAAGCGGCTGATTGCCAGCGGCTGCAGTCATGCCGTGCTCGAGGTCTCTAGCGAGATGCTCGCCGCACAGGCCCTCGCGGGCCTCTCGTGTGGCACGGTGGCTGTGACCAACCTCGCCTCGGCCCACCTCGACCGTCACGGTTCGGTGGAGGCCTACCATGCCGTGAAACAGCGGATCCTCAGCAGCCTGCCCTCGACAGGCTGCTTCGTGGGCAACGCTGATGATCCCAACGTGCTGGCAATGGCGTCACACCTTCACGACTCCCGACAGGGTCATGTACGCCAGCTGCTCGCAGGCCTGCGGACTACTGCCGACCTGACCGCCTCCCCCGTGGAACGAGGCCTCAATGGCCAGACCTTCCTGCTGCGAACAGGCCGCGAAATGATGCCGGTGGCCGTTTCAACGCCGGTGGCTTCGTACGCTCGCAATGCGCTCGTGGCAGCCGCTGTCGGCATAACACATGGTGCCTCGCTGGCAACCATCGCCCGGGGCCTTGAAGCAGTCAGCAGCGTGACCGGTCGGCTGGAACGCCTCGACCGCGGCCAAGACTTCGCCTGCTTCGTCGACCAGCCCACCAGCGGCCATCAGCTTGCCTCCACCCTGGCAAGCCTGCGACACCTGACTGGCCATGGCCGACTCGTGGCCGCCGTCGACATCGATGTGGCCGATGCATTGGAGGGTCTCGGACGACGCCAGCGGTTCGGCTCGCGGCTGCTGCGATGGTGTGACGACTGTATCCTGATCCCCAATCGCCTCAGCCGGAAAGCCACTGACCACAGCACCCGCTTTCTCGCCGGCTTTGACCGAGCGCTCTCGCAGCTGCAGAAAGGTGACTGCCTCGTTGTGGTCGGCCACCCAGGCTGGGACGAAGATCCCACGGATCCGGCCGGCGAACGGATGTCGGCCCAGATGCTCGCTGAAGGCTGGTTCCGGGTGGCCTGTCCGCCAGAATGGACCCCAGACTGGCGGCGTGCTGCCTGACAAGTGGAGTGGACGGGCTGCTCACCCCGCTTCACAATCTCCTCAGTGGCTTCCTGACTTCAGGATGGCCGCTCTGACGGTCGTCTGGCACAGACGTCACCCGCTCACCGATCCTTGCAGCAGACGCCTCGGGAACCGCCTTTGATGAACTCGGCTGAATGTTTTGATGACCTCGGCGTTGCCGTCGCCACCGACGAGCCACTCGCCTCGCACACCTGGCTGGGCGTGGGTGGTGCCGCTCGCTACTTCTGCGAACCGGTCGATGTCGACGCGCTGACCAAGGTGGTGCGTCGGTGCCATGAGCGGCAGGTGCCGATTCGTGTGATCGGTGGAGGCTCCAATGTACTGATCGCGTCGAGCGGCTTTGACGGAATGGTCGTTCGCCTGACCGGCCCTCAGTTCTGCGAGATTCGCGCGGAGCGGCCCTCCATCGTGGCCGGCGCCGGAGCCAAGCTCGTGCATGTGGTCACCGCAGCCGTGCAGGCAGGCCTCGCTGGACTCGAGACGCTTGTGGGCATTCCAGGCACGATCGGTGGCGGCTTAGTCGGCAACGCCAGCGGCCGTGGCGGCGACATCGGCCAGCGGGTGCGGGAAGTGACCGTGCTCACCCGCGAGGGTGAGATCGAGGTCCGCAGCGGCAGCGACCTCGCCTTTCAATCACGGTGGAGCAACCTCGACGACGCGATCATCTTGAGCTGTCGACTGGAACTCGAGGAAGAGCCGGTGGATACGCTCACCAAGCGGATGCAGAAGCAGTGGATCCTTGAACGTGCTGAACAGCCTTCCGGCACCCGCACGGTGGCGATGATGTTTCAGGATCCACCTGGCAGCACCGCGGCATCACTGATCAGCCAGTCGGGAGCCAAAGAGCGGGTGGTCGGGAATGCGGCCGTTTCGGTGTCGCACGCGAACTTTGTGGTCACCAAGCCTGACTGCGGCAGCGACGACGTCCGCAGCCTGCTGGAACAGGTGCGAGCCCAGGTTAGCGAGCGGCTTAGTGTGAATCTCACCCCGCAGATCGAGGTCTGGTGACAATGCGACAGGCCGGTCGTCGACAGGCCGACGTGGTCGAGCAGCCGGCCGAAGGCATGGCTGCATTTCTGTCGCAGCGTCAGGCAGGCCTGGGCGTACTTGTTGTCACGGTGCTGGCGGCTGTGGCAGCAGGTGTTGCCTGGCAGCGGTTTGGCCCTGACGTCCGTCAGCGGCCCGACTACCTCCTGCAGCCTGAGAACGTTGAGCTGATCGGCCAGCCGCCCTGGGTGAAAGGCAACATCACGCTCCAGGCGCTCCGTGACGCGAGCCTCGACGGACAGTTGCCGCTGGACGACCCTGAGCTTGCGCGGCGGCTCGCTCGCGCTTTTGACGTGCATCCCTGGGTGCGGTCGGTCGATCGCGTGGAGGTCCGCAGCCCCGCAACTGCCGTGGTGACGATCACCTGCCGCGAGCCGGTGGCAATGGTCCGAGTTACCGGCGGGCTGCTGCCGGTCGATAGCGAAGGCGTGGTGCTGCCAAGTGATGGATTTACCCCTGACGAGGCAGCTGCCTATCCCGTGGTCGCCGGTGTCACCTCACTGCCGCAAGGGCCAGCGGGGGCCGCCTGGGGCGATCAGGCCGTTGAGGAGGCGGTGGCGGTCGTGGCCGTGACCTCACCGGAGTGGCCGGCATTGAGTCTCGTGGAGTGCCGCCTGCGACCGACGGCAGAGTCGCGAGAGTGGGATCTCATCAACACTGCTGGCGTGTCAATCGGCTTTGGCAGTTCACCAGGCCGTGAGCCTCTCGGCGAGCCTGGCATGGCGGAAAAGATTGTTGTCCTCAAGCGACTGGCTGCTGCCGGGCCGGTCAGCGAAGCGGTCGACCTGCGTGACCTCGTCGGCGACACTGAAGAGACTGGAGTGCCCCCCATTGACGCGGCCGCCGCACCGCCCGAGTCGTCTTCCGAACCCGGGGACACGCTCACTTCCCCGTGATCAGGCTGCGAACCTCGCGAAACCTAGCGTGCTCGGCCCCCTGACACCACTCAAAGAGCAGCGATTCGCTCGTCGTCAGCACCACGCCCGCCTGCTCCATCCGCCGCAGGCCCACTTCATGGTCGATGGCAAACCGGCTGCCCACGGCATCGACGGCCACAAAGACCGTGACGCCCTTTGCCACCAGATCGAGGGCTGTCTGCAGGATGCAGACATGGGTCTCAATCCCTGCGAGGACCACTGACTCGATGCCACTGCCCGGCTCCACAGCCAGACAGCCGCAGCCTGCAGCGCTGAAGGCCGTCTTCTCCTCGGCCGCAGGGAGACAGGCTGCGATGACCGGCAGGCTCGAGCCGAGTCCCTTGGGGTACTGTTCGGTGAGGCTCTGCCGAACGCCCAGCAGCTCCGCTGCCTGTGCGAGTCGCACCGTCCGCGCGACAATCTCTTCACCGCCGGGAATCACCGGCACAAGCCGTTCCTGAAGGTCGATCACCGCCAGCAGAGTGGACTCAGGCCTGGTTCGCACATCTCTCTCCTTGCCAGTGTCGCCGATCGCTCCACAGCCACAGCTGGGGCGTGGGCTGTGGAGTCTACAGGCGACGGGGGCTCCGCTGAGAGATGACGCTGTTTCCGGGTTGCCGGGCGAGCGGCTTGCGAGGTACACCTCGGATCTCCCTCGGAAGCCGTGCCGATGCCCTCTCATCCAGACCGACCGATCGTCGAACGCCTCCATCGACAGCGGCTGCTCGTCTGTGATGTTGTGTCGGCAGCCCGCAGGGTGCCCACGTTTCCTGTGGAGCGTTGGATGCCCCTGGCGAGCCTGGCAGACGCGCGTCACACCGCTGCACACAAGGCCGGGCTCCGCATCGGCTGGGCGACGATCTTCACCAAGGCCTACGCCCTCGTCGCCCGTGAGATGCCCGCTCTGCGAAGCTGGTATCTACCAGGCCTGTGGCCACGTCGGGCCACGAGCCCGGAGAGCGTCGCCACCGTCTCGATCAACCGCCGCGTGGACGAGGTCGACACCCTTTTCTGGGCACACCTTCCCACACCTGACCGACAGTCCCTAACGCAGCTTCAGGCCGAGATCAGCCGCCACGCCAGCGAACCGATCGAGGCCGTGTTTCGTCGTCAGCAGGAGCTTGCCGGGCTGCCTGGATGGCTGCGGCGAGGCGTGCTCTGGTGGAATCTTCACACCGCCTCGCGAAAGCGTGCCAAGCGGATGGGCACCTTTAGCGTCTCCACACTCGCCAGCCATGCCGCCTATAACCGGCTGCACCCAAGCCCCCTCACCACAAGCCTGGCGTACGGGCCGCTTGAGAGCGATGGCCGAGCTCTCGTCACGCTGCTCGCCGATCATCGGCTCCTCGATGGCGTGCCGGTAGCCCGCGCTCTCGAACGGCTCGAGCAGGTGCTCCTCGGGGAGATGGTCAACGAACTTCGCCAGCTGACCGATGCAGCCTCTGACCGTCAGGCGGCCTAGGCGGCAGCGACGTCGGCAAGCAGCTTTTGCAGAGCCGAGCCAGTCGCCCGCAGATGCAGCCGCCTCGCCGACTCGCCTGTGATCTCGAGGTGGAGTTCGAGCCGTTCAGTCGGCAGGGCGGCAGCAATCCGCTCCGGCCACTCCACAGCCAGCCAGCCATCCTCGTCGACGAGCTCTTCCCAGCCGAGCGTCGCGAGGTCATCGAGCCCGGTCAGCCGGTAGGCATCGATGTGCACGAGCCGCGGCGGAAGGGCGGGGCGGTCGGCCTGAGCTGGCACCTGATGCAGATGCACCAGGGTGAAGGTGGGGCTGGTGACCTCGCTCGGATTGATCCCGACCGCTGCTGCGAGCTTCTTCACAAACGTGGTTTTACCTGCTCCTAGATCGCCGTCGATCGCCAGCATCACCTTCGACGGCAACACCGCGGCACACTTCTGGGCAAAGCGGGCCACCGCTGCTTCGTCCTCGCACGACACAATCACCTCCCGAGCCGTGGGCAGCTCCTGACGAGCGGGCAGTTCGTGGGGGCTGGGGCTTTCGTCAGAGCTGGGCGTCTCAGCTGAACTCATGCAGGTATCCCTTCGCAGCGAGCGTACTGCGGCTCCCGTCAGCGGCAACAGCCACGAGCCCTGGCTCAGCCAGCACACGACCGATGACCGCCAGCGGTGTGCCTGGCCAGCCGGCGAGGCGGCCCT
This sequence comes from Pirellulales bacterium, assembly GCA_016779265.1. Classification (GTDB taxonomy): domain Bacteria; phylum Planctomycetota; class Planctomycetia; order Pirellulales; family UBA1268; genus M30B53. Next base: position 13,849 of record JADHNY010000047.1, on the reverse strand, counting down.
CAGCGATCGCCTGCAGCAGCTGTGTGGCCTGCCCCTCAGGCATACTCATCAGCAGTTCAAAGTCTTCACCATCTCCCAGTGCACGGGCGAGTGGATCCCCATGCTCCGGATGGTCTGCTGCCGCCTCCACGGCATCGGCATGAATCGGAATCTCAGCCAGCATGAGCTCGGCACCACACCCACTCGCTTCCATCATCCGTGAGAGATCGAGTGTCAGGCCATCACTGATGTCGATTGCGGCATGGATGGTGAATGCAGAGGAGAGCACACGGGCTTCCTCGACCCGAGGCTCAACCTCGAGATGACGGCCACGCAGACTGCCGCCCAGCCCACCCGTGACCAGCAGCAGATCTCCGGGCCGCGCGGCATCCCGCCGCCAGATGGTTCCAGGCGCCACGCTTCCCAGCACCGCCACGTTGACGACCAACGGGCCATCCCAGGCGGTGGTGTCACCGCCCACCAGCCGCACATCAAACCGGCTGGCCATCGCGAGCATCCCCTCCAGCAGCCGTTCCGCGATCTGCTGGCCACCTTGCCGTGGCAGCGTGACTGATGCCACCGCTGCCTCTGGCCTACCAGCCATCGCTGCCACGTCACTGAGATTCACACCGACAGCCTTCTGGCCAACCGCAAAGGGGTCGTAGTCGGGGGCAGGCGGGAAGTGCACCCCCTCAACCAGCATGTCGGTACAAAACACCGTGCGACGCCCGGCAGGCGGACGCAGGACCGCTGCATCATCACCGTTGCCGACATCGAGCCGGCTATCCGAGCCCACCTTCGCCTTGAGCCACTCGATGAACTGCTGCTCCACACAACACCTCCCGCAACAACGCCTCTGCGACCACTCTGTCGCAGTACCGATGCTACCGCCGGATGGTGTCCCAGGTGAGATGACCGAAGAGTGTTTCGCGACCTCGCAGCACGTAGAACTTCAGCGGGCCGAAGCACTCCTGCTGTGCACGGTCGAGCACGTAGGTCACGTTCTCCGGGCGAATCGTTTCCCAGACATGCAGGCCGACAAGAATGTCGCCCGACTGAATCCCTTGTTCGTCGGCTGGGCCATCGGGACGCACCTCAATCACTTCCAGGCCGCCACGATAGCGATTCTGCAGCTGCCGGACACGGACCGATGACATCGGCTCCAGTCGCAGGCCGAGCTCCCGCCAGCAGCGTTCCTCTGGCGAGACGGCATCGGAGCGAAGCTGGGCGAGGGGCAGTTCGATCTGCTCAGCGCCCCCGGCCCGCACCACCTCGACGTTGACGCGTTCTCCAGCCTTACGGCCAAGCAGAGCACGTTCGATGTCGAGCTGGCTGGCAACCATCGAGTTGCCGATCCGCACGATGCGGTCGCCCGCTCGCACACCCACCTGCTCGGCAGGACTCGCTCGGTGAACGGTGGTCACGACGGCACCACCCTGCTGGTCACGACGGGCCACGATGCCATGCCAGGTGTGATCAAGCCGCTCAACCGAAAGCAGCTCCGAGACCACCTCAAGCACCTTGTCGACAGGAATCGCGAAGCCGATGCCCTGAGCACCCGCACGGACGGCAACATTGACGCCGATCATCTCACCGTCGATGTTCAGCAATGGGCCGCCGGAGTTGCCCGGGTTGATGCTTGCGTCGGTCTGCACGAGATCGTCATACCGTTGCGTGCGGCTGACCTCCACCGAGCGATGCAGGGCAGACACGATGCCACGGGTGACGGTGTGCTCGTAGCCATAGGCGTTGCCCAGGGCCAGCACCGTCTCGCCGATCATCAGGTCGCTCGAGGTTCCAATCCGCACCACCTGCAGCTGATGCGGTGGACTGATCTTGATGATTGCCAGATCCGTACGAAGGTCGTGTGAGATCAGCTTAGCTGAGGTCGTCGCACCGCTGGCGAGCGTAACCTCGATCCGCTCCACACCTTCCACCACATGGTAGTTGGTGACCACATAGCCACGGCTATCGATGATTGCGCCTGTGCCCATGCCGTTGACACGCTTGGGCTCATCCGTGTCTGCGGAGGTGATCACCTTCTGGCCATGAATGTTGACCACGGCATCACGCTGCGAGGCGATCGCCTGCACGATTGGCGTGTTACGGGCCTCCGACGCAACGGCTGCTGGCAGCACCGCACACCAGGTCAGAGCACAGAACACCAGGCCGACGAACGAGGACTGGAGGCTCGCGACCCGACTGGCGAGTCGCGCGGAAGAAGGCTGACGTCGCGGCATGGCAGGCAGATTCTTGTCGGGAGGCGAAACGGGGCAACCCGCGGCCCCCACCACAAGAATCGGACCCTCAGCCCCCCGATATCGACGGGCGGAGAGCCACCCGGGAGAAACTACCCACTCGCCCCAAATTTCCCGAATTCCATGCCGTAGGAGGGGGCGAGGCTACTAGTCAGAGGGCCCCTGCATGAGCAGCGGCAACACCTGGAGAGCGAGAAACACCCCCAAGGCAGCGAGTACGAGAAATGGCCAGACCGACATCAGCTGTTCGCCAAATGCCCAGCCTGCCTGATCGGCAATTCCACCGATGGTGGTTGCTACAACCAAGACCATCAGGGCCAGCATCACCAGCCCACAGCCCATCGAGGCCATCGTGCCTTTGAAGGTGCCCAGCTCAGTAAACTCCTCCTGATGGAGGTCAATCGCACGGCCTCGGGCCAGACTTCGCGGCACCGTTTCGGCCAGTTCAATCGCTCGGGCGGCGTCGCCCCAGCTTGCCTGAGGCGTGAGCCCCGCGGCAGTGTCGCCGGACAACGCTGAGGCAGGGATGTCGACATGGTCGCTCGTGGCCGCAAGCGACCGCTGCAGCGTGGAAAACATGACCCCGCCAGCGTCAAACGGTGGCGCTGCTTCGCTGCCCTCCAGGTCGTGCCACCGCCAGACCGCGGGCCCGCTGGTGCTCTCTGGAATCTCGACACGGATCTGTCCGGTCGCGCCAATCAGCGTCAGTTCCGCTGCGGGAACGTCGCCACGAGCCACCTGCCAGCGGGCAGGCACCTGCGACTCTCCGCCGAACTCGACCGTCAGCGAGGCATAGGCTGCTTCGGAAGCGACACTCGCCAGGGTGGAGAGCCGTTGCGGCTCTCCGATCAACAGCCGCACGAGGTCGGCATCACGTGCGAGCCAGGCGAGCACCTCGTCTTTGGTTCGCTCGGGAATCCGGCGGACCATCCCGATCGACTCCAGACGGCCAAGCGGGCCAACCCCAAGCAGACTCGCTTCTACCGCCTCCACAAGCCGCCGGACCAGCGGATGCTGGCGCTCTGCCAAAAACGGCAGCAGCAGCCCCCCAACATCAGCGCGAATCATGTCGATCTCGTAGGCCACAAGCATCGAGGGAGTCAGTGGCTGAGACACCAACAGCGGCCGACCCGCCTGCACAAGATGCCGCACGCCATCGACACGCGTGTCATCCCAGTCACTCGTACCCACCAAAACGGCATCGCAGACGCGTTCATCAACGACGGCCTCCCACGAATCACCGACCACCGCGTCACGCAGCTCAGCCGTCTGCCTCGCCTCTTCTGGCAGATGGCAGGCGACCGCGACAGGCACCCCCTCCTGTTGGGCTGCTCGCACCACGGCCGCGATCTGCGGATCCCATCCATACACGCCAAGTCTCATACTGGCATTGTTTCCACTGAGCTTCACGGTGACCAGAGCGCCGCATCCGCTGCGAGCAGGCCGCCACACGGCTGCCTGCCAAGGCCTGAGCGGACTATGGTAAAGGCATCCAATAGCCCATGGTTGAAAGGAACGTGGTGAGCATGAAGGCAGAGATTCTCGCGATTGGTGACGAACTGACCACCGGCCAACGCCTCGACACCAACAGCCGTTGGCTCTCGCGGGAGCTCGGCCTCCTCGGCGTTGTCGTCTGCGGCCACACCACCGTGCCCGACACTGTGGCCGATGGCGTGCGGGCGTTCGCCGCGGCCCGCGAACGTGCCGACATCGTGCTCGCCACCGGCGGCCTCGGCCCCACGGCAGACGACCTCACCCGTGAGGTGCTTGCAGAGGTTGCCGGTGAACCCCTGGAACTGGTGCCGAAAGCCCTGCAGGCGATCGAGGCGATGTTTGCAGCCCGCGGCCGGGCGATGACCGACAACAACCGGCTCCAGGCAATGCTGCCGCGGTCTGCGGCCATGATCCCCAACCCCACGGGCACCGCTCCTGGCATCGACCTGCCAGCCACACCCGCCCCCAGACCGCTGGGGCGGGTGTTTGCCCTGCCGGGAGTGCCCTCCGAGATGTTTCGGATGTGGGCCGACTCTGTGCAGCCGGCGATCCTGGCGATGGCGCCCGACGGAGGCACGATGCAGTTTCGCGTACTGAAGTGCTTCGGAGCCGGTGAGAGCGCGATCGAGGCGATGCTGCCAGACCTGATTCGACGAGGACGGGATCCGCTCGTGGGAATCACGGCCCATGAGGCCACGATCACCCTGCGAATCGCAGCCCGCAGTGCAAGCGACGAGGCCTGTCGGGCTGCGATCGCCCCGGTGGAGGCAACGATTCGAGAATGTCTCGGCGACCTGGTGTTTGGCGAGCAGGCAGATGAACTCGAAGATGCCACCGTTCGCTTCTGCCAGACGTCTGGCCTGCGGGTGGCCGTCGTGGAAGGAGCAACGCAGGGCAGGGTCGCTACCCTGCTGGCCGAGGCGGATGGTCGCCAAGAGACCTGCGTGTTTGCGGGGGCGAATCAGCGTGGCACCGGCACGGCATGTGGCGACATGGTAGAGACCGCACAGGCATGCCGCCGAGAGCTGCAGGCGAATGTGGCCCTGGCCGTGGGTGATCTGTCCTCGGACGCCGAAGGCCGCGAATGGCTCCCGATAGCGATTGTGACCGACGAGACCGTTTCCCGGCATGAGCATCTTCTCGGCGGGGCCGGCAGCCTGCGTCTCTCGCGAGCAGCCAAGACCGCCCTCGACATGCTCCGACGGCATGCCGCTGGCCTCCCGCCGCTCACCTAGCGACCAGGCTGGCCACGGCCCTCGTCATCGCTGACGTGCTCGTCGCCAAGGGGCGTCAGAGGCCAGCAGCAGGGCAGCTGTCGAGCAACCGCGAGCATGCGACGGAAGTCATCTCGATCGACTTCGATCACCCCAAACTGACTGAGATGCTCGCTGGCCATCTGCACATCAAACAGGCAGCAGCCTCGTGCCGCGAGCGTCTGCACCAGCCACACCAGCGCCACCTTCGACGCATCCCGCTCCCGCGAGAACATCGACTCGCCCGCAAACATGCCACCGAGGCAGATTCCATACAGCCCGCCAACCAGTCGCCCCTCGCGGCGAACCTCCACGCTGTGAGCGATGCCGGCTCGAAAGGCGGCGTGGTAACACTGGCGAATCTGTGGAGTGATCCAGGTCCCTTCGGCACGGTCTCCACTGGAACCGCAGCCGTCGACCACGCCGAGAAAGTCGGTGTCAGTCGTGATCGTGAACCGCTGCTGGCGGAGCGTACGGGCCAGCCGCCGTGGCACATGTAGGCATGCCGGCAGCAACACCGCCCGTGGATTGGGTGACCACCAGAGCAGGCCGGACGGGCTCTCATCGACCGGCCAGGGAAAAATCCCCTGGCGGTAGGCCGCGAGCAGACGCTCCGGCGTGAGTGGTCCACCAACGGCCACGAGCCCGTCTGGACTCCAGCGGTGCGGTGGTGGGAAATGCGGTGCAGCCATCACGTTAAGATATCGCTCATGAATGTACCTGCAGCCAGCCCTCCGCCACCGCGTTCCCAGACCCGCACCGCCGTGCTGATGCTGGGCCTTGTGATTCTGGTCACCCTGATCGTCTGGCCCTCGCTTCAGGGCCGGATTCAGTACGCTCGCACCCGCGCCGAACTGGCCGCCATTCGAGATGCCGCAGGGCAGGCTGAACTGACGTCGGTGGGCAAGTTGTTTACCACGCTGGTGCGGGTGGTGGGGCCTGCCGTTGTCCAGGTGGAGGCGAGCCGACAGATCCGCACTCTGGCCGACGAGATCAATGCCCTGCGTGGCATCGACTCCAGCTCGGCCACAGATGAAACCCTCGGCTCCGGTGTGATCGTCGATGAGTCGGGGGTGATCGTGACCAACTACCATGTGGTGGCTCAGGCGGATGAGATTGGAGTCAATCTTGCTGACGGCCGTGAGCTGCCGGCCACACTCGTCGGTTCCGACGCCGCAAGCGATCTCGCTGTGCTCCGGATCGATGCCGACAACCTCGTCGCCGCGACCTGGGGCGATAGCAACGACCTCGAAGTGGGCGAGATGGTCTGGGCGATTGGCAATCCCTTCGGCCTTGATCGCACCGTGACCTACGGGATCGTCAGCGGCACGGGCCGGCGTGGCGTTCTCGACAATCCGTTCCAAGAGTTCTTGCAGACTGACGCCTCGGTCAATCCGGGCAACTCTGGAGGACCGCTGGTGGACGTGCACGGGTCGATCGTGGGCATCACCACCGCCATCGTGGGCCGCGACTTCCGCGGCATCGGTTTCGCGATTCCGAGTGTCACCGCCCGCACGGTCTGCGAGGAGATCCTCGCCAACGGCCATGTCGAACGTGGCTACATCGGCATCTCATTGCGGAGCCTCCCAACGAACCTCGATGCCACCGCCGGGGCGATCGTGCTCAAGGTGGAACCAGGCTCTCCCGCGGCACTCGCCGGCCTACAGGAGGGCGACCTCGTCGTGGGCTTCGATGGACAGCTGGTCGCTGAACCGGCGATCCTCGTGCTCCTGCTGACCCGCGCCCCGATTGGCACGGTGGTCGATCTCGACGTGATCCGCAACGGTGCGTCGGTCTCGATTCCGATTCGAATCGGTCGCCGGCCCACCGACGACTAGCAGCTGCAGGGCACCTGTTGTGAGCCAGCCTGCGGTCACAGGGTGTGCACCATTCAGGCGGAGCCGTCTCCCTCAGGCGTGTCGGCATCTGGGGCTGGACTCTCCAGCGGCGGAGGATCATCCAGGAACGAGCTGAAGTTGAAGGAGCCTCCGTCGTCAGCAGGCTTGCCAGCCGGCTTTGGCGGGGGAGGGGGTGGATCATCGACCGGGGTACCCTGCGGACGTGCACGCATCGCCTCCACCACCCCGGAGAGCCACTCACCGCCCGGAAAGGCGTAGGGGCGGAACTTCTCCAGTGTGCCGGTCTCTTCATGGACAAACAGGGCCCGCTGCGGCCCAAGCTTGCTGGCGATCGGCGTCTCGACAAGCTGACTGGAGTCGCTGCCACTCATCTGGAATAGCACCCGCAGCTCAAACTCCTTGAGCGTGCCCCGATCGAAGGTCCGCATCAGGTTCGTCAGCGAATCGCACCAGACAATCGTGTGGACACCAACGGTCGGCCCATCCTTGAGGATCTCAAGAAACCGCTGGCCAGGCCCCACCTTCTGCTCGCCACCGAAGGAGAACCCGTAGTCTCCCTCCGCCTTTCGAAGTTCACGGAAGCGGGCAAGGTCGCGGACAATGACGAAAATCGACTCACCGTCGAGGATCTGGTCATCGAGCCGCCGCTGAATCTCTCCAGCGAGCCGCTCAATCGCATCCGCCACGCCGAGTCGGCCCACGCACTCGATGCGGTGGGGCAGCAGGTCGGCAAACTGCGAGAGCATCGTCTCGGGATGCTCTTCAGCGATGGCTGGCTCAAACAGCACAAACCGGCCGGAGCGTCCCAGGCCGCCGCCAGGAAATGGGTCGTGGCCCGCAGCCAGGCCGACCATCGACATCGCCAGAAGACTCGTGGCGAGATCCTGACGCTGGCCCACGATCAGTACGTTCGAACCACCCTGCCGACGGAACGGAGCCGCGGTCGGATCCTTGATCGCGATCGCATCCCCGAGCCAGGCCATGGCGACCGCCAGATCCCTGCCATCGAGCGGTCCGGTTTCTGCAGTGCCCTTGGTGAGCACCTCGCCCAACAGGGTGTTGCCCGCGGGATCTGCCGCCTGGTTACCATCAAACACAATTCGTGGGAGCGGCTTGATGTCGGTCCGCTTCGCAGCGAGCCGCTGCAGAGCGCTGAGATACTTTTCACGACGCTCATCCCCCAGCCAGACAACCTGAAACGGGTTGTTGCCCTCAACCATGCCGTTGGCATCGTTGTAGATCGCCTCACCAGGCCGGGTCAGCAGCCTCGCAGCGGAGTTGTCTTCGCTCAGGATCAGTGAACTGTCTGCCTCATTGCACTGCAGGGCGATGCGAACGGCCATCTGGCCCATCGTGCTGCGCGGCAGGCTATAGGATCCACCGAGCGTCTGCGAGCCGAGCAGCACATGCATGCCAAACGCTCGGCCCTGTCGCACCAGGCGGTCAAGCACGAGCGACGCATCCTGGGCAATCTTGTCGTCCTCGATGAAGATCTCTTGAAACTCGTCGATGATCAGCAGGATTCGCGGCATTGGCTCGGGGTGACCGCTGGCCCGGTAGCCAGCCAGGTTCTGCACCGCCAGGTCGCGAAACAGGTCGCCACGACGTTTGAGTTCCTGATCGAGCTGCTGCAGCACCGAGAGACCAAACTCACGCTCACTCTCGATCGCGATCACGCGAGCGTGTGGCAGATGGTAGTGATCATAGACCTTAAACTCGACGCCCTTCTTAAAGTCGATCAGGTAGAACTGCACCTCGTCTGGGCTGTAGTTCAGGGCGAGGTTAGTAATCAACGCATGCATCATCGTTGACTTACCCGAACCGGTCTTACCGGCAATCAACACATGCTGGCTCGTTCCCTTGCCGAGCTTCATGTGCTGCATTTTCTTGGCTCCCGCCGGGCCCAGCGGAACGTCGATCAGGTCTGCCGTGCTACCGGTCCACCATTCCGACTCAGGCGGAGCCACCCGTTCAAACGGCACCTCCACCCGCTTCGCTGACTTCGCCAGCCGACCTGCGTTGTGCACGATCTTCGTGATGACATCGTCTTGCGGCGACTGCTCGACCGTCAGCGGCCAGTTGGAAAACTCGGGGTCACTCCAGCGGAAGCGGCCATCCTCCAGATCGAGCACCGTCGCATACTTCGCCAGTTCTTCGAGGCTAAAGTTGGGCGGCATCTGCTGCTTCGTGTCGACCGAGACGATCGTGTAGACACCACAGCGGGCGCCTGAAGCCGCGATGCTCATCAGCCGACGTGCCGATGTCTCGGTGAAGTTGGCTGGAAAGTTGGCCACCACCACAAAGCGATACGGCTCCGGCACCTCCGCATCCGCGTTGTAGTCACCGATCGACGGATACTCATTGCGTAGATACTTCTGAATCACCAGTTCCATCTGCTCGGTGATGTCGGCCAGCCGCTGCTCGATCTGCGTCGGCTCGGTCCAGATCCGGCTGGTGACGAGCAGCTCGTCGTAATCGGCTAAGTGCATGAAGCCGGCAAAATGTTTTCCGAGGCCCACGGGATCGATGATTGTGAAGCGGGTCTGGCCCGCAGGAATGCCAGTGGCCACCCGCAGCATCATCGCCTGCATCATTTCTGAAGCGGCGTCTGCCTGGGATGCTGGAGCCTTAATGACCAGCGAGGCTGCATCAGGAAATGGCGTCATCGACGGCTGTTTCCAGGAGAGCGGGCCGAAGCCGTTGAGCTCGTCGAGAGGGGAGAGCCCCCCTTTGATCTTCTCAAGCGCCACCGCCAGCTGCCCAAACCGCAGGCCCACCGGTGCCTCGGCAGGGAAGGCCGCATCATCAGTAGCAAGCCGCTCCCAGTCGGCGAAGGCAGCGGCATCATAGGCCGCGGCCTTCTCGACAGTGGCGGCTGCCGATTCACGGGCAGCCTTCCAGTTGTCGACCATCTCTGCCCACCGCTGCTCACGCCGCGTCTGCAGCTCGCTCAGCCGCTCATCGCGTTTGGTTTCGATGGTGGTCATCCGCTCAGCCCGCTGACCGCTGAGCTTTTCAATTGTCGGCGGATACTTGGCCTCCGCCTCGGCCAGAGCCTGATCCCGCTTGCTCGTCGCCGAGGCCATCGCCGCCATCACCTTCTCATCGAGTGAGGCGATCTCGGCATCCCGCTGTCTCGCCGTCTTGTCGACGGCTGCGGCAAGCGCCTTCTTCCGCTGCTGCACCTGCAACTTGTAGTTTTCCTCAAGTGCCACCTGCTGCTCATCGCGGCGTGTGACGAGGTAGGCCCCGGCGGCCTCAATCGCCTTCTCAGCTCGCTGAAAGTCACGCTCAAGCTGAGCAAATGCAGACTGGGTGGCCTCTTGCAGCAGCTTCTTTCGGCCGAAGACATTCATCATGCCGGCACCGGCTTTGGATGCCGTTAGGTCTGCCAACTCCTTCACCGCAGTGGTGATCGTCTGATGCAAGGTCGCCACATGGGAGAGGATCTCTTTGCCAGAGGGGAGGGGTGTGTCACCTGCGGATGCGGCGGCTGCAGCACCTGCCTCAGCATCGATTTTTCTCTCCTCAAGCACCTTCGCACACTTCTCGCGAAGCTTGGCAAACTCCTGCTGAAACGACTCAAGCTGTTTTGAGTCACGCGCGAAGAGCTTGGCCGGATCACGGCGTTTCTCTTTAAACGATTCCGCCTCCGTGCTCTCGGCGAAATGCTCATCCTCGATGAGCTGTTGCTTTGTGCGATCGGCCTGCTGAGTGACCTGATTTGCCTTGGTCTCACGCTGTTTGGCGTACTGGGCCTCGGTCTCGCGAAACTGCGACTCGACACGCTGCCGGAGCTCTTCATACTCCCGTTTCGTGCTCGCAATCTTGTCGTCGTAGCGGTCTGCGGTCTCCTGGATCAGGCGATCCGCTTCCTGCCGCGTGGCCTCGCAGCCCTTCTCGAACTCCTCGACGATTTTTCTCTCGAGCTTTGCCCGCGTGGCCGCTTCCTCGCGAAGCGACGTGATGACCGACCGCATCGCGTCTGGTGAGTAGCTTGTGGCACTGACCGTGCCGGAAGACGGTTCTGCGGTGGAAGTCATCATGTCGTCCATCGAATCAGCCATTCGTTCTCCTCTCAGACAGGCAGCGTCAGCACGTCGTGCCACCGTGACCGTCAGTCTCCTCCGTATTCACTGACATCACGGGACGCACGTGAGAGCACCTCTGCAAGCCTGCCGAGCGCTTCGAGCGTTTCCTTGACCTTCGGCGTCAACGGCTCGATACAGTCCTTGTGAAACTGTTTAGCGGTCTGATCCCGCCAGGTTTCTTCGGCCGCCTGCCATTTGATGTCGAGTTGTTTTACCGCGAGCGCCAGCTTCGAGGCGCCGCTTGCCAGGTTGCCTCCGTTCATGCCTCACCTCCTGTCGCGTCCGCCTGGGGTTCGCCCGCTAACGTCTCACCGGCGGCGTTGGCGTCGTCTGCTGAGGATGCCTGGGCATCTTCATCGAGTGAGCGGCGCATGTTGGTATCACCGGAGCCCTCGCCAGCAGCAGACCCGCCGGCGGGCCCAGCCATCTGGCGATAGGCTTCCAGGGCTTTGAGCATCCGCTCCACGCGTGCCACCGCCTTCGGCACATCCACGTCGAGCACCTCACGGAAGTGCACCAGCCTCACGCCCGCCTCGCGAAACTGCTGCTGCACGATCGGCGTCCAGTGTCGAACCGCCTCCGCCTTTTCCTCAGCCACCTGCAGCCTGCGTCTGGCCTTCTCGAGATTCTTTTTCTCTTCTGTGCAGGAAGGCGGCCCATCCCCGGTGCTCTTGAAGGTGCGGCAGTTCTCGAGGTCTTTCTTCGCCTCGTTCACCTTTTCGCTGCGGCGGCGAACCTCCGCCTTCCAGTGCCCCGCCTGGTCGACGGTGATCCAGTCGACCCCGCGGCGTCCCTCCATCTCGATTTCGGCGAGCGCTTGGCCACATTCGTAGGCAAAGGTGGCGAGCGCCGCCTTCACAAACGCGAGGGTATCGAGTGAACGGACTTCGGCCGGTCCTGCCATGGTGGTGTCCTTCCCTTAGATGTGCGACGCAGATGAGAGAGGGCGAGGGCGAGTGACATTTGGACAGATGCGGCTACCGCTGGGAACACAGCGACAGACCCGGCCTTTCCCACACACCCCGTCCATCCACACAAAAGCGGCTACCGCTGCTGCATGTATTCTTCGATTCGCTCGGCCTTGCGGAGCAGGTAGGGCACATACTCGCCAGTCGACTCCACAAAGCGACCGAACGTGGCGAGCTGCTGCTCAAAATCCTCGGCGAACTTCTGATGCTCTTGGTCCCGCCAGGATGAGCCGAGGTGCTGCAGCTGCCGCTGGACGGTCTGCATGTGCGTCATCACTTCGTCACTGAAATGCTTCAGACGTGCTGCGAAGCGACGCAGTTCATCCGGATCAACGATTGCTTGTCCCATCTCAGTGCTCCTTCGATTCTTCAGACCGATTCTTCAGACGTCTCAGTCAACGCGGGGCAGGGGAGCGACCGCATCCGTTTTGTGTCTTCCGCGATCGCTGTGTTGAGAGCGGTCGTTGTGTTTCCCGAAGTCATTGTGTTTCCAGAAATCGTAGAACCCGCTCTCCATCGAATGGAAAGCCGGCCCGTGCGACGGCACATCGGTGCCCAGGTTCTTACCTCGTCCTTGCCCAGAACCTCCCTAGGCAACCCCTGGCGTCATGATATCGTGGTCAGGGACGTCCTTGATACCCCTGCATTCTCTTCCGGAGTGTTCTGCCATGGCCAACGCCGACACCTCGTCATCGCGGCCCGCCGCATCTCCAGCCGGCTCCAGTGGACAGGCCTCTCCCGGGCATCACCATGGCCATGCTGCAGCGCCAGCGGTTGAGGTCTCGATTGAACCCACCCAGGGCTGGCATGTCAGTCATTTCTTCTACAGCTTTGACCGCGATCGCCTCGCCGCAATGCCCGAGGCGGCTCGGCGTGCGGGTGCCGAAGCGTTCACCGCGGCGTTGGCCAACGAAGGAGACGATGCTGTTCGTCGGCTGCAGACCTGGATCGTGCCAGGCCACAAGGCCGACTTTGCCGTGATGCTGATGGATCCGTCGCCGCTGCGGGTCGAAAACGTCCACCAGAAGCTGATGGCCACGCCTCTCGGGGCAGCCCTCACGCCCACCTGGTCATTCATCGGGCTGACCGAGGTCAGCGAGTATCTGCCGGATGCCGAACAGTATGGAGAACGGCTGATCGAAGAGGGTGAGACTCGCGACAGCCCCACCTTCAAGGCCAAGGTCGCTGCCTACGCCGCCCGCGAAGGCAGCATGCGGAAGGCACGGATCGAGCCCGACATCCCACCGTGGCCAAATGCCTGCTTCTATCCAATGAATAAGAAGCGGAAGGTGGGAGAGAACTGGTTCTCCCTGCCATTTGAAGAGCGACGTCGCCTGATGGCCGAACATGGCCGTACGGGCATGACGTTTGGTGGCCGCGTGTCACAGCTCATCACCGTGAGCGTCGGCCTCGACGACTGGGAGTGGGGTGTCACCCTCTGGGCCAGCCGACCGGACTTCCTCAAAGAGATCGTCTACACGATGCGATTTGACGAGGCGAGTGCTCGCTACGCCGAGTTTGGCCCGTTCTACACCGGCTACGTGGCAACGCCTGCTGAGATCCTCAGCCACTGCAGTATCTGAACGCATTGCATTGCCTGAACGCATTGCACTGTCTGAACCCGCTGCAGCAACTGAAAACACTGCGAGACCCGTTGGCCGCTGCGGAGCCTGGCGAGCCGCAGTCGTTGTCAGCGGCCAGCCGTGCCACTACCGATTCTTTTCACCGGCCGGCGAGAAGATCAGTTCCAAAGGTGTGCCACGAACGGGGATCCTGCTGTCGAAGGCTTCGAAGAGCAACGCCTCGTTCGACTGCGAGCTGGGAATCGTGAGATCGAGCATGGCGGTGGGAAAGTTGGAGACACAGACCAGGTCGCCACCATCGGCCTGGTAGTACTGCTGGCCTGTCGTTTCGTCGGTCCAGAACGAACTTCCCGCAAACACCCAG
>JADHNY010000190.1 GCA_016779265.1 Pirellulales bacterium | reverse complement strand
GGGCAGCGTTCTCAATCGTCAGACCGTATGATGGAGCCCAGTGGGGGAACGGATCTGAAGACAGTGGTTGGGCGGCGGATCAGCTGCAACGCGTGACTGAGGACAGACTCATGTTCACCTTCGAAGACTCAATCCGAACCGGCAGCCGGATGGCTCGCCGGCCGTTCCTGCGAGTCGGCGGAAGCCTGGCAGCGGCAGGACTTGGTGGCCTCTTCACCTCCGCCGCCGAGGCCGCCGCCGTGCAGAAGCTGGCCCGCGATCGCTCAGTGATCTTCCTCTTCATGCACGGCGGTCCGTCGCAGTTCGAAACGTTTGATCCAAAGATCGGTGGGCCGGCCAATGCCCGCAGCGTGACCGGCGAGATCGCCACCTCGATCCCTGGCGTGTTCTTCGGATCCACCTTTGAGAAGCTCGCCGCGCGGGCCCACCTGCTCACGATCGTGCGGTCGTTTGTGACCGGTGACGGCAACCACGACATCAAGCCGGTGGTCGGCCGGGCCACGCTCGGGGCCAACATCGGCTCGCTCTACTCGCGGGCAGCCGGTGTGTTGCGAACCGACAACGCGATGCCCACCAACGTGATGCTCTTTCCCCAGGCCGTCGATGCCGATGCCGGGCCGGCGATCACGCAGTTTGGCAACTTCGAAAGCGGCGGCGAACTTGGCCCCAGCTACGGCCCGCTGGTGCCCGGCGGCAGCGGCCCCTTCCTCGACAACCTCGCGCTTCATCTGCCACAGGAGCGGCTCGCCCATCGCCGCAGCCTGCTGGCCTCGCTCGACCGGGGCCGCCGCTGGCTCGACACGCCGTCGGTCCGCTCGATGCTCGATGGCGAGGGGCTCGCCTTCGATGTGCTCGCCCAGGGTGTCGCCGACGCCTTTACGCTCGAAGGCGAAGATGCCGCCACCCTCGCCGCCTACGACACCGCCAGCCGCTTCGACGTTGGCCGCCTCAACAAGAAGTGGAACAACCATCAGCACTACACCGACCACAACCGCTCAATCGGCAAGCTGCTGCTGCTGGCCCGGCGGCTCTGCGAACGTGGCTGCGGGTTTGTGACGGTGACGACGAGCTTCGTCTGGGACATGCACTCCGACGTCAACAATGCCCCGGTCGATGTGGGCATGGACTATGTGGGGGCGCCGTTTGACCATGCGGTGGCCGCCCTGATCGACGACATCGAAGCCCGCGGCTTGCGGGACAAGATTCTGCTCGTCTGCTGCGGCGAGATGGGCCGCACACCGGTGATCAACGCCAACGGCGGCCGCGACCACTGGGGTGGCCTGGCGCCGCTCCTGCTCTACGGCGGTGGGCTGGAGGGTGGCCGCGTGATCGGCCAGTCCACCCGCGATGGGGCGCAGCCGGCGAGCGATCCGGTGGGCATCCCGAACCTTGTCTCCACGATCATGGAGCGTCTGCTCGATCTCTCTGTCGTTCGCCTGCAGACCGACCTGCCGACAAGCCTCCAGGCCCTCTTCGCCCGCGGTGAGCCGATCCGCGGGCTGGGGTGAGCTGCCGTCGAGCGGCGGCGGATGCCTGATGCCACATCCCAATCGCGGCAGGCACCATTCGCCACGTGCGAGTCGTGACGGCTGGCTTCCGCGTCGTTTGAGTGGGCATGGCCTGTGAGCCGACAAGAAGCGGTATGCCTCCACAAACATTTCTTCCTGGCCCCTCGCCCCGCACCGTGCGAACCCCTGCCGGTGACACACTCACCGTGCCCAAGAGCTGGGAACTGCTGCCGCCGGGCGATGCCGGCGCAACACGCCGCGTGAAGGCGGCTGGTGATTTTTGGCTCGTGCAGGAGAAGGTTCGGCGGCGGATGGTTTCCCGCGGCATCTGGGCTCCCGCCGAAACGATTCGCCAGGTGCAGGCCGACCTGGCGGCTGAGCGGTCAACCGAGACGTACGCCAAACGCCGCGAAGCCGATGCCCGCCGTCGCGAGGCCCAGCAGGCCGACTACGTGGAAGACTTCCAGGCGGCCGTGCTAACCTTCCTCGCCTTTGACCAGAAGCACGCGGCCCTCGCTGAGCAGCTGGCCGAGGCGGTTGCCAGCCATGCCACGCCGGTCGGCAGCGGCACCGTCGCCCGCACCAAGCGGATCCCGATTGAGCAGCGGGCCGAGGCTGCCGTGATTGCCTGGATGCGGCATCAGACCACCGGCTACGACTCGATGAAGATCGAGCGTATCAAAGGCCGCCGCCGCGAGGTCCGCCGCATGCTCGCCCAGCGATCGAAAGACCTGCTCGCCTGCTACCGCCGCGGCGACCCACCATCCGCCCACTGCCCGCTCGCCAAGGCCATCGCCGAACGTTGACAGCCTTCCCCTCAGCCGCACACCCATCCGAAAGGATGGCGGTGATGCGGAAGGCAGCCAAGAGGCCCAGGCCTTCGTGGCCTGGGACGCGAGCGACCCGATACCCGCCGATATGGCCCGTCGAGAGGGCGTGTGGGTGATCCGCAAAGGCCGCCTGCTCGAACCCGCCGCCTGATGGTCGCCAGGAAGCCCCCGGCAGAGCCGGCTTTCACACTTTTTGCCTACACTGCGGATATGTCCACCGACGCAGATGTATCCGCCGAGCCGAATCTTCGCCCGCGAGACCGAGCCCTGAGGGCTCACGGCCTGGCGCTCTCGCCACGAGAACGGCTGGTAGAAATGCAGCGGCTGATTGATGAGGCATGGGCCTTGCTTGAAAAAAACCCAGCAGGCAAAGCCCATTTCCTTAAGAGGAACTTCAAAGCCCGCCGCATCCCATCCACGCAGGAGCCTCCAGCGAATGGCACCTGACCTGCGGGCTCTCACGGTTCTTAGCCAGCATCATGTGCCGTTCGTCGTGATCGGCGGACATGCTGTGAATGCACACGGCGTCCTTCGCGCGACAGAAGACACTGATGTCGTCTGGCTCCGGTCACGGGAATCCGAAGGAAACCTCCTCCGAGCCTTGGTAGCAATCGAAGCCCACTACATTGGCAATGAGATCGATCCGGCGACCGGTATCGAACGAATTTACCCGGTGACTGAAGCCTTTGTCCGCGCCAGCCGGCTGATGATGCTCTGCACAAGCGTGGGCTTCCTCGACCTCTTCGACTACGTCCCAGGTTTTCCGCACGAGTCTGCAAGCACCATTTGGGAATCCGCCATGGAGATTGATGGCCTGCCGGAGATGCCGCCCGTCAGCATGGCTCTGAGTTCTTGACGGGCGATCGGCGATGACGAAGAAAATCGCCCCCGTCCCTCCCTTCCCGTTTCTCGTTTCTTGTCGGCGAACGACTCGGCGTGTAAGATTCTTACTGGTATTTGTAAGACTCCACGAGGTGCGCTCGATGAAGATCACATCCAAAGGCCAAGTGACGATTCCGCAGGAGTTGCGGGAACGCGCCGGACTGATGCCTGGCTGCGAAGTCGAGTTTTGCCAGGCCCGAGACGGTCGCGTCTTCATCAAGAAGCTCACGGGCGCCCGCCGGGGCCGCAGCATCGTTGACCGGCTTCGCGGTCAGGGGAGCGTGAGGATGACTACCGAAGAGATTCTGAATCTCACCCGCGGAAAGTGACCCCCTTCGATGGCCGTCTTCGTCGATTCCTGCGTGCTGCTCGACATCTTCACGGAAGACCCAACGTGGTTCGAGTGGTCAGCCGTCGCCCTCGAAAAGGCGGCTGACGAGGGGCCGCTGGTGATCAATGCAGTCGTGTATGCCGAAATATCCGTACGGTTCGAGCGGATCGAGGAGTTGGAATCCGTACTCGCGTCGGGTGGCTTTGACCATCGGTCCATTCCGCGTGAAGCCGCGTTTCTCGCCGGCAAGGTCTTTCTGCGGTACCGCCGTGCTGGCGGGCGGAAGGTTGCGCCGCTGCCCGATTTTCTGATCGGGGCCCATGCCGCCGTGGAGCGTTTGCCGTTGCTCACCCGCGACGACCGCCGCTTTCGCACGAACTTCCCCTCGCTGCACCTGATCAGCCCCGATCGGCGTTGACGGAGAAAGTCACTCCCTTCCCCGATTTCTCCGGACGCCAAAGAGGATCAGTGCCGACCGTAGAAACGGCGAAACAGTCCGAGCAGGATGGTACTCAGAGAAATCAGGGTCAGACTCGCCGGTTCCGGCACTGTGATGGACCCCAAAAATCGGGCGCGGCATTAAGGTCGAGTTCCCTGGGTGGGCGGCACCCTGAAAGGAGCGAGAGAATGACGCGAGGGCCACTGACTCAGCGACCAGCACCGTCACTCATCTCCCGGGTTCCGCCGACGACGGCAGAACGCGGCGGCTACCGCAGGCACGGCCGCGACGGCCACGAGCACCAGCGACGTTGGCTCGGGCACAGCGGTGAGGGTCCGTGCCGCGACAGGCAGAGGTGTCGGTATTCGTGGTTGCTGCGGGGTGTTTAGAATCAGGTGTATGGCACAGTCAGCGGATGCGAGCGGCGATCCTTTTCATTCGGGCCCCGACGACGGGGAATGGCTCGAATGGTATGCCTTGTCGCCGCAGCAGCGAATCGAGGAATCCGCCAAACTTTGGGCAACGTATCTCGCCCTGGGAGGCTCCCTTGACCCCGAGCCCGATCCTCAAAGTCCTTTCTTCTCTGCGGAAGAATGGCGTCAGATATCTGCTCATGGGGGGGCAGGCCTGCGTGGTGTACGGCGGAGCGGAGTTTAGCCGAGACACCGACATCGTCGTTGTCGCCGACCACGACAATCTTCGCCGGCTCAAGGCCGCCGTCGCCGAACTTCAGGCCGAGGTGATCGCGATACCACCTTTTGAGGCCAACCATCTCCAGGCTTCTCGAGGCCCATTGGATACAGACCCCTCGGCCAGCATCCGATGCGGTGATCGCATTCTGGCTGAGCGAACTGCGGACCCCGAACCTGCTCATTCAGGCCGTCGCCGACTCACGAGACGCGGCGACCCGCCTCAGTCGGCAGCGGCCGCTGCTTACCGCGGCGCTCGCACGCGACGAGGCGGAAGTCCGCCGGATGCTTCGTGCGGAACAGGAAGCCGAGCAGGCGGCGGATCGTGCCTACTGGCAGCCGCGAATGC
>JADHNY010000189.1 GCA_016779265.1 Pirellulales bacterium | reverse complement strand
GTGTATCGAGCACATCGACCGTCTTGGCCATGCCATTGACCGTGAATATCTGCTGAGATGCTGGATCAAAGGCCACGATTTCGGCGGCGCTCGCATCCCATGCTTCCGCCTG
This sequence comes from Pirellulales bacterium, assembly GCA_016779265.1. Lineage (GTDB taxonomy): Bacteria > Planctomycetota > Planctomycetia > Pirellulales > UBA1268 > M30B53. The sequence continues at coordinate 4,998 of JADHNY010000189.1, read as the reverse complement.
CTGTCCGGTGTGGTGGAAGCGGCCAACCTGCGTGAGCATCCCGCCTGCTGATTCGCTCGTGTCATCAGCAACACCACCAGCTGTTTCCCCATCAGCATGCTGCAAAACCTCCGCGGCAGTTCCGTTGGTAGGTTGTTCGCATGCGACACCGCATCCGGACAGGGAAAGTAAGGACGCCACGGCCGCAGCGAACAGAGCGAGTGGAGTTGTGGAGAAGACGTGCATAGAGACTCCTAGAAACGCGGAGGACGCGAGCAGTCGCGCGGTCATGCGATCAGAAACAATGCTCGGGTGAGGCCGCACTCGATGCCGCCCCACGGCACCTCATTCTGTTGTCTCCCAGGCTTCAGGCAAGGCTGCCGGAAATGCTTCGGCGCCAGCGGACCGATGGCCGGCGAGCCTTATGAGGGAAAGAACGGCTGGTAGCCTCCGCCTGGAGAGCGGCGTTCGCCAGACTTGGTTCTGCAGAGTGAGTGAGCTCCGATGAGACTCACTCACTCTGCTTGCCGGATAGTGGTGGGTCGACTGTTCTGGCTCCCTACAGCTGCCGGAGGAGCTCCGGCAAGTCAGCCACGCTCTCGATTACGTGATTCGCACCGTTCTCAAGCAGTGTGGCGGTAATCGTCGCCAGACGCGGCTGCAGCTCGTCTTCGGGCATCGCTTCGGTCTCGGCGAGCGAGAGTCCGAGCAGGTTGCCGCTCCGCGACACCCCGACGGTGGTGCAGCCCGATCTCAGCCCCGCCTCGATCCCCACGAGGGTGTCGTCGACCACCACGACCTGCGGCGAAAGAGGGATGCCCAGCCGGCTGGCAGCCAGCTGATTGAGCAATGGCTCGGGTCGGCCGGCGGCCACCTCATCTGCGGTGCAGATGCAGTCGGCGACATAGCCTTGAGCGGCGGCGATCGGCGCCACGACATCCATCAGCTCGCGTGTGTAGCCGGTGGAGGAACCGATCTTCACTCCAAGTTTTCTCAACTCGGCCACTGCGCTGGCCACACCCGGAATCACATCTGAGCGATCGCTGAGCACCTGCTTCTGCAGCGGCAGGAACTCGGCATACATCTGATCGACGTCTGCGGCACTGCAGTCGCTGCCGTGCTGCTCACGCCAGGCAGCAGCCACCCGCGGCATCGCGGCGACAGTGGCAATGTGGTCTCGCTTGGCGCGGCCCATCGGCTCCCTGGCCTCGGCGGTGGTGATCTCCACGCCACGGGCTTTGAAAATCGCGCGGAACACCTCGGCGGGCCCGCAGCTGCCGTAGTCGACGGTGGTGCCAGCCCAGTCGAGCAGGACGGCGGTGGGAACGAGGCTCATGCGGGGGCTCCTGAAAGATCGGTGTGAGGGTTCCACTCCCGTTCGGCCAGTCCGAAGGAGAGGGTCATGCCAGCCCCGCCGGGGCCGGTGCGAACCGAAACACCCGGCATGGGCTCCGCAGCATAGTGGGTGGCGGTGGGGTGCTTGGCATAGATCCCATGCCAGCGACGGCTGATCGTCCAGTCGGGGAGCACAATGCAGCGACGCAGTTCCCGCAGGATCAGGTCATCGATTTCGGTCGAGTCGAAGGGACTGATTTCCTGCTCATACTCGTGTGAGTCGCCGAGGATCACCTCACCACGGCTGTTTTGTGAAGCCATCACATGGATGCCGTAGCGGTTGAGTTCGGGGGTTTCGTCGGCGATCCGCTGCCGCAGTCTGCCAATCGAAGGACAGACTTCAAAAGCACGGTAGTGCCTGAGCGTCAGGCCACTGGCGATGTGTGGCCCCATTCGCCAACTGTCTGCCTGAGGGATGGTAGCGAGCATCTGCAGCTTGCAGCGGGTGAGGCCGGAGCCAGCAAACAACGCGGGGAAGAGCGTCTCAAAGTCTGCTCCGCTGCAGATCACCACGCGGTCGCAGGCCACATGGCGACCGCTGGCAGTCACCACGCCGCTGCTGTCGGCCGAGACCACCGCGGTGTTCCACTCAAACACGACGCCATACCGCTCGCTGAGCCAGGCGGCGATCGCGGGCACGGCAGCGACTGGATCGACGGCGAGTTCGGTGGTCGTTCGCAGCCCTCCAAGCAGGCCGTGAGGATTGGCCACGGTCGTTGCCTTGAGAACGGCTGCGGGTGTTAGCAGTTGCACGTCGTAGCCGAGCGACGGAGCTCTCTCCGCAAACTCCTCCAGCACCGCCACCTCATCTTCGCGATGAGCAAGGTGGATGGAGCCACACGGATCGGCCATGAGGCCCGTCTCCTCCGCCAGCTGGAGCCAACGACGGCGGCTGATCAGGGCGGCCTCCAGTCCCTCGCCCGCGGTCTGCCCGATTGGCCAGACCATGCCGAAGTTGCGGATCGATGCTCCAATCGCTTGCGGCGACCGTTCAAACACCGTTACGCGGTGTCCCTGCTCCGCTGCCATCCACGCATGGGCGAGGCCAACGATGCCCGCTCCGACAATCCCAACCGCAGCCTGGTCTGCCATCACTCACTCCTTATGGTCGGTTACCCTGTGCGTCCGCAGGTGCTGAGCGAACTGTTTTCAGCCGTTGATGAGAATTGTGTGTGGGGCCGACGGTGTGGCCTCGGTTGGCTGCCGGAGCAGCGTACGATGCGACGCGACAGACGGGGGCTGGCAGACTCCAAACACCGGGCAGACGGCGGCGGGCAGAAGATCCAGGTCACAGACAACAGGGCAGCACGATGAACGATGGAGACACGTCGGCGATTGAGCGTCGAGAGGAGAGCGTGGCGTGGTGGCATGCTGTCTGGGCGGTGACAGCCGCCTTTGGTGCCTACTTCTGCATGTATGGATTCCGCAAGCCCTTTACCGCGGCCGAGTATGCCGGTGGAGAAGGTGGGGCGCTGGCGTATAAGACCATGCTCGTCACCTCTCAGGTGCTTGGCTACACCATCTCAAAGTTTATCGGTATCCGGGTGATTTCCGAGATGCCTGCCCGTTGGCGGGCGGCGGCAGGCTTTGGCCTGGTGTTGATTGCAGAAGTGACGCTGGTGCTGTTTGCGATCACTCCCTGGCCTTGGAACGTGGCCTTTCTGTTTCTCAACGGCCTGCCTCTGGGAATGGTCTTCGGTACGGTCCTGGCGCCCTTGGAAGGAAGGCGGCTGACGGAGGCCCTCACCGCAGGCCTCTGCGCGAGCTTCATCCTAGCCGGCGGAGTGATGAAATCGACAGGTGCCTGGCTGCTCGGCCAAGGGGTGAGCGAGGCCTGGATGCCCGCGGCTGCCGGAGCGATCTTCCTGCTGCCCGCGGCGGTGTTTCTCTCGATGATTCATGTGGTGCAGCCACCATCGCAGCGAGACAGGGACGCCCGCTCAGCCCGCAGTCCAATGAACCGGGAGCAACGGTGGAACTTCCTCAAACGATATGGGGCGGTGTTTGTGCCGATCGTGGTGGTGTTTGTGCTCGTCACCATCGTTCGCAGCATTCGCGACGACTTTGCTCCGGAGATCTGGCGGGCGCTGGGGCAGCCGGCTGAGCCGGCGGTGTTTGCCCAGACCGAGTTTTGGGTAGCGGCTGGTGTGCTCGCGGTCTCTGCCGCCACCTCACTTGTGCGGGAGAATCGGCGGGGTTTTCTCGTGTCGCTGGGGATCTGCCTTGCAGGATTTGGCTTGATGATCGCCGGGCTTGTCTTTCAGCAGCGTGGCCTGATCGATGGGTTTCCCTTCATGGTACTCACAGGCCTGGGACTCTATCTGCCCTATGTGATCATCCACACTACGGCCTTTGAACGGCTGCTGGCTCTCACCCGTGAGCCCGGCACGATCGGATTTCTGATGTATGTTGCGGACGCCTTTGGCTACCTCGGCTACGTGGTGGTTATGCTCGGACGGACCTTTGGCGCTTCCGTCATTGGCACGGAGCCGACCAATGCCCTCGGGCTCTTCACGACGGTGGCCTGGGGGGCCACCGCCCTCTCGCTCGTGGCGCTGGCTGTCGCCTGGTGGTCGCGGCCGGCTGCAGTGAGCGAAGCGACGCCCGTGATGGCCCTCGCGGGCGAGGAGGCCTGAGCCCGGCGGCTGGGGCTGTCACACTTCAGGAGCAGACCCCGATGACCGACTCCACCAGGCCAGACGCCCCCAGCCTGATGACGTTTGCGGTGTTTACCGGGCCTGGGCAGATTGAACTGCGGCAGGCCGCGAAGCCGGTCTTGGCCGACGGCGAGGCCCTGGTCGAGGTGCTCGGCTGCACGCTCTGTGGCAGCGATGTCCATTCCTTTTTGGGCCGCCGCGAGGTTGTGGTTCCCACGGTGCTGGGCCATGAGATTGTGGGCCGTGTCGTCGAGGTGGGGCCCGCCGGCAGGAGCGGTCCGGCTCGCTGCACCGACGGCACGCCGCTGCAGGTGGGGGATCGCGTGGTCTGGGCGGTGGTGGCGTCCTGCGGAGCCTGCGACCGCTGTCGGCGAGGGCTGCCGCAGAAATGCCGCAGCGGGGTGAAGTATGGGCACACGCAGCTCTGCTCAGGCCGCGAGGGCCTCGGTGGGCTGAGCTCGCACTGCCTGCTCCTCGCGGGCACGAGCGTGGTGCGGCTCGCCGAAGCGGTGCCCCTGGAGGCCGCCTGTCCTGCCGGGTGCGCCACCGCCACGGTGGCTGCAGCCCTCGAGCCGGCAGGGGACCTCACGGGGATGTGCGTGGGAGTTTTTGGGCTGGGCATGCTCGGGCTCACAGCCTGTGCGATGGCCCGTCAAGCGGGTGCTGCTGCGGTGCTGGCCTTCGACCCCGAGGCGTCACGGCGAGACCTGGCTGTCCGCTTTGGTGCCACTGCAGCCGGACGCCCCGAGGAGCTGCCGGCCCTGCTGGCGGAGGTGGGGGCCGACGGGTTTGACCTCGTTCTCGAACTTTCAGGGTCGGCCATCGCCGTTGCGGCCGCGATCGAGGCGGCGGGGGTTGGCGGCTGTGTGCATCTGGTGGGCTCGGTATTTCCTTCTGCTGAAGTTCCTCTCGATCCTGAGCAGACGGTCCGAAGGCAGCTGACTATCCGCGGCATCCACAACTACGC
>JADHNY010000046.1 GCA_016779265.1 Pirellulales bacterium | reverse complement strand
CCTCCGCATCCACCATCGAGAGCTCGCTGATCGCCATTGGCCCCGTCTGTGAGTGCAGGATGCCAACCACAATCGGCTGGCGATCGAGCAATACGCGATCAACGGTCCACCAGACGGCGAGCAAGCCAAAAAGTGTGGCAAGTCCGCCGAGCATGGGCAGACGCCACCTCTGCGGCATGCCGAGACGCTCGGCGAGTTGGCCGATCCCATGATGAGAGGATCGGGTTTCAGCAACGATTGTGGAAGAATGTGGCATCGGCAATGAGGAGGCTTCAGCAAGCGGGGAACGGTCCCCCTCAATCTTGACTCATGACTCGGGTGCTGGACATGCGACTGCCCGCCATTTGCCCCGAGATCTGCCAGGATACTCCAGGAAGGAAGGGAGGTTTGGGGTAAATTCGCGGGTTTTTTGGGGTGTCATCGCCAGGATTGCCTTCGTATGGCAGTCGAGGCTGGTGTCATGTGTTTGCGGTTCGGAGGCCGAGAAGGTAGTATTGCCTGCTGGTTTGCATGTGATGCGTGCATCTACCGCTGCGTTCTGTAGACTCTCGTGGCGTCCATGAAAGTGGACATGAGCATTCAGACGTCAGGTGAGCACGAGGCCAATGGCCGAGAGGGTTTAGCCCAGACTATTTTACGCTGCAGCGTTTACTGGTACGCGTTCGCACGTATTCGAAAAGGACGAGATGGGGCACGCGACAGAAGGCATTGCGATGACGAGCAAGCCGGCTCACGATCGCGGGCGGATCGCACTCGACAAAATTGTCGGTGTGTCTCCGTGGGCGCAGCAACTCCGTCTGGATCTCGCTCGTGTTGCGAAGCATGTCTCGAATGTGCTCATCCTTGGCCCAAGTGGCACAGGGAAAGAGCTGATCGCTCGTGCGATTCATGCCAACGGGCCGAAGGCTGAAAAGGCATTTATCCCCGTCGACTGTGCTGTAACGACGGGCACGCTCTTTGCGAGCCACATGTTTGGGCATGTGAAGGGCTCATTCACCGGGGCTATTTCTTCTTCGCTTGGCTGCTTTCGTGCGGCTGATGGCGGCACGATCTTCCTGGACGAAATCGGGGAGATGGAGCCTGAGATTCAGTCGAAACTCCTGCGTGTGCTGCAGCAGCGGACCGTGGTGCCGGTTGGCAGCCATGAAGAAGTGCCGGTGAATGTGCGTGTGCTCGCTGCAACAAACCGGTCGCTGCAGACCGAAGTTGACGAAGGCCGGTTTCGCGAAGACCTCTTCTACCGCCTGAATGTGGTGGTGATTGAGACGATTCCGCTGAAAGACCGTCCAGAAGACATTCCGCTTATCGCTAGCCGCTATCTTGCGGAACTGTCTGCCCAGCATGGTATGCCTGGCTGTGTGCTGTCAGACGGGGCCGTGGATCTGTTGCAGCAGTACTCATGGCCGGGCAATGTTCGCGAACTGCAAAACGTGATCGAGCGGGCGGTGATGTTCTCGTCTGGTGATGAGATCGAGCCTGATGCGTTCGCGTCTCTCACGACTTCGGGTAATGTTGCGACGGGAGTTGATTTCGCTCGGCATCCTGCTGACACGGCCGCTGAAGAACAGCCATCGGAACTCGAGTTGGCTGCACGCCGAGGTGTCGTCAGTCCAACGCTGCTCTCTGGTGTATACCGGGTGCCGCAGCGTCCTCGAGTCGAAGACCCGCAGCCGGCGGCTGCTGAGGCGGCATCGCTTGATCGTGAGAGTGTCCTGCCGCCAGTTTCGTCGAGCGGCGAATGGCCAACGCTCGCAGATGTTGAGCGTTTGCATCTGGAACGTACGCTGGCGGCCACGATGCAGAACAGGTCGCTCGCAGCAAAGATGCTCGGGGTCGACCGTTCTGTGCTTCGCCGCAAACTGCAGAAGTACGGCCTTGATTCGCTCGATTAGAGGCTGACGATAGGACTCGTGTGGCTCGTCTAGCCAGCCTTTGCTCGCAACACGAGCCGCTCTTCCGTGCTCTTCTCGGTGTTCGCTTCCTCTGTGTCGGGAATCCTGAGCTTGAGCGTTGGTGTGGATGGGCCACGACGTTCTTGGGCAAAACCTCGAGTGCCTGTGGCAAAGAACTCAGCGAGTTCAGAGGCGGGGCCCTCAGGAAACTCCTCTCGGAGCGTGGAAATCACTTCACGCCAGGCGAGCCCATGTCGGTAGATGACACGGTAGGCCGCCTTGAGTTGATTGATATCAGCGGTGGTGTGGCCACTGCGGCGGAGGCCGACCGTGTTGAGGCCAACGATGCACCCGCTGATCCCGTCGACCATCATGTAGGGTGGGATATCTTGGACAACGCGAGCGTGGCCACCGACCATCGCCAGGCGGCCGACGCGGCAGAACTGGTGAACGGCAACGCCGCCGGAAATGAAGGCCTGGTCTGCAACCGTGACGTGGCCTCCCAGCATCGAGCCATTGGCAAAAATCACGTTATTGCCAAGGGTCGCGTCGTGGCCCACGTGTCCGCCAGCCATGATGTAATTGTTGTCACCAACTGTCGTGGTGTGCCCCGGTTTTAAGGCGAGGTGGATCGTGACTCCCTCACGAAACACATTCTCTTTGCCAATCAATGCCGAGCCTGTTTCAACGGGACGAGCCGCATGCTGCGGTGGCCCACCGATGACGGCATGCTCGCAGAACTCGTTGTGGCATCCGGCTTCAACGCCTGAGCGGATGACGGCCCCTGTTCGCACGATGCAGTGGTCACCGAGCGTGACATCGGCCTCAATTCGAGCGAAGGCGTCGACCTGGACCCCTTCCCCTAGACGGGCTTTGGGATCCACACAAGCCATGGGATGGATGCTCACGGCACGGCCGCCTTCCGGGGTGATGGTCGCAAGAGACAGGAACTGGCTGCGGAGGAATATCGGCTTGTCTTTCTGATCGATTCAATGTCAATTTTGAGGAAACCGTAGATCCTGCGGGGACAACGGCATCTTGGTGAGATCCTTGGAGGAATGGTGAAAATGGGTGACGAGACGACAGCACCAGAAGATCGGTATGCAGCTGCAGAGCGGCTCAAGGCGGACGGTAAGCTTGAGGAAGCCGTCACGGCTCTCGAAGCCATTGCGGCGGACCATCCGGACTTCACGCTCGCTTTTTCGGCCATGTCGGCCTGGTGCACCCGTCTCGAGCGGCACGCAGATGCCGTTAAGCACGCTCGGCGAGTCTGTGAACTGGCGCCGACCGATCCATTCAGCTTCACAGCCCTCTCAGTCGCGTGCATGCGGGCGGGGATGATCCCCGAGGCAGAGGATGCGCTTGCCCGCTCGCGGATGCTGCAGGGCGGCTAGAACGGTCGGTGGGTGTGCCGAGCTCTCGGGCGGCCTTGATGTCTGGGAGCTGTGCTGGCGAGGCTGTGCGTTGGCGGGAAACGCGTGTTGGGTGTAAGCACGCGGTGCTCTGGAGAACTGATGGAGTGCTGCGGCCAGGGAGGCTACCTAGGCTCCAGCTGGAGCTGCCAGGGCCGCCTCGACCTGCTCGAGACGGCTGCGGTCAGACTGCGACAGGCGATCCGACTCGAGTCCGAGTTCTTTGGCCTGATCGAGCGATCGTCGGGCTGCTGCCAGCTGCTCTGCTGAGAGCTGTGCCTGAGCCAGATGCAGATATTTCGCAGCTGTAGGTGCGAGCACGGCCTCTTCCAAGTCAGCGACTGATTGCTCCACGTCTCCCTGGACGAGCCGGATCAGCCCACGCGTATCGAGCAGGTCTGGGTGTGGGCCGAGGGCTTCAATGGCGGTGGTGATCAGACCGTTTGCTTCGTCGATGGTGTCAGGCTTGGTGAGGTAGAACGCCAGGTTGTTGGCCACAATCGCTTTCTGCGTGGTAGGCAGTTCGTCACGGCCTAGCAGGCCACGATAAATTGTCTCGACCTCGTCGGACTTCCCTTGGAGTTCGCGGAGTTCGGCCTCGAGCAGGGCGATAGTGACTGAGCCAGGATCGAGCCGCTTGGCCTTGGTAAACCATTGATCGAGCCGACTCCCCGTGGCCTCGCTGGGCATGCTGCCTTCATTGCGAGCAATCACCACGCCCGACTGCAGGACCCGCTCCAGGGGCAGCTGATCCCAGGCGGCGTCGAGCAGATCCAGCCCTTCTGCAGTCTGCTTTTGTCGTCCCAGAAACTCTGCACGGCCGAGGACACCGTCCGCCGAGCGGGTGGCGTAGTCCCGCCAGAGCTGATCGGCCGCTTTGGGGAAGCCAAGGTCTTCCATCAGCATCGCGGTGCTTCGCAGTTCCCCGATCCGCTCATCGGGGACTGTTTCGGTAGGCATCAGGCCTTTGGCTGCCTCAACGGCGGTGTCTCGGTCGTCCTGTGCAATCGCGAGCTTTGCGGTCAGCGCGAGGGTGATGGGAGCGTCCTGGGCCTGTTGCTGAAGCCGACCCAGCCACATGCTGGCGGTGGTCAGCTCATCATGCGTGATCAGTTTTTCAATCAGCGCTGCGTATACCAACGGCGGTGGGTTCGATGTTCCAAGCAACGAGACGTACGCGTTGCGAGCTTCGTCCCAGCGGCCCAGTTTCTCAAGCAGCTGTGCAGCGAGCAGTTGCTGTTGAATCGATAACGGCTGGAGGTCTTCCAGGGCGTCGAGTCGATCGAGTGCCTGTCGCCAGCAGGCAGGCTCAAGACGTGCCGCCAGGAGCCGAATCTGGAGAGTGATGTCGTCAGGGGTGAGCGTGCTGCCATCGGCTGCGTTTTCATCAATCAGTGACACCGCAGCCTCGAGCTCCGCGTAGGTGCCCCTGTCCGCGATGAGCTCGGCCAACGTTCGCCTTCCCCACGCCTGGACAGGACGATCTCTGACCTTCTGGGTAGGTGCGTCAACGATTGACCGCAGTTCTTTCTCTGCGTCGTCGAGCCGTCCACGGCGAATCAGGAAGGAGGCGAGTGCCTGGCCTGCCTGGATCGCATCGCCCTCTTCCGAGCCAACGGCCTCGCGAAGGGTGGCCTCTGCGTCGTCGAACTGGCCGAGCATTTCCTCGCCCTGAGCCTTCACGACTTCCCGATCAGGCGAAGAGAGTGATTCAGTGGCTTTTTGAAGTGCTGTTGCGGCGGCATCGGTCTGCCCAGAATCGGTCAGCAGTGAGAGCAACGAAAGCCAGGCTGTGGGCTGCTTGGGATCAAGCTCCACGGACCGCTGAAAGACCTGAATGGCTCGATCTGTGCTTCCCGCTCGGGTGAGAAGCTGACCAAGCCAGCCGAGATCCTCCACATTGTCGCTGGTGTCTGAGACGGTCTGCTCAGCGATCGCCACCGCCTGCTCAAAGTTGCCGCTGCGGAACTGAATGTCGGCGGTGATCCGCTCGAGCCCCTGCATGTCCTGAGGCCGCAGCAAGGCCATCGCGTCTTCTGCTTCTGAGATGCGATTGGCCATGTGCAAAAGCGAGATCATCCTGCGGAGAATGAGCGTGTTTCCGGGGGCCAGTCGAGCGGCCTGCTTGAGCCGGTCGATCGCCGAATCAAGATCGCGTTCGGCGAGGGCCACGTCGGCAAAACGAAGTTGCACTTCAGCCCAGTTTTGTCGCTCGGTTTCCGCTTCGATCAGGAGAGCGCGGATCTTCAGGAGCGCATCTTTTGCCGAATCGTTGAGGGCTGCCTCGATGCCCGCATCGGCTCGGGCTCCAGCAGCCAAGCGGGTCTCCAGCATCATGGTGGCGGCTTCAGCGACCTTCGCTTCAGCGCTGTCTTCCCCTGCCAGACGAGCAATGGCAAGGCTGGCTTCCTTGGCGAGTTCGACGTCGCTTGCCTGTTCACCAAGTGTGAAGAGGGCGTTCCAGGCAGCGAGATTGTTGGGTTCCTTCTCAAGTAGCGAACGGTACACCCGGACGGCCTCGTCGCCCTGGGCGAGTCTTCCGTAGGCTGTGGCGATCGCGTCGATCACGGCTGAGCGGGCCGCAGCCGGAAGGTCGGCGGCTCGCTTCTCGAGATCGGCAAGTTTGCTGACTGCGTCGTCGGATCCGCTGCTGCCGGCGACCGATGCTTCCATAATCATCACGGTCGAGCTCGCCCGAGCTTCGGCCGGAGCTGCATCAATGACTGCCTGTGCAGCCTCGGGTCCCTCAAACTGCAGAGAGAGCGTCAACAAAGCCCCGAGCAGAGATTCGTTTGCGGCGTCTCGCTCCAGGGCTTCTCGGAGAACGCTGAGCGATTCATCGGCCTGACCTTTTCGCACGAGCACATCAGCCCGCAGGATGGCGATCTGCGCATCGTTGATGCGTGGTGACGCTCCCAGCAGATCGACGAGAGCATCCACCTGCGACCAGTCGCGTTCTGTCGACGGCCTGGCGAGTTGCTGATCGATCCGCAGTTGCAGGAGTGGATTCCAGAGTTGCGGAAATGCGGAGACATCCTCGGGTGCCATGGCATTGAAGATCACCTCGTATTCTGAGCGGGCCTGCTCCTTACGGCCCGAGGCAGCCAGGGCTGATGCTGCGCCGATGCGTGCAGCAACTGAGTTGGGGTCGTCGCTGAGCACCCGCTGGTTCGCTTCGAGCTGTCGGTCGAACTGCCCGAGCCTCTCGTAGCACTGACCGAGATAGAGGTCGATCTGACGCACGGTGTCGGAGGTCGGGTTTGCCTTTGGCCGAATCTCTTCCAGCTGTTGTTGGGCCTCCAGCCACTTCTGCTGTGCCATGTCGACGCGTGCCTGAAGCAGTCCCACCGCAGGATTGCCATCGCCGGTAACGCTGGTGAGCTTGGCAACGGTCTGGATGGTGTCGTCCACGTTGCCAACCTGGAGCTGCGTGTCTGCGAGCATCAGCAGCAACGCCACCTGGGTGGGCATCCGCTCAAGCCCTGCCTGAAGAAGGGTGATGGCCTGATCGCGGTCTCCTCGCCGCAGCGCCAGCATCGCCTGTGCGCGGACCACCCGTTCTTCGTCTGGATAGAGCTCAGCGGCCTTCGTGACCGCCTGTTCAGCGTCTTCGAGCGCCCGAATGTCCAGTTTGAGTTCGAACTCCGCCAGCAAGGCCTCAAGATCGTCTGGAGCGACCTCGATCGCCTTGAGAACGTCCTGTGCTGCCGCTTGCATGTCGCCCCGTTGGGCGTGCCAGCCTCGCATCGCCAGCCACGCCCGCGCGTCATCAGCATTGACCTCCACGAGCCGGGCGAGCACTGCTTCGGCCTCGCTCGTGGCACGGAGTTCGTCGTCAAACAGGAGGGCGAGGAGGATGTAGGCGTCGGTGTCTCCCTTAGTCGCTTCTTCGACCGGGAGTGCGAAGGTGCGGGCTGAGCGGTCGTAGCCAAGGCGTTCCGCGAGCACTTCAGCAGCCTCGTCGAATCGGCCCGTTCCCATCAGGGCCCGAGCGAGGAGGACATCGATTTCTCCGGCGGTGAGAACTCGCTTTTCGTCACTGGTGTTATCGCTGGACTCGCTCGCAGCCTCTGGGTTCTCGGCGATGCGATTTCTCAACCACAACAGGTGTTCCCGGGCGTCGCCCGGGCGGTCGATGAAGATCTGAAACTGGGCGAGCCGCTGCCGCAGGTAGAAGTTCTCAGGATCTTTTCGAACGGCGGTTTCTAACGCTGAGTAGGCCCGCGAAAAGGCAGATCGGCCGGCACCAGGAGTCTCGGCAACTTCCAGCAGAAGCTCGGCATACATGCTGTAGGCCGTGGCATCGTTTGGCCGCATGCCCACATACCGCGAGAGCAGCTGCAACGCCTCGCTCTTGTTGCCGGCCTCCAGCGAGTCCTCAGCCCGCGTGAACAGTGAGCCTGCGTTTCGCGACACCTGAAAGCGGTTCAAGGCAAAGAGCCCACCACCTCCGACGAGCACGACGAGCACCAGGATGATCACAAACTTGACGTTGATCTGCCGCATACAGGTTCACCAGCAAAAAATGTTTCGAGAAGTGCGTCGAATCGCCGGACGCACCCCCCATTATGCCGTAATCTTCGTAGTTTTGGCATTGGCTAGGAGTGGAAACCATAACGATTGAAGCGATCGTGACGATTTGGCCGATAGTGCCGATGAGGGAGTCAGAATGGCTTCCTGCACTCTCTGCCGCGGATGTGCGGTGCGAAAGAGGTGCCGTGCTCTGACCCCGTGCTGGAAGACACCTATGTCACGCTCCTTTCACCTCGCGTTTCGTTCGTCGAAAACTGCTGTTTCTAGCAGGCTCTTGATGGCGTGTGGGGCTCTGCTGGGCGTTGTGGCTGAGCCAGCAGTCGGCCAAACGCCGGGCCAGCGAGTGGCTCCGCCTGCGGTGTTGCCGGCCCAGGTTGCTGCGGCTGAGATTCCTCAGACGACCAACGCGACTGATGGCACGGTGCATCGAGACGCACAAGTAGTGCCCGCGGGAGCGCATCTGCTGAGGAATCGTCCGAAGGTCTGTCCACAAGGTGGTTGTGGTCCCGGAGGACGCTGTCAGGGAACCTGCGTCGTTCGGCCGGGCCGGTTCGGTTACTACGCCACCCAGTGGCGGTCCTGGCCGGGGGATGCGGGCGTGCAGCAGACGAGCCTGCAGCAGATGACGCCGGTCTCACCACCTGCTTCCGCGATCCCTTCGGTAGATGAAGAGGCGCTGATGCCCAGCAGCCTGATGCCCGAAGAGGAACTGGCCCCACGCGGCTCTGACAGCTTTGGATTTGAAGAGGTGGTTCCGGCTCAGCCGCAGCCTCAACTGCCCGAGCCACTGTCGCCCGAGGGGGAGGCACCACCAGCTGCCGTTACTCCAGAGGAAGCGACAGCACCTGAGGCAGTTCAACAGCCGACGGCTCCCCAACGTCCTTCGCTGTTCGAAGAACCCGCCCCAACCCCGGGAGAGGCGACACCAGAAGCGGACACCAAACCGGCTGATGACGAGAAGCCGCGTGAGTCACTCGACAACCTGTTTGATGACTTCGGTCGCCAGAGCCGTCTGCGGAGCAGCGTCGAACTGCGGCAGCGGTTGGCGATGACCAATCAGCAGATGGCTCAGCGGAGAGCGGAAAAGCAGACGCGGGTGACTCGAGTGAGTGAGGAGTGGAAGCCGAAGCAGTTTCCAGCAACAGCTTCATCAAGGCCTCTTGGGCAGCCGTCGGCAGCCACCCGGGTAATGCCTGCGTCAGCAGCCCAGGAAGCCGCCAGCAACCCGCTCAGATAGAGCAGCGAATGCGAGAGGAGGGAGTCGAACCCACACACCTTTCGGTACTGGAACCTAAATCCAGCGCGTCTGCCAGTTCCGCCACTCTCGCGTGGTGCACCGTTTCTGTAGCATACCGCACCTTTGTGCGACGGCAGAAATGTGCGACGGCAAAGAACATGGCAACCAGACGCTGCAGTGTCAGCCTACTGAGTGTCGGCAGGTTCATGCTCGTCGAGCCAGCGATCGAGGTTGCCCGACCCACGGGCATCCCGCGGCGGCCAGCTGGCGACCACTAGTTCGTGAAACACACCAGGCTCCGTCACGCCGGGGCCTGTTGTGGCGGAGAGACGGGCAAAACAGATTTCCACCCGTCGCACCTGCTGGTCATCGGGATGATCGGCGTTCCAGTGGTTGGCAAGGGCTGCCGCTACGCTCGGCGAAAAGACTCGCATCGTAGGTTTGGGAAGATTCCAGAGAAGCTTGTGCCAGCGATGATTGGGCAGCGATGTGAAGCCACCGGCTGGCCGCTCACGCTCGAGTGGTTGACCACCACGCAGCAGGTCGACCTCTCGACCGTTTTTCAGCACGCCTCGCGCATACGCCCACTGTTCCTGGCGGAGCACGGTGCCAAACATCTCCCAGTCTTGGGGCAGACAGGCGAGGTCGACCGCCGTGCGAATGGGCTGTGGCGGTTCAACAGGAGTGGGCAGAAGATTGGTGACGGCGTCGGCTATGGCCACAAGCAGCAGACAGATGGCGAGCATCGATCCGAGCATCCGCACCCCTGTGTGACACAGGCCTCCATGCGGCGGCTGGCCCACGCGGGCTGCCGTCTCGATACCGCCCACCTTCGACACGGGGGTCCCGACAAACGTGCTGCTGTCACGGCTCGCTGGGAGCCGGCTGCCCAGCCAGTCCCAGACACCTGCGGGAGTGAGAGCCAGCCACGCGGCCAGGCCAATCGAAGAAAACAGTCCCACTGTCATCATCAGAGCGACCGAGGCATGGAACAGCATGAAACCGCCGACGACCGCTGTGCGGATCCAGGTAGGCCGTGGAAAGAGGAGGAACAGGGCTGGACCGCCAAGTTCCAAGGCGAGCACGGCAGGGCCTGCAACCTCGGCCACACCAGGCAGCCCGCCCAGCCATGCCCCCAGCGACGTTCCATGATCATGGATGGAGAGAGCATCACGAACGGCATGCCCGCTCAACCAGGTGGCATTCCATTTGGCGAGTCCTGCGGTGAGGTAAACCACGAGAATCTGCAGCGTGAGAGCGACCGAGGCGATCGACACGTGGGGCGATTCGCGTCTGTCCTTTCGCCTCATGCTGTCGAGGCTCCAGCGTGCACCCAGCGGAAGAAAACAGCCCCACAACAGCAAAGTGGCGAGCCAGAAGTCTCCGGCGTTCGTAGCAGGAGCGGTTCGCCGAATCACGCTCACCACCGCCACCCAGGCGATCAGGCTCGTCAAGCGTGTCTGAAAACCGAGTGCCAGCGCGAGCCCCGCTGCGGCTTCGAGGCCCAGGATAAGGGCGTCCCACCAGCCCGCGTCGATCAGAAAGGCCAGCGACCAGTTGCCCATTGCCGGGTGAAAGGCCCGCAGGGCTGTGTGAGGAAACATCCCCTCGGGCGTGAACATCATCGAGAAGTCACGGCAGCGAAGCAGGGCGTCAGCAACAAGAATCAAGCCGACCGCCATCCGAAAAGCCGCCAGGCTCCGCAGGTCGAGGCAAAACCGCGACGACAGCACCCCCGAGGGGGGGCTGTGGGCGGCGTCAGCTGTGGCGGGCTCGAGCAGCGTCATGGTCACGGGCGGTGGCCGCGATTTTGGCCTGCATGCACGAGAAACGGGCTTTCTTGATGCAACACCGCTGCGAACCTACAACAGCATCGCCGGGATGATCGAGATGGCTTTTCCCGGCAACCCGCGAAACGAGGATCGGTAATGCAGAGTCCCCTTGTCGTGCTCGGTGGTGGCCCCGGTGGTTATGCCGCAGCGTTCCTTGCTGCCGATCTGGGCATGTCGGTGACCCTTGTTGAGCGTGAAGAGAGGCTTGGGGGCACCTGCTTGCTGCGAGGCTGTATTCCCTCCAAGGCCTTGCTGCATGTGGGGCGGGTGCTCTCGGAATCGCGTGAGATGTCTGAGTGGGGAATCGAGTTCCAGCAGCCGGCGATTGACGTTGATCGGCTGCGGGCTCGCAAGGACCTGGTGATTTCGACGCTGACAGGGGGCCTGGGGCAACTGGCCAAGCGTCGAAACGTGACGATCGTTACCGGAGATGCCCGCTTTTCCGGTTCGAACACACTGGAGGTCTCACGTGCCGGTGGTGGGCATGAGACAATTGAGTTCGAAAAGTGCATTCTCGCCAGCGGCTCACGTCCGGCCCGGATCCCGGCTTTTGACCTGCCAACGCCACGGGTGATGGACTCCACCACGGCCCTGGAACTGCAGGAGATCCCCGAGTCGTTGCTCGTCATCGGTGGCGGCTACATCGGTCTCGAGATGGGGACGGTGTATGCCGAACTGGGGGCTCGCGTCTCGGTGGTGGAACTGACCGATGGGCTCCTGCCAGGGGCAGACCGCGACCTCGTGAAGCCGTTGGCTAAGCGGCTGGCGGGGCTTTTCGACCGCATCATGCTGGGCACGAAGGTGGCCAAGCTGGAAGACGTGGGAACAGGAATCGCGGTCACTCTCGAAGGCCCTCAGGGGACGACGACTGAGACCTTCTCCCGGGTGCTGGTCTCGGTCGGGCGACGTCCCAACTCAGACGGTCTTGGGCTGGAAAACACGGGCGTGACCGTTGATGGCAAGGGGTTTGTGGGCGTCGACGGTAGTCAGCAGACGAGTGATCCGGCGATCTATGCGATCGGCGATGTCTGTGGAGAGCCGATGCTCGCCCATCGCGCCAGCCACCAAGGCAAGGTGGCTGTGGAGGCGATCCATGGCGAGCCCGCGGTGTTTGATCCGCGGGCGATTCCGGCGGTGGTGTTTACCGACCCGGAAATCGCGTGGGCGGGGCTGACCGAGCAGGAGGCGGCGACTCGCGGCATCGCGGTGGAGGTCAGTAAGTATCCCTGGGCGGCCAGCGGCCGTGCCCAGTCGCTCGGAAGGACTGAGGGCATGACCAAGATCCTGTTCGATCCCGACAGCGAGCGTGTGTTAGGGATCGGGATTGTTGGACCGGGTGCCGGAGAGCTGATTGCCGAGGGCACGTTGGCGATCGAGATGGGCTGTACAGCTGTCGATATCGCTGACACGATCCACGCTCATCCGACGCTCGGAGAGACGGTGGGCTTCTCCGCAGAAGGCCAGTTGGGAACGGCGACCGAGATTTATCGGCCGCGATCGAGGTCCTGAACGACCGTTTGTGACGGTAAAGCGGCCCGACAAAGGCGGGTGGCCGACGGAATCGGTCGGTCTTTACGCTTGAGGAATGTGTCAGAATAATGGGGTCAGGAAAGATTTCCGCCCCCCGGGAGTATGCAATGTCCAGTTCGGAAACCGACCAGTCCAACAGTACTCGAGTGGGCGACGTCGGCTCCGCGTCTGGTGTGGCGACCGCGTCATCAGCGGCGGCCGGAGTTGGTTCGAGTGGTGAGATTCCCGGAGGAGGCCATTCGCCAATGTCGATCGTGCCCGGCGGTCAACCGCAAGTTGTTGACGGAACCAGCGGGATGGACACCGATCCGTCCGAGACCAAAGAGTGGCTCGACTCACTTCGCTATGTGATGGACAGCCGCGGAGGTGATCGCGCGGCCTACCTGCTGCAGGCGATTGAGCAGGAGGCGTATCGGCTGGGTGTGCCGATCCCATTCTCGGCGACCACGCCCTACATCAACACGATCCCAGTCGAAAAACAGCCCGTTTTTCCTGGCAACCGTGAGCTTGAACGACGCATCAAGAGCATCATCCGCTGGAATGCGATGGCGATGGTGGTGCGGGCCAATCGCGAAGATAAGAGCATCGGCGGCCACATCTCGACATTTGCTTCGTCCGCCACCTTGGTTGAAGTGGCGATGAATCACTTCATCCGTGGCCGAGGCGACGACTACTCGGGCGACCAGGTCTATTTTCAAGGGCATGCCTCGCCAGGCATCTACTCCCGGGCGTTCGTCGAGGGACGCATCAGCGAGCGACAGCTGGAGAACTTCCGGCGGGAGTTGGCCGATGGTGGCGGGCTTTCGAGCTATCCACACCCTTGGCTGATGCCCAACTTCTGGGAGTTCCCAACCGTCTCGATGGGCCTCGGGCCGATCATGGCCATCTACCAGGCTCGCTTCAACAAGTATCTCCAAGATCGTGGGATCAAGGATACCAGTAAGCAGCACGTCTGGTCGTTCATCGGCGACGGTGAGACCGACGAGCCGGAAACGCTGGGGGCCATTTCACTTGCAGCTCGTGAGAAGCTCGACAACCTGGTGTTTGTGATCAACTGCAACCTGCAGCGGCTCGATGGGCCGGTTCGTGGAAATGGCAAGATCATCCAGGAGCTTGAAGGCGTCTTCCGCGGTGCGGGCTGGAACGTCATCAAGGTCATTTGGGGTGAAGACTGGGATCCGCTGCTTGATAAGGACGACGAAGGCGTCCTCGTGAAGAGGATGAACGAGGTGATCGACGGGCAGTACCAGAAGTACACCGTCATGCAGGGTGACTACATTCGGGATCACTTCTTTGGTACCGACCCCCGTCTGCTGGAGATGGTAAGCCACCTCTCCGACGAGAAGCTCAAGAAGCTCAAGCGTGGGGGCCACGACCCTGAGAAGGTGTTTGCCGCCTACGCTGCAGCGATGCACTGCGAAGGCAAGCCGACGGTAATTATCGCCAAGACGATCAAGGGATACGGCCTTGGCGAGGTTGGCGAAGGCCGCAACGTCACGCACCAGCAGAAGAAACTCAACGAGGACGAACTGCGAGCCTTCCGGTCGCGGTTTGGAATTCCGATATCGGACGACGAGGTTGCCGAGGCGCCCTTCTACAAGCCGGCTGAAGACTCGCCGGAGATGAAGTATCTCCGCGAGCGTCGCGAAGCGCTCGGTGGTTATGTGCCGGGGCGGCCCGAGAATCCGCCGGTGCTCGAGACACCAAAGCTCGACGACTACCGTTCGTTTATCTCGAAGAGTGCTGGCCGCGAGGTGTCGACGACCACCGGCGTGGTGACGCTGATGGCATCACTCCTGAAGGACAAGACGGTCGGCAAGTACATCGTGCCGATCGTGCCAGATGAGTCTCGAACCTTTGGTATGGATCCGCTGTTTAAGCAGTGCGGAATCTATGCCCACGCCGGCCAGCTCTACGAGCCTGTCGACTCGGATCAGCTGCTCTACTACCGCGAAGCCAAGGACGGCCAGATTCTCGAAGAGGGCATCACGGAAGCGGGCAGCATGGCGAGTTTTGTGGCGGCCGGTACGGCCTATGCCAGCCACGGCGTGCCAATGATCCCGATGTTTATCTACTACTCGATGTTTGGCTTCCAGCGGATCGGTGACCTGATCTGGGCGGCCTGCGACTGTCGGGCACGTGGATTCATGGTCGGCGGCACTGCTGGTCGGACCACGCTCAACGGTGAGGGCCTGCAGCATCAGGATGGCCACAGCCACCTGTTTGCGATGGCCTATCCGACGGTGCGGGCGTACGACCCGGCGTTTGTCTATGAGTCGACGGTGATCATGCTCGACGGCCTTGAGCGGATGTATGCCAAGGGCGAAGACTGGATCTACTACATCACCGTCTACAACGAAAACTACGAGATGCCGCCGATGCCGGAAGGCTGCGAGGCGGGCATTCTTAAGGGGATGTACAAGCTCCGCTCGACCAAGGTGGGAAGCGGAACGCCGCTCGCAAATGTGCAGCTGTTCGGCTCGGGTGCGATTCTGCGGGAGGTGATCCGAGCGTCAGAGATGCTCGCCGACCGTTACGGCATCTCCAGCGATGTGTGGAGCGTGACGAGCTGGAAGGAACTGCGCCGGGAAGCTCAGGAGGCACGCCGCTGGAACATGCTGCATCCTGAGGAGCCGCCACGTCGCAGCTACCTCGAGGACTGCCTGGCAGATGTCACGGATGTCTGTGTGGCCGCGAGCGATCACGTTCGGGCGGTGCCCGAACAGCTTGACCCGTGGGTGCCTGGTGGGCTGTTTGCCCTCGGCACCGATGGTTTCGGAAGGAGTGAGACCCGCGAAAGGCTGCGACGACACTTTGAAGTCGACGCAGAGAGCATTGTTGTGGGAACACTCTGGCGGCTTGCCGAGAAGGGCGTGATCGGGATCGATCGCGTGTCGGCTGCCATTCGCGACTTGGGAATCGATCCGGAGAAGATCGACCCTGCGTTCGCGTAGGCCGGCCGTTGATGAACAGAACAGGCTGAGCCGCTGGCTGAATGACGCGCGTGTCGTTCGGCGGCGGTTTGGCAAACCAGCATGAAAGGTAGGGACCGTCCGTTCATGGCAACCCCATTCAATCTTCCGGACTTGGGCGAAAACATCGCATCTGGCGACGTCGTGAGCGTTTTTGTGTCGGCAGGCGATGTGCTTGCCCCCGGGCAGCCGCTGCTCGAAGTTGAGACCGACAAGGCGGTCATCGAAGTTCCCTGCGGACCCGGTGGTCGAGTGGCCGAAGTGCTGGTCAAGAAGGGTGACGCGGTGCAGGTTGGCCAGCCGCTGGTCATGCTTGAATCGGCTGATGCGGCTGCCGCTCCAGCGGCATCTGCTCCGGCAGCCCCAGCTGCAGCTGTCGCACCAGCAGCATCTCCTGCCCCTGCTCCTGCTCCTGCGGCAGCAGCACCTGCCGTGGCACCGGCCCCAGAAACGGCTGCTCCAGCCCCGTCACCTGCTCCAGCCCCTGTGCCAGCGGTGGCCGAGTCCGCGCCAACTGAGCCGGCAGCAAGCCCTGCCGCCCTCGAGCCTGCCGGCCCAGCGGTCCGGAGACTGGCCCGTGAGCTTGGAGTTGAGCTGTCACGCGTGAAGGGAACCGGTCCCCATGGCCGGATTCTTCGGGAAGACGTGGTGGCGGCGGTCCGTGAAGCGGGCAAGAACGTCGGCAGCAAGACGGCAGCGGGCGGATCGGGTGAGCGTGACGACTGGGGCCCCATCCGCCGCGAGGCGATGTCGCGAATGCGGCGGACAATCGCGGCCAATATGGTCCGCAGCGTTCACGAAATCCCGCATTTGACCAACTTTGACGATGCCGACGTGACGGAGCTTGAGCGGCTTCGCAAGGCAAGTTCCAAGGAATACGCGGCCAGTGGCGTGAAGCTGACAGCGTTGGCGTTTGTGATCAAGGCGGTCAGCCTGTCGCTGCGGCAGCACCCTGGCATCAATGCCACGGTCGACATGGAAAACGGACAGCTGATCTACAAGGACTACGTGAATGTTGGCCTGGCAGTCGACACCCCTCGTGGTCTGGTGGTGCCCGTCCTGCGGGATGTCGATGAGATGTCGATTCCGCAGGTGGCAAAGGCGATCGTCAACACGGCCGAGAAGGCCAAGAATGCCAGCTACTCAGTCGATGACCTGCGCGGCGGCACCTTCACGATTTCAAACCTTGGTGCGGTGGGCGGCAGTTACTCGACGCCTATCATTAACTACCCAGAGGTTGCGATCCTGCTGGTGGGCCGCTCGCGGAAGCTGCCGATGGTGCGAGATGACGTGATTGAGCCACGGATGATGATGCCGCTTTCGCTCTCTTATGACCATCGAGTGATCGACGGTGCAATGGCCGCTCGGTTCCTCAATGAGATCATTGGCTATCTTGAGAGCCCAGGCCGGTTGCTGTTGGCGATGTAACGCTGGCGCTATTTCGCTGGCGATGTGTTGGGATCTGAGACGTGAGCAGCATCGACGCGATCGATTCGGCGGGTACGGCGAGTGCCGGCTTCCTCGAAGAACTCTTCGAGCAGTACCAGCAGAATCCAGCCAGTGTCCCACCTGACTGGCAGCGTTTTTTTCAGAGGTTTGCGGCTGGTGCAGGGGAAGTCCGCAACGGCGTTGCAGCCACCAGTACGCCCGCATCGCTCAGCACGCCCGCATTGCCTAGTGCGGCATCTGCAGGAAGTGTCCAGCAGCCGTCCCGCAGTCTGCCACCACTCGCTGCGGCTGGGTCGATTCGTGAGAATGAGCAGTCGGAGGATGATGACCTCGTTGCACCTGACGGGATCCCCACGGGGCATGCCGTGGCCATTGCGAATGGTGCGGTTCGACTTCCAGACGCCCTGCCCGGGGAAGAAGAGCCGCTTCCTCTGCCGGTGGCCGTGAGCAGTCATGGCGAAGATCGTGTCGCGTTTCTGCAAGACCGGGTCGACCAACTGGTGCGTGCCTACCGCGTGCGTGGCCACCTGATGGCTGAGATCGACCCACTGGGCAGACCTCGTCCAGGTCTCCCCGAACTCGATCCTCACTTCTACCACCTGACTGAAAGTGACCTCGATCGGTCTTTCTCCACAGACACGATTGAAGGGCCGCAGTCGATGTCGCTGAGGCAGATCATCAAGCGGCTGCGAAACACCTACTGTCGATCAATCGGTGTGCAGTTCATGCACATGGACGATCTTCGGGTGCGGCAATGGCTGCAGGTGCGGATGGAGGGCACGGAAAACCGCATCCAGCTCGACCGCCGTCAGCAGATGCGAATCTACAAGCAGATGACCACGGCAGCGGTCTTCGAGGAGTTTATCCAGAAGCGATTTCTAGGAGCGAAGAGCTTCTCACTCGAGGGCTCTGAGACGCTGATCCCGCTGCTGGAGATGGCGATCGAGAGGGCCGCCTCGCATGAGATCGATGATGTGGTGCTGGCGATGGCGCATCGCGGCAGGCTGAATGTCTTGGCCAACATTATGGGCAAGAGCCCTCAGCGGATCTTCCGCGAGTTTGCGGATCTTGATCCGGAACTGCATGTCGGCCGGGGCGATGTGAAGTATCACCTCGGCCATTCGACGGATTACCAGGCAGCCAATGGACGGAATGTCCATCTCTCTCTCTGTTTCAATCCGTCACACCTTGAGTTTGTGAACCCAGTAGCCATTGGCCGGATGCGGGCACGGCAGGATCGCTCGGGCGATCTGAGGCGACACAAGGGCATGGTGGTTCTGATCCACGGTGACGCAGCGTTTGCGGGAGAGGGAATCTCTCAGGAGACCCTCAACCTCAGCGAACTCGATGCCTACTGCACCGGTGGCGCACTGCACGTGATCGTCAACAATCAGATTGGCTTTACGACGGGCCCGCGGGAGTCGCGGAGCTGCGTCTATGCCACGGACGTGGCGAAGATGCTGCAGATCCCGATTTTTCATGTGAATGGTGAAGATCCGGAGGCGGTCGCTCAAGTGGTGTCGTTGGCGATGGATTTCCGTCGCGAGTTTCAACGAGATGTCGTGATCGACATGTACTGCTACCGCCGCCGAGGGCACAACGAGGCGGATGAGCCTGCGTTCACGCAGCCTGCCCTCTACCGCGAGATTGAGCGACGGCCGAGCGTGCATGAGAGCTACCTCGAGAAGCTGCTGAAGCTCGGGGAACTGACCGGCGACGAGGCGGACCGGATCGCTGACGAGCACCGTGAGAAACTCGATCGCGAGCTCTCCGTTGCCAAGAGTGATGAGTTTGTCTATCGCGGTGAGCTTGCAGGCGTGTGGGCGTTCTATCTTGGTGGGCGGGAGACAGAGGCTGCCGATGTTGAGACCGGGGTGCAGCAGCAGGTGCTTGATGACCTGCTCGGCAAACTCTGCGAGCTTCCGGAAGGCTTTGAGCCGCATGCCAAGATTGCGAAGTTTCTTGATCAGCGTCGCCGGATGATTCGTGGCGAGATTCCCCTCGACTGGTCTGCAGCAGAATCCTTGGCGCTCGCCAGCCTTGCAGTGCAGGGCATGCGGGTACGGCTGTCAGGCCAAGACAGTCAGCGTGGAACCTTCAGCCACCGTCATGCGGTGATTCATGATGTTGTGACTGACGACACCTACTGTCCGCTTGAGCATGTGTCTCGTGAGCAGGCGGCGGTGGAAATCTACAACAGCCCTCTCTCAGAGGCTGGGGTGCTCGGCTTTGAGTATGGCTACAGCCTGGACTGTCCTGATGGACTGGTGATGTGGGAGGCCCAGTTTGGCGACTTCGTCAACGCTGCTCAGGTGGTCATCGATCAGTTCATTGTCAGCGCAGAGGATAAATGGAATCGGCTCTCGGGCCTTGTGATGCTGCTGCCGCATGGATTCGAGGGCATGGGGCCGGAGCACTCCAGCGCACGGCTGGAGCGGTTCTTGATGCTGGCGGCCAAAGACAACATTCAGATTGTCACGCCGACTACCCCAGCGCAGATGTTTCACTGCCTTCGCCGGCAGGTGCTGCGAGTCTGGCGGAAGCCGCTGATCGTGATGACACCCAAGAGCCTGCTGCGGCATCCCGCCTGCACCTCGTCGATGAACGATCTGGCGGAGGGTAGTTTTCAGCGGGTGCTTGCCGATGCGAGTGATGTCGAGCCGAGTTCGATTCGGCGGATTCTTCTCTGCTCAGGGAAGGTGGCCTACGAGCTTGAGAAGCGTCGCAAGGAAGAGGGCCGACGGGATGTGGCCATTGTGCGGGTAGAACAACTCTATCCACTTCCTCGCCGAGCGCTCGAGGAGGCGCTGGCTGGCTACACAGCGGGCACTCCGGCGGTCTGGGTCCAGGAAGAGCCTGAAAACATGGGAGCGTGGCGGTTCTTCCGGATTCATTTCGGTGACCGTCTGCTCGACCGGTTCCCCTTCTCAGGGGTCTGTCGCCAGAGTGCCGCGAGCCCTGCCACGGGCTCGAAACGAAGCCATGATCTTGAACAGCGTGAACTGCTTACGGCTGCCTTCCAGAGTTAGGGCAGTGCGAGCGTCTTCTTCATCCCGCAGCCTTTCGGTGTCGCCATGCCTATTGAGTTAAAAGTTCCCGAGGTTGGTGAATCGATCACCGAGGTACAGATCGGCCCCTGGAAGAAGCAGGAAGGGGATGCCGTGACGCGTGATGAGACGATCGTTGAGATTGAGAGCGACAAGGCAACGGTCGAACTGCCTGCTCCAGCAGCCGGCACGATCACACGCATCCTCAAGGCTGCCGGCGAGCAGGCCACTGTCGGTGAAGTGATTGGACTGATGGAAGAGGGAACGGTAGACGCCGCAGCCAAGGCCGGTGCATCTGAACCCGCTCCTGTGGTCGATGTTCGCCGGAGTGAGAGTCGCACGGTGATCGGCTCTGTTCAGCCGCCTGCTGCGTCTGCGGCGGCGGAGGTGCCACAGCGGGTGATGCCGGCTGCGGCTCGCGTCCTTGGCGAAGCTGGTGTGCCGCTGGAAGGCGTTGTTGGTTCAGGACCTGGTGGACGGGTGACGAAACAAGATGCGATTTCCGCGACGGTGGCACAGCAGCCAGCCGCAGTGCCAGCACCGCCGTCTGCAGTGCCTGCGACCGTGGTGTCTTCCGCAGCCGCTGGTGTGGCGGGGAGTCGGCAGGAACGCCCAGTTTTGATGAGTCCGATCCGCCGACGGATCGCCGAACGGCTCGTCGAAGCGCAGCAGCAGGCGGCCTTGCTGTCCACCTTCAATGAAGTTGACATGTCGGCGGTGATGGCGCTGCGATCTCGCTACAAAGATGCGTTTCTCAAGCGGCATGGCGTCAAACTCGGCTTCATGTCGTTTTTCGTGAGGGCCGCAGTGGAGGCACTTCGTGAAATACCACAGGTGAACGCGGAGTTCCGTGAACCACACATCGTCTACCGCGACTACTGCGACATCGGGATCGCTGTGGGAGGGGGCAAAGGGCTGGTGGTCCCGGTGATTCGTAACGCTGAGGCTCTCGGCTTTTCTGAGATCGAGTCGACGATCGCCGACTTCGCGGTCCGTGCCGCAGACAACAAGATCAAGCTTGAAGAGCTGCAGGGGGGCACCTTCACGATCTCCAATGGAGGTGTGTATGGCTCCTTGCTTTCGACACCGATTATCAATCCGCCGCAGAGCGGCATTCTTGGATTGCACGCTATCCAAGAGCGGCCGGTGGCTCACGAAGGCCAGGTCGTGATTCGGCCAATGATGTACATGGCTCTGTCGTACGACCATCGATTGGTCGATGGGCGTGAAGCGGTGACATTCCTCAAGCGGATCAAGGAAACGATGGAAGACCCGAGTCGGCTGTTGCTCGAGGTCTAACGACGGTCAGGTGACGGCCGGGTGAGTCGATTTGGGAAGCCGACGCTTTGCGTTGGCACAGATGTTCTCGATGGATAGGTCCCATGCAGACGCATGATCTGGTGGTGATTGGTGGTGGCCCTGCTGGTTATGTCGCAGCGATTCGAGCGGCGCAGCGTGGGCTTTCCGTCGCGGTCGTCGAGAGTGAGGAAAAACTTGGCGGCACCTGTCTGCGGGTGGGCTGCATCCCTTCAAAAGCGCTCCTTGAGTCGAGCCATAAGTTTGAGGAAGTTCGGCACGGGCTCGCTCAGCATGGCATCCATGCCAGCGGCGTGGAGCTCGACCTGGCTGCGATGATGAAGCGGAAGGCGGACGTCGTCTCAACGCTTGCAAAGGGTGTTGAAGCGTTGCTCAAGAAAAACAAGGTCACTCGCTTGCGTGGCTTTGGGACGCTTGCCGGAGCTGGTCGCGTCGAGATCGCATCAGCACGTGGTGAACGTACCGAGGTGGCAGCAGAGCGGGTGTTAATCGCTGTCGGCAGTAAGAGCGTTGTGCTTCCCGGGATTGCCTTTGATGGTGATCGGGTCGGAACGAGCACTGAGGCGCTTTCCTACGAAACCGTTCCGCGGCAGCTCGTCGTGATTGGCGGTGGCTACATCGGCCTGGAACTCGGCAGTGTCTGGCGGCGACTCGGTAGCCAGGTGACGGTGCTGGAATATGCTGATCGGATCCTGATGGGAATCGATGGGGAGATCGCTCGCCAGGCTCTTGATATGTTTCGCAAAGAAGGCCTGGAGATTCGTCTCGGCCAAAAGGTCACTTCTGCTCGGGCTGCTGAGGCTGAGTGCGTTGTTGAGGTGGAAGGCAGCGAGCCGATTCACTGCGATCGTGTGCTAGCTGCGACTGGGCGTCGACCAGCGACGGAAGGGCTTGGTCTTGAGTCAGTCGGGATCAAGACCGACCGGCACGGCTTTATTCCGGTCGACGAGCAGTTTCGCACGGTCGCCCCAGGCGTGTGGGCCATCGGTGATTGTGTGCCAGGGCCCATGCTGGCTCATAAGGCGGAAGAGGATGGTGTGGCCGCTGTCGATGGGATGACGGGTGGCTGGTGTCATGTGGACTATCACCTCGTGCCGGCGGTGGTGTTTACCCATCCTGAGATTGCTGCGGTGGGGAAGACCCAAGAACAGCTTGAGGAAGCGGGAATCGCTTTCCGCAAAGGGGTCTTTCCCTTCCGAGCCAATGGCCGAGCCCGAACGATTGCCGAGACGGCCGGTATGGTCAAGCTCCTCGCCGACGCAACTACCGATCGGGTGCTCGGTGTTCACATTATTGGCCCATCAGCCGGTGATCTCGTTGCCGAGGCTGCAGCTTCGATGGCCTTTGGGGCGACGTCGGAAGATATCGCACGGGTCTGCCATGCCCATCCCACCCTGCCAGAGGCACTCAAGGAGGCCGCCCTTGCGGTGAGTGGCCAGGCGATTCATGCCTAAGCGACTCTGGGTGACTCGTGACGGCGGCGGCAGCGATCAGTAACGGAAGGCGAGGCCTGCGTCGGAGAAGAAGTTGGCCGCGTCGCGGGTCAACCCCCAGCCAACTCTCCAGCCGAGTTCCGCGTTGTCTCCAATCACGAGGTGGGTGCCTGGACTGAAGAACGGGCGGTTCACATCATCGAGCAGGCCCTGCGTGAAGGTGCCGAAATACTCAGCATGCACTTCCCATCGATCGGTGAGAGGATAGCGGGCGACAACAGAAGGGCCCCAACGAGAAAACCAGACGATGTCACTCTCGGCGTAGGCATAGCGGAGGGCTGCATCGACACGCCATTTCTCCGGAAACTCCCACCCAAAGACAGCGGTCGCGACCGGTTCGGTCCCAAACTCCTGACCAAACGTGGGCGTGGTGGCCTCGATAATGAAGCAGCTCTGGGGAATCCAGCCATCCTGATCGGTGGTCTCGACCTTGAGACCGTAGAGCACGTTTGATTCGTAGAGCGTGCCCCCGTCGATGGGAAGTTCACCGGCTTCCACGCTGGTCACTACGTTACCCTGCGAGCCGACGGAGTAGTTAAACCCGAGTCGCCACTCAAGCCGCTCCCAGACACCGAGGCGAAAAATCAGCTCGGGGTAGTTGTTTGTCGGCAGGCCTTCACGGTTGTCGATGTAGACCTGTGAGCCTTCGATGAGGGCCCGCCCGGGCTCGACGGCAAAGGTCGAAGGCGTGAAGGCTTCACGATCGGTGTTGAACTCGATCGGCTCCACGGCCTTGGTGACCTGGCAGGCCACCAGCAATCCTGCGGTGATCAACAGTTTCAAAAGACGACATCGCATGGCGTTCAATGCGAGTGGGAGAAGCAGGCTGGACTAACGCGTTTGTTGCGCGTTGGCCGAGGCGCTCCGCCATGCGTTGCTGCCCTCTTCGACCACTTCCGTGGTGACCGCCTTGAGACGCTGGCGATCGACGGTGATCTCAACATTGTTTCCTGATGTCGAGATGTGGATCGCTCCTGCGGCACACAGGCCGGCGACGATCAGTCCAACCACAATCAGCTTTCGCATAGCTGCTGCTCCGAGTGTCATAAAGCCCCGTAGGCCACGCTGAGCCTGCGGACTTTTGAAGGTGGAGGAGCGTCTCAAAAAGCGAGGGGGGCGGCAACGCAGGTTTTCGATCTGATCACAGCGGAGAAGCCCCAGTCGTCGCGTGGCTACAACGCTAGAGTCCGTGAATGAAACGTAGGAGGATTGGGTGGGCTGGGTGGGCCATCTGGCCATGGTCGTAGCCCTCCAGTTCGTAGAGTTCGACGTTCTTGTGCCCAGCTTCCTTGAGCATCCTCCAAAGGTACGCGGTCTCCTCGTAGCGTCCGAGCATCTCCATATCTCGATCGCCCGTGATCAGAACCACGGGAGCCGCGTCGCTGCGGACATGGTAGAGGGGGGCGAGGTCATCAATCAGTGGCTGGGTGCCTGGGATGCCCCGTTCCTTGCGAATTGTGAAATGGGTGATCGCATGCCCGCTGAAGGGCACGATGCCAGCGAGTTGGTTGGCATCGATGTCATGAGCAGCAAGCCATCGTTTGTCGAGGCCGACCATGGCGGCGAGATACCCACCGGCCGAATGGCCACTGACGATGATGCGTTCGGGTGAGCCGCCGTAGCGTCCGATGTTTTGAAAGGTCCAGGCCACGGCCGCAGCGGCGTCTTCGATGTAGGCGGGCGACTTTGCTGCAGGAGCAAGGCGATAGTTCACGGCAACCACGGCGATTCCCTGCTGCTTGAGTTCTTCAGGGATAAAGCGTTCGCCCGCGGACAGGCCGCCACCGTGAAACCAGACGACGGTGGCGAAGCCGGGCGTGTCTGTGGGGAAGTAGACATCGAGCTTGCACCGCTCGTTAGCGGCTGCAGGGAGCTCCTCATCTGTGGTGTAGGGAATGTCGCTTTCGATTCGATAGCCCGCAGCGACCTCTGTCGGGGGTTGGGCAGAGCAGGGCCTGCCAGTGAAAGACGCGGCCGCGAAGAGCTCGATGGTTAGCAGGACTGCCAGACTGAGACAGCTCGTTCTGCAAAAGTGATGTGGTCTCATGTTTATGCTCGGATTCTCCGCTGAAAATGCCGGTGTGCATGGCGAGCCGGTTTGGCCCAACAGGCTTCGTGCTGGTGTGTGATTCCTCAAGCAGCTGGTTGGGCACTTCATACGAAGTCAGCAACAAGGGGCTATAGGGGGCTTCGTCGAAGGGCGTAGGCGATCGCGACGGTACAGCTAGGAAGACTCCAGGCAATGAGGAGAAAAGCAAAGTCGGCTGAGTAGAACTTGGCCTGATCGATCAGGCCAAGTTCAGCAATCCCCAGAAACTCTCCCCAGGCGAGCATGAGCAGGCCGCCGCCAATCACCCACATCGCGAGCGTCCCCCAGGCCAGCATCAAGAGCCCGCCGTAGAGGAGCCGAGCACACAGCGGTGGGCGAAGTTTCGGCATATCGCCATTCCTCGCACGCGGCACAACAAGGACTCAGGCAAGACTCTGGACCGAGCGTTCAACGCTGCTGGCCCAGGCTGCTCAACGCGAAACCAAGTACGCCCGACAGGACTCGAACCTGTGACCCTGGGATTAGAAATCCCATGCTCTATCCAACTGAGCTACGGGCGC
>JADHNY010000045.1 GCA_016779265.1 Pirellulales bacterium | reverse complement strand
TGAACCAATCACTACGGACACGCGTCACATCGTTTTTTCCATATCCAAAGCGCTGTCCGGGGCGCTGCTCATGTCGTTCGTGCATCGCGGAGTCGTCAAGCTGGACGATCCCGTGGAGAAGTACCTCCCGGAGTTTAACGCCGACCATATCAGCACCCCTGCGACGCTACACCATCTCTTTACCCACACCGCCGACATGGACGGGCATTTTACCGACTTCCAGAGTGACCTCGAGCACGTCTACGGTGAGGCCTATCCACACCTGGCGATCGGTAAACAGCATCGCTACAATGGCACCAGCATTGGCATCGGCCTCAAGGTACTGGAGCAAATCACCGGGATGACGCTTCCCGATTTGTACCAGGCGTATCTTTTCGGCCCGCTGGGGTGTCAGAGCATCGAGTCGATAGATGGTTCGGCGATGACGTGGTCCAACGCCTATGACCTGGCTTTGGTGGGCCAGATGCTCGCCAATCATGGCGCCTATGGTCAGAAACGGTTCTTCAGTGAAGCGGTGTTCGAGTCGATGCTGCCGCGCCGACTGGACAGCCTGCTTGGAGCAGACACCGATGTGACCTGGGGAATCGGGCTTACCTGGTTCAGCGGTGACGGTCTCAGTGATCGGACGATTGGCCACGGTTCCGCATCTTCGTGCACACTCCGTGTGGACCTGGAGAACGATCTTGTCATAACAATGACACGGCAGACCGCCGGGCGGAACTTCCGCAAATACCACCCGCAATTTATCCGAGCGGTGACGAGCAGCATCGCGCCATAAATAACAGGTCAAACCGTGGCCAGATTTGTCGCGCATCCAACGCGAACGCCGAACCGCACGAGACGATGATCCGCGTCCAAACTACAACGATCAATCGAACTGACAAGTAGGCCGTCAAACCTCCATGCCGGCGAATACTGAGGGCAAGTTCAAAAGACTCCTGTCGAACTCTTCCCTCGTAATCTGGCGTCTCTGCGAGCGTCAACGGTAAGAGCGAGCCCGGCAGAGTGCGACGCAAGGTGGACGGACTGGACGACATTTGTCGCGAATTCATGATCGAGCTACCCGACGACGCAACGGGGTGTTGCCGCTGTACGGCATTGCCGCAGATGACCGCGACCGCCGGCCGGTTGCTACCGGAGGAACCATGGTTCGCCGGCTGCGAACCAGCGTTCGGTTTTTACTTTTCGCTGGCCGAACATCCGCTTGATCCACCCCGGAATCCTGTGAGATTCCAACTTCTCGGGGTTTGTGTATTCGTAACCCTGGCCGGTGAAAGAGACGCCAGCCGAAGGCTGCCACGTTACCGATGTTGAGCGACGAAGAGTTGCAACCCGCCCTTGCGATGGTCGCCACCGGCTGCACCACCGCGGAGTTGGCACAGCGTTTCGACATCGCGGCCTGGCGTTGGGTTGACTGCAGGTTGCAGGACGACCACAGCCGCGGACTCCCACCACACCCACAATGGTTCGCTGTTGCCCCTCGACGCCAGGGCGTTCACGCCGGCCGAAGCCTGCGTGACGAGCACTTCGGTGGGCGGGAGCAGCAAGAGATCCGAGATCGCATCTCAGAGGTGCAGGCAGACTGGGACCCGCAGACCGAGCAATCACGAAGGTTGAGCTATGCGAGCGACTTACCAGGACCGCGACATTACGGCCGCCGGCCAAGGCAATGGGACGACATTTGCCGACCATCATCGTGACGGTGTAATCGCCGATGCCGGTTTCCGTTGCAGCCGGTATCCTGGACGGGGTCTTGTCACGGCGGAGTTTCCGCATTCCACATACGGGCTGGCCTGAGGAGTTTGCGTGTCGTCGATTGAGCCGAGTGAAGAGCATCTGCGGGTCTGTGAACAGGCAGCCCGCGCAGGAGCCGCCGTCCTCCAGTCGTGGCGAGGCCGGTTTGGGGTGTCCTCAAAGGGTCCGCGCGATCTGGTCACAGAGGCGGACCTCGCCAGCCAGACCGAAATCCGTCGGCTCGTTGCGGAGGCCTATCCCGACTACGGCTTCGAAGGCGAAGAGAGCCTGCCCGAAGCGGTGTCTACTGCTGACCAGACCCACCCGCTGCGTTGGGTTGTTGATCCACTCGACGGCACAACGAACTACGTGCATGGCTACCCCGCCTACTGCGTGTCGGTCGCACTGGCAGAGGGTGACCGGCTGTTGGTGGGGGCGATCTACGATCCTCTCAGCGATGAGTGCTACACCGCGCGAGCCGGGCATGGGGCCTGGCTCAATGGTGAGCGACTGCGGGCGACCAGCACACGCGAGCCGAGTGAATCGTTGGTCGCGGTCAGTTTTCCCGCTCAGTCGGCGAGCGAGTCGCTGGCCGTTCGCGATTTCTTGGCCGTGCTGCCAGCGGTTCGAGCGATTCGCCGCAGCGGTTCATCGGCTCTCAACCTGGCCTATCTGGCCGCAGGGCGTCTTGATGGCTTTTGGGCCCGCCGGATTGCCAGCTGGGACGTTGCTGCGGGGCTGCTGTTGGTGCAGGAGGCGGGTGGGGTCACGGCGCCACTGCGGAAGCCCGGAGAGCCGGCTGGTGAGCCGGGAGAGACCATCCCGCTCGCCGATCCGGCATTTCTTGCTGCCAGTACGCCGGAAATGCTGACGAGCCTCCGTGACCTGATGACGGCAGGCTAACGGTGGCCGTCTGGCCGGGCGCTGGTCGCAGCGGTTTCAGCGATTGGGGAGATGGGGGAGGCGGTGCGGCTGCAAACGCATCCCGGATCGTGGTGCGTCGTTCAGGAGGGCAGGGTAGGCTCAAACTGCATGAGAACAGACGTGGATCGATCTCCGGCCGTGGGAATCCCGGGCCTGCGGAGGGCTTGGGCAGGGAGAGCGTCCGCGCGGTGCGGGCTGCGGATTCTGCTGGCGGCCTTTGTGCTGGCGGTCGCCGTTCATGGTGGTGCGGCCTCTGCGCAGCGTACAGGTCTCGGCGAGCCTGGTGACGCCCTGCGAAGCGGTGCTGCTCCTGCCACGACTGCTCCCGTGAGCGGCCAGGCTGTTACGAGCCCCGCCGCAGCAGGTCCAGCGGCAGTGAGCCCGACCGTGACGACGCCCCTCGGGAGCAGCCCTCAGGTGAGTGGTGGCGAGGCAGCCACGGCTGAGGAAGACGCAGCCGCATCCGCTGCCGATGGAGTCGGAGAGGTGGCTGCTGAGCCGTCTGCAGTCAAAGGTCCCCTGTCGACGTCTGCTGTCCCTGAGCCTGCAGTTCGCGAGGTCGAGCCAGAACTCTATTACCTCGAAAATGAGGCCGGCCGGCTCGTGCCAGTGCCGGGCTTTCAGTACCGCGACTTTGTCGAACTGCTTCGGCTCCGCGAAGGCATGCCCAAGCTTCCCACCGCGCCTGAGGCTGTGCTGGAACGACTTGTGATGCAGGTCGATGTGCGGCCAGGCCAGGTGAATCGTGATCCGCAGACGGACGACATGGTCGCAGGGGCCACGGCTGCAGACGTGGCTGAAGAGGTGGCTGCAGAAGCGGCACCGGACGCCGCTGCTGTTGCGCCCGCGAAGCCTGAGGCCGGCGTTGCCGAAGGACCGGGGAGCCTGCGGATTGAACTCACCGTCATGCAGGCCGCGACGGGCTGGGTGGGCCTGCCCCTCGATCTCTCGGAAGCCCTGTTTACCGAACCACCCGTGCATGAGACCGTCGCTGGCAGCGAGGGCAGGTTTCTTCTTGATGCCAGTCCTGACGGCAGCGGCTACCGAGGCTGGTTTCAAGGGGAACCAGGCACCCGTCACCGCGTGATTCTGTCAGGCAAACTCCCTGTCGAGCGAGCTGGTGGCACCGTCCAGCTGGGGCTCGACGTGCCGCGGGCCAACGCCTCGCAGCTGACGGTCCGGTCTGCTGTTGCTGAGCCTGCCATTGCGGTCGAGCCTGCTGGCTTGCCGCCGCAGCTGAGTGCGGATGCGACTGGGGGCAGCCAGGTGTCGTTGGTTGGACTCGTTGGGCCAACGCGAATACGCCTCTCATCGGAGCAGGCGTTGCTCGAGCCGATGACCGCGGCCCCACATGCCTCGTCAGAACTTGTGGTCACGATCAATGGTCGCCAGGCGAAGACGGAGGCCGTGATCGAGCTGGAGCGTCTGCCTCCTGGGCGTCGGACGTTGACGCTGCAGCTGCCCGCGTTTGCCAAACTTGAAACCCTCGCGGCGCCCGCCGCCCTCGTCTCAATGCAGGGCAGTACCGAGGCGCCGCAGGTGGTGGTTTCGGTCGATCCCGACGCCGCTGGCCGCGCGGTGATCGAGCTGACATGCGAGTCGCCTGTCGAGCCGGATGGTGCGTCGCTGGAAGTTCTCGGCTTCCGGATCACTGAGATTCCGGAATGGAGGCAGTGGGGGCAGGTCAGCGTGCTGGTTGAGGGCGCGTGGCAGCTTGACTGGAATCCGGAAGGACCGTTGCGTCGGGTTGATCCTTCGCTCCCGCTGCGACGTCGCGGATGTGTGGCCGCTTTCGCCTACGACGCCCAGCCGGCGAGTCTGGCCCTGCAGGTACGGCCTCTTCGCAGCCGAGTGGTCGTCGAGCCGGAATACCGTGTTCGCGTGGGGGCCACGCGAGTGGAACTGCAGGCGAGGCTGCGGGTGGCTGTCCGTGGTGCGGCGATCTCACAGCTGCGTGTGGGACTCGACGGCTGGGAACTGGAGGACGTCGGACCTGCCGGGCTCGTCGACAGCAGCGCGATTGTGGAGAGCGGCAACACTATTGAGATCCCTTTCGTGCAAGGGCTCAGCGGTGATGCAGTGATCGAAGTGCGTGCTGCTCGCACCGTTGACCGTGATGCGTCACGGGTCGCGTGGACATTTCCGAGGCCGGTGGCCGACCTTGTCGGTCCTGCGACGGTGGTTATTCTCCCCGAGAGCGACATTGAACTCACGCCCGACAGCGAGGCGATCGACGGGCTTGTTCGCCAGGTCGCATCGCCCGCGTCGACACGAGCCAGTGAGACATTGCCTCCGCTGCTGCGGAGCGAGGCTGCTAACGGCGGTCGTCCTGAAAACGCGGCGATCGCGTATCGGCTCGATGGACCGACCGGCCAGTTTGCAGCTACACGTCGGTTCCTCCCGCGAAGGGTCGCTGCGTCGGTCGCCACCAGGCTTGATGTGCGGCAGACCGAGATCAGTGTTGAAGAGACGCTGCGGTTCGATGTGGCCTACGTGCCTCTTGAGGTGGTGGAGCTGCTCGTACCTGACGCGATCGTGGCCACCGGCACGCTGGAAGTACGGCAGGGAGATCGCCTGCTTGCCTCACAGCCGGCAGTCGATCTGGAGATCGCACCAGCCCCAGACGATCTGACCGACCTCCCGGAAGAAGATCCAGAGTCGGCTTCCAGTCGTGACGACGAACTGGCCTCCGACCCCTTGCTCGTGCCGAGCAGTCGCACACGTGTGATGCTGCCCGTGCCTCTGCTGGGAGCGGGTGAACTCAGCGTGCGATACCGGCTTCCGGCGACGCCTCCACCAGAAGAGACCACGCTTGCCGAAGACATCCCACTGGTGATGCCTGTGGGAGCTCGCTTCGGCAAACAGAGTGTGTCGCTTGAGGCTGCCCGCGGGCTCTCGGTGGACGTGCGGGGCGATCCTTGGAAACGCGAAATGGCTGTCCAGGGAACCACCCTGCCACGGAGCTGGGCCGCCAGCAGGCCGCAAGAGACCATTCGGCTGGCGATTGCGGCTGAGCCACAGAGCTTTGGGGAGACTGTGGTCGATGCTGCCTGGTTGCAAAGTCGGTTGCTGGACGACCAGCGTCACGACATCTACCGCTATCGTGTGGCGACATCGGTTGAGCGGCTTGATCTGCAGCTGCCCCCTGGACCGCTCGGTGAGCCCGCTGACCCTGCCGGTGTGCAGGTCTTGCTCGATGGGCGTCCGCTCAGCGATGCCGTGCGGACGGATGGCCGCTTGGTGATCGATCTGTTTGCAGGCGGCACTGTTCGTCAGTACGACATCGAGGTGGTCGTCCGCAGCGACCGACAGTCAGGCTGGCAGCCGCTGCTGCTCGCGGCACCTCTGTTTCCCGAGGGAACAATGGAGCGGCGGTTCTACTGGGAGCTGCAGCTGTCGGCTGACTCGCACCTCCTCTCGACCCCGCGAGGCTGGACCGCTCAGCAGGAGTGGGCCTGGGGCACGATAGGTTTCCTGCCGCGAGCGATTGTCTCCCCAGAGATGCTGAAGAGCTGGATCACACCGACCCACGAGCTTGCCGGAGATCGAGAGCAGACGATGCCTCATGCTGACCGCCGGCTCGTGTTTTCGGGCGTTGGCCATCCCGAAGCCAATCAGCTGTGGGTGCTGCCAACCTGGGTGCTGGTGCTTGTCTGTTCGGGGCCCGTGCTCCTGGTCGGCCTGGTGCTCGTGCAGTGGCCGTTGGTGCGGAAGCCGACGGTGGTGATGACGCTGGGGATCCTCGCGACGGCGGCAGCTGCGGTCTTTCCTTGGCGAGCGTTGCTGGTGGTGCAGGCGGCTCTTCCTGGTGTGATGCTGACGGTGCTCGCGGCCGGCTTGCGGATTGCGTTGCGGTCGACAGGAACCGTACAGACGAGGGCTGAGACACCTATGATCGTGTCGCAGTCGTCCACGCGAACAGCCCTTTCCGCGTACATGCCGGAATCGAGTCGTGGTCGTCGTGTCGCGACGGAGCGGTCGGCCTCGTGAGAGGACATCTGCCATGACCCGAACAGACGTCCGATCGTCGCTCTCCTTTTTTCTGAGAAGTCTCGCGGTGTTGCTGGCCTGCGGCGTTCTGACGCTGGTGCGAGCCGACGAGCCGACTCCGCTGGGCTTCCTCCGGGTTCATGTACCCCCAGATCGGCTCTCAGAAATACCGCTCGGCTCGGGCCGGTATGTGCCGATGACGCTGGCTGAGTTTCGCGCAGCACTGGTCGATCGGACGTCGCCTGCAGACGTGGAGAGCAGCAGTCTGGGGAGTTCCCCAGCTCGAACCGTGATCGCCGATGAGGTGAGCTACCGACTGATCTGGAATGCAGTGGACGGCTTTCGTGGCACGGCCGAGGTGACGTTGGGGCCAGATATCGTTGGCCTGCGAAGGGCGATTCCCCTGACTGGGCAGGCAATCACGCAGGCGACCTACTCCAGCGAGGCGGGCACCGGTGCTGCGGAAGTCTGTGGGCTTCCTGATGGCACGATGGCAGTGATCGCTGAAGCCGAGGGGACCTATGCCTGGCAGTTTGCGCTGCCGACGAATCCTGGAGGCCAGCTCGGGCCGATCTTCCATCTGCCGCTGGTGCCCGCGGTGTTTACGTCGGTGGAACTGCTGCTTCCGCCGGGCGTTGTGCCGGTGGTCAATGCGGCTGAGGCGAAACGCGTGCCACTGCCTGCGGATGTCGATCTGCGACCGACGCTGCGTGATGACGATGCGGTGCTCGTGGCCTGGAGGTTGGAGCTCGGCCCGACGGAGCAGCTCGATGGCAGCCTGGCTGCCCAACCGCTGCCTGAGGTGCCGCTCTCCTGCTGGAGTCGACTGACTCTCCAGCGGCGGTCGTCAACGCTCTCCACGACGCTCGTGCCGACGGTGCCCTGGACGACCACGACCGTCAGGCTGCGTGTCGATGCAGGCATCACAGTCGTGGCAGCTCATCTCGACGGCATGCAGACAACGAACCCGCTGACGCAGGAGCAGAAGCGAGCAGAGGGTGTGCTCCTGTCATGGCGAATGCTGCCGGACGATGCATCTCAGCAGACTCCCGACGAGCCCATCGTGACGACGATGCTCCTGCAGCTCCCGACCCGGGCGATCGGCACACGACAGCCACTGACACTTGAGTCGATCGCGGCGTTTGAGACCGGCTTTTCGTTTGAGGGCGGCACTGCAACTGAGAGCAGCACCGCGACACGGCTCCCCACGATCGGGCCACCGGAGGAGCTCTGGGCTGGTGGCGGCCTGGTGACCCATCTCGATCCACGGTTTGTCGTGACCGGAGTAACGCCCACAGGATACCTGCCGGTCGATGATGCGGTTGTCGATGCCTGGCCGAACGCTATGGCTGCGACAGACGTCGAGGGGCCGACGCTGGCGTTTGAGGCGCAGGCTGCCAACGCCACGCTCTCCATCAGCGTGGCTCCACGGCAGCCGGATGTTGAGGTCAGCCGTGTCACGACAGTCGATATTTCCGCCGGCTCGGTGATTGGCCAGACTGCCAGCGACGTCACTGTTACCCGTGGTGAGATCTTTGAACTGGTCGGCCAGGTGGCCGCTGGCTGGCTCATCGACTCCGTTGAGATTCCCAGTCGGTCAGAGCCACCGGAGTGGCGTGTGGAGCCCACGGCCCGCGGCAGTCTGCTGCGGATTGGCCTGGTGAATGGTGTGGCCGATGGCACGACTGTGCAGGTCAACGTGATGGGCCATCGTGGGCCCCTGCGGGAAGGAGAGCCCTTTGCAAGGCCGTCGCTGGAGATGCTCACCCTCGATGACGAACAGGTCGCTGCATTGGAGATCCGCACCAATGCCGAGATGACGATCGATGGTGCAGGCGGAGAGGTGGAGTCAGTACCACTGGAGAAGCTGCCTGCAGGCCTCCGTCGTCTTGCGAGTGACAGTGGTGTTCGCTTGCGTCTGTTGGCCACGCCATCGGCTCAGGATCAGAGACTCCGACTCCTGCGACGAAGGCCTCCGATCGATGTGCAGGCGCAGGTGCGGCTGACGGTGCGTGATGATCGATTGACGGAATCATTCACGCTGGAGTGTGCGCCACGCGATGCAGAGATCGACTCGGTGGTGGTGCACTTCTCGGAGCCGACGGGTGATGGAATGGAGTGGTCACTGCTTCCGCCCACCACAGGACAGCTTCTTGCCCGACGCCTGCAGCCGCAGGAACCACGTGATCCCACCCGCGGCATGGAATCGTGGCTGCTGGAGTTGGTGCCACCCGCTCGAGGGGCGGTCACGCTGCGGGGCGTGCAGACAGTTCCGTTTGATGGACCAGCCAATGTGCCGCTGACATGGGTCGAAGGAGCGGCAAGCCCGGTCGGGGAACTGCAGATCCGTGATGCCGGTCGGCAACGACCGCTTGTGGTGAACCGCACGCTTTCGGAAATCCCAGGTGTGGCCGGTGATACCGAGCGGTATGCCACGTCGGTCTCACGGTTCTTGTTTGACCCTCGCCGCGACTTAGCAGGAGGCCTTGCTGCAGCACGGATCGTGCCTGGTGGTGACGATGGTGTCGCTCCGCGAGCATGGGCTTGGAATGAGACGACCACATGCTGGTGTCATACGTCAGGCGTTGTGGAGTATGAGACGGTGTTTGACATCGAGAACCACGGTCGCTCGCAGGTGGTCCTCAGTCATCCTCCGGATAAGCAGATTCAGGAAATCCTCGTCGATGGCACCCAGCTTGTTGCGGGTGTGCGGCAGACCTTGGGTGGTGAGACGGTGATCGAACTGCCGGCCGGACGCCGCATGGTTCGTCTTGAAATCCACGCGCTGGCCTCCGCGCGACCGCTGATTCCGGGCTGGCAGCATGCCTGGACTGTCGACCCGGTTGCCGGCGTGATTGACTTACCGGTGCTGGAGCGTCTTTGGCAGGTGGGGATCCCGCCTGGCCTGCGGATCGCCCACGTTCCCTCGGCTCATCATCGACTGGAGGCCACTCAGGTTGGCTGGGCCGAACGGCTGCTCGCCTCCACCATCCGGCGAGCGGATGCCACACCCGGCGTGGCAGCACGGAGGCCGTCAGAGGCGGCTCTCGTCGGAGGCTTTCGGCTGCATGCGTTTGCTCCGACATCAGGCCGCAGCACATCCGTCGGCATGCTGCTCGTCTCGCGACAGGTGGTGGTTTCTGCAGGAATCGTGATCGCGTTGGTTGCTGGACTGGCAACCTGGTTCTTCAGTCGTCGGGCTCCGGCGGTGGCGGTGGCTCTCTGCGGGATCACTGCAGTTCTGGCCCTGTGGGTGCCACCAAACGCATTGGAAGTTGCCCGGGCTGCCTGGTGGGGAGGAACCACTGGCCTCGTACTGACGATGCTGGGGGGACGAAAGACCGGGCCGCTGTGCGTGTTGCTGCTGGCGTGCGTTGCAGGTGAGTCCATCGCGGCAGAGCCTGCTGTCGGTGAGCCGCCGTTGAAGGTATTTGTCACCGGTGACACCGAGGAATCGACCGTGCTGGTGCCAGACCGGCTGTTCCGTGAACTCGGCCGCGGGGTTGATGCGGTTGAGAGCCTGGGCGTGCGAGTCGAGCGTGTGACGGTGGTGGCCGCGGTTCCGGCTGCGGATCCCTCGGTGGCGGCCGAACAGGACAGCGAATGGCTTCTCACGATCGATCTCTCTTCTGACTCCAACACCGTCTGCACACTGCGTCAGCCTGCCAGTGGAGGACAGTTTGTGGCCGGTTCGCTGCAGCTTGATGGCAGTGACGCTGGGGATCTGCTCAACGAGTCGATCTCGGCCGACGGCCGCATCCTGCGGGTGCCACTGGCGGCGCCCGGTCGTCATCGACTCAGCGTGCGAGTGCGGCCGCAGGTGATCTCTGCGGGAAGCGTGGGCACCGCCACGATCGGTCTTCCGGTGGCACCGCAGGCGGGCCTGCGGATCGCTGAAACGGCCGAAGACATCGATGTCGCGTCGTTGCTTGTGGAGCGTGAACGCAACGGCCTGCCAGTTGTGGAGACGAATGAGGCGACAGCTGAACTTCCCGGCGGCCTACTCGATATCGCACGGAGTGACCTGCTGCGTCTCTGCTGGTCGCTGGAAGCAGGAGGCAAGCTCACGGCGGAGCCTCGTGTGCTGGCGGCCCGCAA
Organism: Pirellulales bacterium; assembly: GCA_016779265.1. Lineage (GTDB taxonomy): Bacteria > Planctomycetota > Planctomycetia > Pirellulales > UBA1268 > M30B53. The sequence continues at coordinate 14,706 of JADHNY010000045.1, read as the reverse complement.
CGACATCACCTGGGAGACTGAACGCTGCCGCGTGGTGGCGAGCTTTCAGTTCGATCCTGGTGACGCGGTGTTTCGCTCATTTGTGATGTCGGCAGATCCTCGCTTGGAGCCAGCGAATGAGGCCCTCTCGGAGGAGGCTGAGTCGGTGACGATTCGTCGCATCGGTGATGGCGCGTGGCTTGTGGAGCGGCTGCAGCCACTCCGTGGTCCGACCACGGTGAGCGTGCCGTTTGTGATGCCGTTGGCCGATCCCGTCGGCGTGTTTCGCGTGCCCGAGGTGCGGATTGTCACGCCCAACACGGCGAGCGCGACACGACTCGTGCAGTTCATCCCTGAGGGGAGTTACGACGCGACCGTTCGTCTACCGACTGGGGTCACGGCGGTGACGCCGAGCGAAGCGGTGAGGGACAGCGGGTGGCTGGCCTGGCGACGAGAGCCGAGTCGGTTGGCGGAGGAACCGGAGCCGGTCAGCATCGCGGTGACGAGGACTGCGACCGCTCTCCGGGGCACCCAACGGATGCGACTCGACACCGAGGGGGACCGGCTCCGCCTGCGGTTCGATGCATCGATCGATTCCGTGGACGCCGCCTTGGGAGCGTTTCGCGTGAGCCTGCCGCTGACCTGGGAGATTCAGCGAGTCGGCCTGGCTCGTGTGACCACGCCACGCAGCGGTGCCCTGCAAGCCACACCACAAGACATCCATTGGGGCCGTGCAGCCGACGGCTCCGTGCAGATCATCCCGCAGCATCCTCGAGCGGGCCGGTTTCGCTTCGACCTCGAAGCCTCCGAGCCGTCGATGACATCCGGCGAGGGGGATCTCGTGATTCCAGGCATCATTGGCCTTGGAGACATCCCGGTCATCGTGGAATGGCCGACGGACGGCGGTCTCCAGGTAGCAACCGGCGCCGGTGGTGTCGCGCTGTCTGCCTCGGAATGGCAGTCGCTTGAGCAGCTCCCCGCGGCCACCCTCCGCTACAGCCGTGTCCCCTCTGCCGCCGAACGTGCCGCGATAGCGGCGGCGACCGCAGCCGGAGAGACATCCAGCGAAGGAGGGCCTGGCAGCGAGCTCAACTCGGCGATCGCGGAGTCGGGTGATGGCTCGCCACGCGTTGAACAGCTGGAAGTGCGGTTTGCGACCGATGAACGAGGGAAAGCCTGGGGCGTTGCTCGGATCGATCTGGTGCCGGCCCAACGGCTCGTGCGGCTCCAGCTGCCGCCTGGCATGCGACTGTTTGAAGTGTTTGTCGATGAGCATCCGTTGCGAGCGCGTCCAGTTGGTGATGCTGCCTGGGAACTCGAACTGCTCGACGTCAGTCGGCCACGCACGATTCAGGTGATCTTTGCTGGTGATATTCGTGAGTCGTTGGTCTCAGGTGTTCCGCTGAAGCTCGAGCCTCCAAAGCTTCCAGGCATTGAAACCCGTGAAGTGCTCTGGATGATTCGCGGGCCACGAGGACTCGATCTGCGGCTGCTCACTCCCTCTGTTCAGCTTACGCCTGACGGCTTTGAAAGTCGCAGAGAGCAGGCCTCGGCTCGGCTGCAGGCGGCGCTGCGACGGGCACTCGAGGGCCGAGACACGCAGGAACGTCGCCGTATTGAAGAGCAGGTCTCATCGATCTTTGAACGCACCGAACTGAGTACGGCGGAGGTCGCCTGGAACCGCACATCCCTGGCGCTCTCAGAAGATGTGTTTGCGACTACCTCGGATCCGAGTGGCGGAATCATTCTGCGGGCGGCAGCCACGCCCACTCCAACCGACTCGTCCCGAGCCGTGGCGACGGCCGTGGCGATTCTGATCGCCGGCGCGACCTGGAGCCTTTCGGTTCGCAGTCCTCTGCGGATGACTAGCCTGCTGATCCAGTTTGGACCTCTGCTGGCGATGGTGACCGGCGTTGCCTGGGCGGTCCTGCTGTCCCCGGCATGGCCAGGTCTGCTGCTCACGGGCGGTGCGATGTCTGTGGTCGTCCGGCGTCTGCTACCGCTGCTGCAGGGACCGCTCGAGGCTCGTGGCGGGCTGGTGATCCGTGATTCTGTCCGGCACCGCGTCGACTGAGAAATCGTGGTTTTTCTCGCGATGCAAGACCGTTTCGCAGGGTGAAAACGGTCTGGCTCCCGCTGGCGACGCTTCGCTAGGGTTCGCCCCCACGCGTGGCGAGGAGGCCGTCGGCCGCTCGCACAGCCGTCGCGGTGTGGCACGGAAGCCACGCTGCCCGAGCGATCACGCAGCGGTGACGGAGAACAGCGGGCATGGAAGCCAAGCGAAGTGGCCTCAACAGCAGCCGTCTGCGGTGGCTTATGACGATGGTGGTTCCGCTGGCAGCCGTTGCGGCAGTGTGGGGCGAGTGGGCTGAGGCCGCGAGCTACAGAACCCCCAACTTCGTGATTGAGGCTCCGACTCCTGATCTCGCTCGCAAGATCGGAGACGCCGCCGAGCAGTATCGTCACGACCTGGCTGTGGAGTGGACCGGTCGACCGCTGCCGCGATGGGCGAGTCCGTGTCCGATCACCGCGGAAGTGGCCGAAACGCTGGGGGCGGGCGGAGCGACCAGTTTTGTCTTCGACCGTGGAGAGGTCTTTGGCTGGCAGATGACGATTCAGGGCAGCGAGCAGAGGATTCTCGACTCCGTGCTGCCTCACGAGGTCACTCACACGATCTTTGCCAGTCACTTCCGGCAGCCGTTGCCCCGCTGGGCCGATGAAGGTGCCTGCACGACGGTCGAACATCCTGCAGAGCGGGCTCGTCAGCACCGCATGCTGATTGAGTTTCTCACCACCGGGCGAGGCATCGCTTTCCCGCAGATGTTTGCTATGCGGGAGTATCCACCGGATGTGCTGCCACTGTATGCCCAGGGCTATTCGTTAGCTCGGTATCTGATCGAGCGAGGAGGCCGCCGCAAGTATGTGGACTTCGTTGGCCAAGGCTTGGCAACGGGCAACTGGTCGGCTGCCCTGACCGGTTTTTACGGCATCTCGGATGCCTCCCAGATGCAGATGGTCTGGCTCGACTGGGTGCGCCAGGGATGTCCTGCTCCGCCAGCCACGCTTGCTGCGGTCACGCCGCCCCCCGCCGCGGTCGCTCGTGGCCAGAGTCCTGACCCGGTGGCATCTGCTCGGTCGCCGATGCAGCTCGCTTCAGTGCCTCAGCGGCAGTCGATCTATCAACGTGTTGGTGGAAACCCACCCCCCGCGGCGACGCGGGTGATGACGCCTGCTGTGGTGTCTCCTCTGGGGAATCAGCAGCCGGCTCAGCGGACTGCCACGTCGGCCACCAGCAAGGTGATGTGGTAGAAGACCGGGGCGGCAAAGCAGGTGGAGTCGATGCGATCGAGCACGCCTCCATGTCCGGTCACAAGCGTGCCGTAATCGGTGACACCTCGGTCGCGCTTAATCGCTGACATCGTCATGCCGCCGGCAAAGCCCATCAGCGAGATCACAAAGCCAGCGAGTGCTGCCTGCCAAGGTTGATAAGGCGGTGCGGCCCACCACAGCGCTGAGGCGAGCAGTGAGGTGCTCACGGCACTCCCGAGCAGACCTTCCCAGGTGCGGTTGGAACTGACCGATGCGGCCACCAGTCGGCGGCCGATCATGCGGCTCCAGACGTACTGCATGCAGTCGGCAAACTGCACCAGCAGGATCAGGAAGAACAGCAGGCGGAAGTTGGCAGGTGTTGTGGCTGAGGTCACAGGCTCTGCAGCAGCCGCTGCGGCCTCCGTTGCTGCTGCCGTCGGCACGGGCAGCTGCAGCAGAGCGGCGGCAAACGAGAGGCAGTAGACGCAGACCATCAGGCCTGCCTGGATCTTTGCCGTGCGTTCCAGGAAGCGTTTGGAATCTCCTGCGATCGCCACGCGAGCCAATACAAACAGCGTGCCGTAGAGCGGGAGAAACACGCTGAAAACGTCGTAGCGGTCGTAGCCCACCAGCACGTAGTGGGCGGGGGTAAACGCAAAGAACACCCAGAACAGGGCGCGGTGGTCGCCCAGACGCGTAGGCGTCAGGGTGATGAACTCCCGCAGGGCCCAGAATGAAACAAGGCCAAACAGCACCACCGTGGCGGTGGTTCCCAGCCAGAAGGCGGCCGCGAGCACCGTGCACATGATCCACCAGCCACGGATGCGGCTGTTGAATGAACGGATGGCTGCCGGGTCGAGCCCCCGGTCTGGGTGTCTGCGGAGAAACTGCCCAACCGCAGTGACGATGGCGAGCAGGGCGAGCACGCCAACGATGAGGGCGAGCGTTCTAGGATCGTTCATGGTGTCGTCGGGCAGGGCCCATCATCAAAGTCGCTCAGGCGTGCATGGTGCTGGGTGAGCAGTTGGTGTCAGGTGCGCAGGTGGTGCCGGGTGAGCGGAGCGTGGGCTTCAGGATTCCTTCAGGGCCATCACGGCCCGACGGGCACGGGCGAGAAAGTCGAGCTTCGGCTCTCCCTGCTCAAGCCAGAGCGGAGGGCCAAACGTGATGCAGGAGAGCATCGGTACGGGGAGGAACTCACCTCGCGGGAGCACGCGATTGAGATTGTCGACGTGCACCGGTACGAGTTCGAGTTCCGGGCGTTTCTTGGAGAGGTAGTAGAGACCGCTTTTGAACTCGCCGATCTCACCGGTGGCGCTGCGGCTTCCCTCAGGGAACACGATCAGCGATTTGGTGTCTCCGATTTCACGAAGCATCAGGTCGACGGGGCTCTGGTGCACCTTGATGTCGGTGCGGTCGATCAGCAGGGCATCAAAGACCTTTTCGGCGAGCCAGCGTCGCACGGCGCCGCGGGACCAGTAGTCCTTGGCGGCCACCGGACGTGTCCGCTCGCGAACACTTCTCGGCAGTGACGACCAGATCAGCAGGGCATCGAGGTGGCTGGTGTGGTTGGAAAAGTAGACCCGCTGGCAGGTGTCAGGCTGGCTGGAGATCCAGCGGACGCTTGCGCCAGAAAGAACCCGCGCGATCGCAGCGAGCGTCAGGCCGGCCGCATGACAGACCGGTGATCGGCCCGCTCCCTGTGCGGAAGTGGGTGGACGTGTGGTCAGGTGGGGATCAGCCGGGGAGAGCATGGCGAGGCGTGAGGGAGGATGACTCGAGAGGCCGTCACCTTCATTATGCGTCCCGATTCTTCCGGCCGAAGGGGTATAAGGTCAATTCGGCCGGAAAAATTGGCAGGTCGCGTAGGCACAATCCGTCGCCGACACCACCTTAGCCAGGCGGCTAGTTTAGATCCGCAGGCCCGTCGTCGTTGGCGGTGACGTATGGGTTGGTCATCCGTTCGTGACCGATAGTGGTGGGCTCTCCGTGGCCTGGCAGCACAAGGCTTGCTTCGGGCAGCGGATAGAGCCGCTCGCGAATACCTGAGGCGAGCATCGGAAAACTCCCGTCCGGAAAATCCGTACGACCGATACTGCCGCGAAAAAGGATATCACCCGCAAAAACCATCGGTGGCCCGTCGGTCGCCTCTTCCGGCCAGACGAGAAAGGCAACATGGCCTGAGGAGTGGCCGGGAATCTCATGCACTTCAAACACGAAGCCCGCGAGTTCAAACCGCTCCCGGTCGCTGAGGGTGCGATCTGCCGGTGGACTGACGAGTTCGAGCCCGAAGCCTCGTGAGAGGTTTTGCTCAGGGTCGATCAGCTTCACGGCCTCCGACTCCCCGACGAGAATCGGCAGGTCAGGCCACTTCGCCTTCAGGGCTGCGTTGCCGGCGATGTGATCGGAATGGCCGTGCGTCAGCAGGATCGCCTGCGGCTCAAGCCCGCCCTGTTCGATCACCTCGATGATTGCATCGGGCTCGAACCCCGGGTCAAACACCAGGCAGGTGCCGCGATCCGTACGGGCCAAGACGTAGCTGTTCTCGGCGAACGGAGACGACTCGATGCACGTCAGGCTTAACGGCGGCCGACCGGGAAATGAAGGCATGTCGATCTGTTGAAGGTGTGCCATCTGGGGGGCTAGCTCGCGGAGACAGTCCTAGCAGCATGGGGGGGAACGGGAGATTCGGCAAGATTTGGCTCGTCTTCGACGGGTTTCACGCCCGATTACTGATATGGCCGGGTTTTCGGGGCCTGGCTAGACTCCGCCCCGCTGCAGGTTCACTGCAGCTGCCTACGGCTCCGCAACCAAGTTTCGCCGCGGTGGCCCAACTTGTCATGGAGGAACCCAACGGATGACGGCTGCTCAAGCGATGCTTCGGTTTTTGCGTGGAACGTTGACGGCGGCTGCGGTGCTCGCCACCGTGTCGGCTCCGCTTTCGATGGCTTTGGCCCAAGATGCGGCGACTGGCGACACCGTTCCAGGCCTGCAGCCTCAGGGTGGCGGTGCCGTGGGGAATCAGGGAGCCGGTGACGCTGCCGCTGCGGTGGCCGCGGAGCACCCCCTCGAGCCCGCGTTGAAGATCGCCCAGGAGGGATTGGCGAGCATCAAAGCCAACATCTCCGACTACTCCGCCACGATGGTGAAGCGGGAGCGAATCGACGGCGAGCTCGGCGAGCATCAGTACATGTTCTGCAAGGTTCGTCACGAGCCGTTCAGCGTGTATCTCTCCTTCTTGGCTCCGGAAGACGTGAAGGGGCAGGAAGTGATCTACGTCGCCGGGCAGAACGAAGACAACATTCTGGCGCACGCCGGCAGTGGCGTACGTGCGATGGTCGGCATGGTGTCGCTGAAGCCATCGAGCATGCTGGCGATGCAGGGCAATCGGTATCCGATCACTGAACTTGGTGTTGAGAACCTGACGCGACGGCTGGTGGAGGTGGCGGAGCACGACAAGCAGTTCGGCGAGTGCGATGTGAACTTCTACCCTGGTGCCAAGGTGAATGGCCGGGTCTGCACCTGCATCCAGGTGAGCCATCCTGTGCCGCGTCGCAACTTCCGTTTCCACCTCGCCCGAGTGTTCATCGATGACGAGCTGAAGATTCCGGTTCGCTACGAGGCCTATGACTGGCCGCAGGAGGTTGGTGGTCAGCCGGTGCTCATGGAGGAATACACCTACATGAACGTCAAGGTGAATGAAGGCTTTACCGACCTCGATTTCGATCCGCGGAACAAGGCCTACAAGTTCGGCGTCAAGGAGTGATCTGCCGCGTCCTCGCTCATTCGACAGCCTGCCGGGCTCGTCGCCACGTACACTCTGACATGGTGACGCGGAACGGCTGACGAGGTGAGCGGATGGACCAGAAGACATGTCACACGAGCGTGCTCCCCAGGGAGACACTCGACTTTCTCTCGCCACAGCCCGGGGCGACGGTGGTCGATGGCACGCTCGGCGGTGGCGGTCATACTCGGCTGCTCGCCGAGGCGGTGGGCCCCGAGGGACTCGTGATTGCGATCGACCGCGATGCCACCGCGATCGACCGAGCCTGTCGCGAGCTGGCTGGCCTGCCGATTCGCTTTGCTCAGGCGAACTTCTGCGATATCCCTGAGGTCCTCGAGGCGGTGGGGGTTGAGCAGGTCGACGCGGTTCTGCTCGACATCGGACTCTCCAGTGACCAGCTCGCCGATCGGGAGCGAGGCTTCTCCTTCGAGGCGGACGGGCCTCTCGATCTGCGGTTTGACCCGACAGAAGGCGAGCCAGCGTTCCGGCTGGTCAACCGCCTGAAGCCTGAGCATCTCGCAGACCTGATCTATCAGTATGGCGAGGAGCGGTTTAGCCGCAGGATCGCTCGGCGGATTGCCAAGGTTCGGGAGAGCGAGCCGATCCACACCGCACGTGAGTTCGCCAGGCTCGTAGCCTCTGCTGTCCCGCGGCAGACTCCGCCACCGCGGATTCATCCTGCCACGCGAACGTTTCAGGCTCTGCGGATCGCGGTCAATGAAGAGCTGAAGAGCCTCCGCCTGGTGTTGGAGCGGGTGCCTGAGCGGTTGAAGCCGGGTGGGCGGCTGGCGGTGATCTCCTTCCATTCGCTGGAAGACCGGCTCGTGAAAGAGGCCTTCCGCAATCGCCAGCAGTGGGTCTCGCTCACCCGCACGCCCGTCACGGCGGGTGAGGAAGAGTTGGCAAGCAACTCACGGAGCCGCTCTGCCAAACTGCGGGTTGCAGAGAAGGTTGGCTGAGTGCCGAGCGGAGAACTGCCGTTGTCGAAGACGCAGCGGTTTCTCAAACTCCCGCCCATCATGCTTGGCCGCGAAACGAAGATCCTGTTGGCGCTGTTGGGAACCCTGAGTTCAGGGTTTGTGGGCGTGCTCGGTTCGAAACTGTTCGTGCCACGGCCGCCCAATGGTGCCGGGCCTGATGTGCATCTGCCAGCTCGTGATCATGACGAAGGGCCGATCGTCGATCCGCCGTCGTTTGCCAAGCTTGAGCGATCGATGTTTTCTGCGACCGATTCCGCGAGCGAGTCAGCTGCGGATGGCACCGAGTCTGCCGATGACGGCGGGCCAGCGAGCGGTGACGCGTCGGCGAGCCTGCTGGAGCCCCCGTCGTTTCTGCCATCCGATCCCGCGGCTGAGATGGTCGGTGGAGACACGGGTCTTGAAGACTCCTCTGGTGACCTTGGGCCCTCCGATGACCCTGAGAGCCGATTTCCTCGTTCGTCATTCGGAGTTGTCGAGGAGGGCAGGGACGCTGGGAGCGGTCTCGGTTCTGGTGACACGAGTGTTGACGGGGCATTCAACGCTGCGGGCGACGCCCTCGCGGATGGTTCCGCCGGGGACACTGCGGTTTCGTTCGACAGCATGGCGATGACTGAGCCGGACGGCACGCCAGCTCGTTTTGGGAGCACGGCTGCCGAGACGACCTTTGGTGGCGGAGGGGATCTCGGTGTACCGGCGGCGTTTCTGCCACCACCCGACGCGCTGCCGATTGCTGCAGGGAGTCATGTTGTGAACACGGGGGACACCTGGTGGAGCATTGCAGAGCGGGCCTACGGCGATGGCCGTCTCTACAAACTGCTGTTTGCCTGGAATCGTGAGATCGATCCGCGGGTGTCACTGGCCGTTGGTACGCAGCTTGAAGTGCCACCGCTCAACTCGCTGAGCACCGCCCACGCCGACTTGCTGCCGAAGGACCTTGCCACGACTGCCTCGGTGGCATCGTCGGCAGGGGGCGTGGTGCAGACCTCAGCGGTGGCGCCGGTTGGTGCTGATCTCGGGGAGACTGTGGTGGTCAGGCCGGGCGACACACTGATCTCGATTGCTCGAGAACAGCTCGGGTCCTCGTCGCGATGGCGTGAACTCTACGAGGCCAACCGCGAAACGCTTGGCCGAAGTCCTGGCCCGCTCGCACCCGGCACGCAGCTGGTTCTGCCATGAGCGGTGCTGAAGATGTCACGGCCTACGACTATCCGCTGCCCGAAGCCTCGATCGCTCAGGAGCCCCTGAAGCGACGCGATGCTGCCCGGATGCTTGTCTTGCATCGAGCCACAGGGCAGATCGAGCACCGGCATGTCCGCGACCTGCCGATGTATTTCACGGCAGGGGATCTGCTTGTCAGCAACGACACTCGGGTGCGGCCTGCGCGGCTGGTCGGCCGTCGCAAAGAGACCGGAGGACGGTGGGAAGGGCTCGTGCTCGCCGCTGACCGCACGGCCTGGAAACTGTTGGCCAAGACCCGTGGGCGGGTGCAGCCTGGTGAGCGGATCGTGCTGGTCGACCGCGAGGGCCGCGATGCTGAAGAACTGGTGATGTGTGAGCGGGCTGAAGGCGGTAGTTGGGTGGCAATGCTCGACCCGGTTGCGTCTCGCACGAAGCAGGCTGACGATGGTGATCCGGCCGATGCCGATCACGTGCTCGGTCGGGTGGGCCGCGTGCCGTTGCCTGGCTACATCCGTGGAGGCGTGGAACAGGCTGGTGACCTTGAGCGGTATCAGACCGTGTTTGCGGCGGCGTCGGGCTCAGCTGCTGCACCCACTGCCGGGCTTCACTTCACCCCCGAGCTGCTCGCGGCCTGGGAGGCTGGCGGGATGCAACAGGCTCGTGTGACGCTGCACGTGGGGCTCGATACCTTTCGCCCAATCAGCACCGAAGCGATTGCGGAGCACCCGATGCACACCGAGTGGTGCACATGCCCGACTGAGACGGTGGCCGCGGTTGATGCAGCCCACGCGGCCGGTCGCCGTGTGTTGGCCGTCGGTACAACGACCGTGCGAACGCTCGAGTCGGCCGCTCGATCAGGCCGCGTTGAGCCCTTTGCTGGTCCGACAGATCTCTATATCCGCCCCGGCTTTTCGTTCCATGCGGTCGACTGCCTGTTGACGAACTTCCACATGCCGCGGACAACCCTTCTCGTGCTGGTAAGCTGCTTCGCCGGGCGGGAGAGGGTCCTGAGGGCCTACGCAGAAGCGATCGAGCAAGGCTACCGGCTGCTGAGTTACGGTGATGCCATGCTGATCGTGTGAGTGTGGTTGGCGGGAAACGCAGGAGAGAGCAATGGGCGAAGGACTGGCAGAAGAAGTGCTCGTGGTGCCTCGCGAGATACTTGAGGCAGTGGGCATGTTTCAGGGGTTCTGCAGCGATGTGAGTCGCTACCTGCCGGCCCTGCTCGATCCGGCAAACACCTCTTGGCGGACCCGTGCCACCGTTGAGGAAGACCCTTCTTTCAAACAACTGATTCCCTACTGCGTGCTTCGCTGGCGTGACAGCAGTGGCGAAGCCCGCTTCTTCGCCTACACCCGAGGCGGCGGCCAGCAGGAAACGCGGCTGCGGGCCAAGCGATCGCTCGGGATTGGTGGCCACATCTCAAGCATCGACGGTGAACATGGCGACGACCGATCGTACGACTCAGGCATGCGGCGTGAGCTCGCTGAAGAAGTCGCCATCGAAGGGGCCTACGAGAGCAGCTGCGTGGGCCTGATCAATGACGATGCCACGCCCGTTGGAAGTGTGCACCTCGGGATCGTGCATGTGCTCGACCTCGAGCGGGCTGAGGTGGCGTCACGCGAGGCGGATCTCGTGGAAGGTGGATTCCATTCGCTTGCCGAGCTTCAGGCAGACCGTGAACGGTTTGAAACCTGGTCGCAGATTGCCTTGGATGCGCTCGCCGCCGGCGGTCTGAGCTGAGCGGCGGCCGCAGACGGCAAGCTCGGGCCCTGAAAGGTTGACTTTCGGGGGTGGCTCAGGGCGTCTCGACCGCCCGGTGTGGAGCCAGTCGGAGCGTTTGTAACGGTGGTATGCCCCGCTCGGGGTGTGAAACCGTGCATCTGGGCCCAATTTCTTGCCTTGCCCGCAGTCTTTATCCAAAGTGTTTACAGGGTCGCCCGGATCGGGGGGATTCCTGCGCGCGTGCGCCGGGGATTTTTCTTGTCTTTGGTGAGCGACTGAACTGAGGCAAGGCGGTTTGAGGTGTCGATGACGTTATGGAACAAGGTGCGGCCGCAGCGGGCAGACACACAGCGGGCGAACAGGCGTCGGGCACCCCGACAGCGGGCTGGGGCACCCTCGGTCATGGCAGGGCTGGAGCCGCTTGAGCATCGCCTGGCGCTCGCGGCAGTGCTCGACGTGACACCACTGACGTGGGACATTGTTGGACTCGACTCCAACAAGCCGGTGACTTCTGGCCCAGACACGTTTCTTGTTGCTGCGCGAATCGCGAACACGGGCGATCAGGCGATCTCTGGCGTTCAGGCAACGCTGAACCTCGGTGACACGGTGCGGCTCAATGCCGATGACCAGTGGGCCACCATCGCCGACGACTACATCACGACTGTCGGCCCGACGACGCTCGATTCGACGTTCACGATTGCTCCCGGCGAGTTTGTCGACGCGTATTTCAGTATCCGCATTGACCGCACGAGCGATGCCTTCACCACGGCCCGCCGCTATGACATCACGGCGACCGATGGTGTGATCAGTGATTCACTTGATGCGACTCATCAGCTCTACGTCGAACAGCTCGTTTCCCAAAATCGAAATGCAACCAGCTTGATTGAAGTGCTCAGCGGTGGCACGCCGGTGTCAGCAGCTATGCCGGGTGATCTTTTAACAATTGTGCATCGTGCGCAATCGGCACCCGGCGGCTATGAGCAGACTACTAATGCGCTGACGATTCCCACCAATGTGTTTGAGATCATCTCCACCAGTGCCCGCACGGTCGAGACCACGTTTTCGGCCGATACATCCACGCGTGTCACGTCGCCAGAGAGTGGTGTGTATCTCAACGCTGCCGGATGGCACTCCGATCCAGGCGTGCTCGCGCTCGACCCTGCCTACAACACCACCACCGACAACCAGAAGGCGGGTGGTGTCATGGAGACCACCTACCAGGTGCGTGTGCGGCCCGCTGCACCTGTGGGCGCCGTCACCCTCACCGGAGTGATCTACGACTTCTCTGGATCCAGTTTTCACTACAACGCTGACTCGGGTGTTGTGTTCAAGACCCTGCAGATCACCGGTGGAACTGGGGTGAGCGGGCGGGTGTGGCGAGATGTGAACGCCAACAACCGTCAGGACAGTTCCGAACCCGGAGTCCTGGGTGTTGTTGTCGAACTCCGCGACGCTGCGACAGGCGTCGTCGTGGCGACGAAAGTCACAAATCAAAACGGTGACTACCTGTTCAGTGAGAGTGATGGAGTCACGCTCAACACGTCATACGTCGTCCATGTCGTTCAGCCAGCGGGAACGGCCTTTGTTCGTCAGGATGCTCCTGGGAGCAACGACACGAATGACAGTGATGTGAGTCAAACAACTGGCCAGACCGCTCCGTTCACGCTTACAAGTGGCAGCCCGCTCCTTGAGAACCTCGATGCTGGACTCAGTTTTGCGCCCGCAGAGATCTCCGGCTACACCTGGAGTGACATCAATGGAGACGGCCTGCAGGATGCGACCGAGGTTGCCATCGATGCTTTTGTGCAGCTGTTTCAGGTCGTTGATGGGCAGGCATCACGTGTCGCCACCTTCGAGACTGTGGCCTCCGGAAGAGATGCTGGCCTGTATTCGTTTACGGGCCTCGCTCCAGGGGACTACTTTGTCCGCATCGTGCCGTCTGACCCCGCCTTGGCGCTCACCAACGTTGACGTCGGAAGTGATGACCTTCTCGACAGTGATGTCGATCCTTTCACCAATGACTCAGCTGTCTTCCAAGTTGCCGTAGGTGAAACGCATGCTGTTGATGCAGGTGTTGTTTCGGCTGCTGTGGTGATGGGCACCGTCTGGAATGATGACGACGTCGACGGGCTTTTTGAGGGTGAGGCTGGCGTTCGAGGCGTGACGGTTGAACTCCTCGATGCGAACGGCGGAGTGCTTCAATCGACGGTCACTGGGACAGACGGCTCATATCTGTTTGAGTCGGTGCCCCCCTCGATCGGTGCGGGATACGCGATCAGAGTTGTGCCCGCGACTGGATACGGGATCGCTCCGGCTGATGTGGGGGGTGATGATGCAGTCGATAGTGATGTGAGTGTGGCGTCCGGAGAGACGGTCTTATTTGCGGTCGCCCCGGGATCGACAACCGTTCTCGACGCAGGAATCTATCTGGCCCCGCCAGATGCGGTCGATGACGATCGCACGACGCCTGTTGATACGCCCATTGATATCGCGATGCTCGGCAACGACGTCTTTGCGCGACTGAAGACGATCGCCTTCACGCAGCCGGTCGACCCCGATTGCTCGGTCACGCTCGATGACAACGGCACACCGTTGGATCCGACGGACGACTCGTTTGTGTTTACCCCGGTCAACGGGTTTACGGGCGTGTCGACGTTTACCTACACACTCACCAACTCTGAGGGAGAGGCTGATACGGCCGTGGTGACGGTCACTGTTGGGACAGCTGCGGCCACCGTTGCAGATCTCTCGATCACGAAGACAGATGGGCAGGCGACGGCGATCCCCGGAACGGCCATCACCTACACGATCGTAGTCGGTAATAGCGGGCCTGCGGACGTCGTTGGAGCAACGATTGATGATGCCATTCCTGCGGTGATCAGTGGTGTCACGTGGACTGCGTCGTATTCCGCAGGGTCGGGTGGCGCCGCGAGCGGTGTTGGTTCGCTTGTTGCGGAACCGATCGATCTGCTCACAGGGGGCTCTGCGACGTTTGTCGTCACTGGCATGCTCGCCGCAGATGCAACCGGCACGCTGGTCAATACGGCCACCGTGACGCCTCCCACTGGTTTTACGGATGGAGATTTGACCAACAACTCGGCAACGGATTCCACGAGCCTTGTGCCGACGGTCAACCTTAGGGTGACAAAAGACGATGGTGTGACGACGGTCTCTGCTGGCGGAACAGCGGACTACACGATCATCGTGACGAATGACGGGCCAAGTGTTGTCACCGGGGCCGTCGTCTCGGACGTGTTGCCCGCAGGGCTTTCATATGTGTCCGCAACAAACGGGGCGACCTACGACGCCGGGACACGCACGGTGTCGTACACGTCAGGGCTATTGACGCCGACTGCGACAGAGTCTTTCGTCGTCTCGGTGGCTGTCGCGGCAACATTCCCTGCTGGACAGGGCTCAATCACGAACACTGCCACGGTGGCGGCGCCGGCGGGCGTGACGGAATCGGATGCGACCGACAACGCGGATAGCGACACCAACACGCTTGATGCCGCACCCGATCTGACGCTGACGAAGTCGAGCGCCGTGACGAGCGTGAGCGCGGGTGAATCGGTGACGTATGTGCTGGCGTATGCAAATGTCGGCACGCAGGACGCGACGGGTGTTGAGATCAGTGACACGCTGCCGACCGGAATGAGCTTCGACCCGGCTGCGAATGCCGGCTGGACGCTTTCTGGAAGCACCTTGACCTACACCGTGGGCAACCTGGCGGCAGGTGCGAGCGGCTCGGTG
>JADHNY010000188.1 GCA_016779265.1 Pirellulales bacterium | reverse complement strand
CTTGCATCAGAGGAATCGTAGGGCCCAATCACCGGGTAGAGAGCAGAGGCGATCTCGCGGCGGCCGTTGGTGACTCGCTCGGGATCGAAATGATTCATCGTCCAGTGCCAGCCCCAGGAGCCGCTGATCGGCTTGGCGGCATACCAGGGCATCACGTGGGCGAGGATCTGCGGCGGAGCTGGTGTGTCGGCGGCGTGGCACGTGGGAAGAAGTGCTGCCAGCAGCAGGCCGCCAAGGATCGCGGCGTTGCGAAGGATGCTCATGGGCATTGATGGGGCTCGCTGGGGATGCACTGAGTGTACGTTTTCGTGGGCAGGCTCACCGCGGTTGATCTGTGAGCATGTACCATGAGGGCGTGCGGCTGGAAGTAGCAAAGCATGGAGCAGTGAAACGGCAATGGCGGCGACGCAAGCAGGCGGCGAGGTGGGCGTGGCGGCGGCGGGGGCTCGCTATGCGGCGCTCGATGCGATTCTTGAGGGCGAGGTTTGCAGCGATCGGGTGGCTCGGTCGATTTATGCGACCGATGCGTCGGAGTATCAGCAGCGGCCGGAGGCGGTGGCGTTTCCGGCGACCGATGCCGATGTGCATGAGCTGATCCGTTTTGCCGCCATTGAAAACATTGGGCTGATCCCGCGGGCGGCGGGCACGTCGCTGGCGGGCCAGGTGGTCGGCGGCGGCATCGTGGTCGACATGGGCCGCCGCATGAATCGCATCCTGGGGTTGGATGCCGAGCGGCGGCGGGTGCGGGTGCAGCCGGGCGTGGTCCGCAACGAGCTCAACCGGTTTCTCGCTCCCCACGGGCTCTTCTTCGGCCCCGAAACGTCGACGGCCGACTGGGCGATGATCGGCGGGATGGTGGGCAACAACTCGTGTGGCTCCAACTCGATCGCCTACGGCTCTACCCGTGACCATCTCATCAGTGCTCGCGGGTTTCTCGCCGATGGCTCCGAGGCAACCTTCGGGCCGCTCACCGCTGAGGAGTTTGCCGCCAAGTGCGATGGACCCGACTGCCTGGAAACCCGCATCTACCACGGCCTGCGGACGCTGCTGACCGACGAGGGGATTCGGCAGTCGATCCGCGAAAACTTTCCCAAGGCCTCTGTGACCCGTCGCAACACCGGCTATGCCCTTGATGCCCTGCTCGACGCCTCCTGCTTTGACCCCACGAGCGACCGGCCCTTCAACCTCTGCCGGCTCCTCGCAGGCTCCGAAGGCACGCTGTTTTTTGGCGTGGAGTATGAGCTCAATCTGATTCCACTGCCGCCGCCGGGCACGCTCCTCTGCGTGCACTGCCGTGATGTCGATGAGGCCCTGCGGGGCACGGTGATCGTGATGCAGAGCCGGCCACGGCTGAGCGATCCTGACGGGAGCGAACTGACGGGCTGCGAACTGATCGACGACAAGATCTTGAACTGCACGAAAGACAACCTTGAGCAGGCTCGGAACCGCAGTTTCGTGGTAGGCGAGCCGGGGGCGGTGCTGGTGGTGGAGCTCAAGCATGCCGACAGCGAACGTCGGGCCCACGATGTGCAGCAGATGCAGCAGCGGCTGGAATCAGCGGGCATCGGCTACGCGTATCCCGTGCTGGAAGGTGCGGAGGGGGCCAAGGTGTGGGAGCTGCGTCGGGCGGGCCAAGGCCTCGTCAACAATCTTCCCGGTGATGCCAAGCCGCGGGAGATCGTGGAAGACACGGCGGTGGCGGTGGAAGACCTGCCGGCCTACATCGCCGAGTTTGATCGGCTGCTCGATGAGAAGTATGGGATCGACTGCGTGCACTACGCCCACGCTGGGGCGGGTGAACTCCACCTGCGGCCGCTGTTTGATCTCCGCACCGCTGAAGGCCTGGCGATGTTTCGCTCCGTCGCGACTGACGTGGCGGCGCTGGTCAAGAAGTATCGCGGGAGCCTCAGCGGCGAGCATGGCGATGGCCGACTGCGGGGTGAGTTTCTGCGGGCGATGGTGGGCGATGACTGCTACCGCTATCTCGAGCAGGTCAAACGGCTCTTCGATTCCCACGGCCTGTTCAATCCTGGCAAGATTATCGACACGCCGCCGATGGACACGTCGCTGCGGATCCTGCCTGGGGAGCCCGAGCCGCACCACCACACGGTGTTTCGCTTTGCCGACACCGGTGGTGTGCTGCGGGCAGCGGAAAAGTGCACCGGCGTCGGCCAGTGCCGCAAGCCGCCGGGAGCGGGAGGCACAATGTGCCCAAGCTACATGGCCACCCGCAACGAGCACGACTCAACACGGGCCCGGGCCAACATGCTGCGGCAGGCGCTCAGCGATCCCAAGTCGGCAGATCCCTGGAGCCGCCCCGAACTTGCCCAGGTGCTCGACCTCTGCCTTTCCTGCAAGGCCTGCAAGAGTGAGTGCCCGTCCAACGTCGACATGGCTCGTCTCAAGGCAGAGTGGGAGCAGCATCGCCACGATGCGAAGGGAGTTCCATGGCGGAGTCTGCTGGTGGCGGAGATGCCCAAGGCGATGCGGTGGGCAGCGGTCATGCCCTGGCTCGCAAACGTCCTCTTCACTGCTCCCGTGATTTCTACACTGATCAAACGGCTGCTTGGCTTCCACACCGCCCGGTCGCTGCCGCTGGTGTCGTCCACGACGCTCTCGGAGTGGGTGCGGCGGCCCAATCGTTCCCGTGGCGACGGTCGGCGTGGCCGTGTGCATCTGTTTTGCGATGAGTTTTCCGACACCCTCGATGCGGAGATCGGTATCAAAGCGGTGCAGCTGCTCGAAGGTCTTGGTTATGAGGTGGTGATTCCAGAGCATGTGGAGAGCGGCCGCGCAAAGATCTCCAAGGGCATGCTCCGCGAGGCACGCAAACTCGCCGTGGCGAACGTCGAACTGCTCGGCCCGGTGGTCACGGCGGAGGCTCCGCTGGTGGGTCTTGAGCCTTCAGCGATCCTCGGCTTCCGCGATGAGTTTCCCGATCTCGTGCCGCAGCAGCATGAGGCCGCTGCGCGAGCACTGGCCGCCAACTGTCTGCTGATCGATGAGTTTCTTGCTCGAGAGGTGGCTGCCGGAAGGCTTGGTGCAGACGAGTTTGATGCAGAGCCTCGGCAGATCTTGCTGCATGGACACTGCCATCAGAAGGCATTGGCATCGCTTGAGCCAACGGTCCGACTGCTCGCTCTTCCAGCAGGCCACTCGGTGGAAACGATTCCCTCAGGCTGCTGCGGGATGGCGGGGTCATTTGGTTACGACCGTGGCCACTACGACCTCTCGATGCAGATTGGTGAGATGGTGCTGTTTCCCGCAGTCCGCTCGGCGACGAAAGAGACGGTGGTCGCTGCTCCGGGAACCAGCTGCCGTCATCAGATCAAAGATGGCACGGGCCGCAGGGCGGTGCATCCGGTCGAGGTGCTGCATGCTGCCTGTCCGGCGGCACGCAGTCTGTGAGCCCGAGCGGTTGCTCTAGCGATCGCGAAGATAGAATGGATTGGTTAGCACCCAGAGATGAGGCTCGCCGGCGACATCCAGTGAGAGCTCGACACGGTAGGTGCCGGGTGCGGGGACCGGGAAGTCGAGGGTGGCTCCGTCTGTCTCATGCACGCAGCGGCCATCGCCTATCACCCGCCAGTGGCCGGGCAGCGGTGCGGTCGCCTGCAGCCGCTGAGCTTCCGTCCAAGGCACCACGCTCCCGAGTTCATGACGCTGCGTGCTGCCTCTCACCCAGCAGTTGAAGCCACGGCTGTCAGCGATCCAGTCGAAGGCCACGAAGGCGCGACCAGCGAGGAGTGCTTCCTCGATTCCTGGTCGTGTCTGCTCACGAGCAAGCACATGCGTGCCCACATGCCGCAGGCTGTACTCGTAAGGATCGAGCTGCATGCGAAACAACTCTGCTCCCTCGCTGGCGGTGCCCTCCGCGGCCTGGTCGACGGCAGGCAGCAGCGGCTTTACCAGGGCGAGGTCGAGGGTGAGCAGCGGATCATCGAGCGGATCAGTGATCGCTACCTTGCCATCGGCTGCGAGTTTGATCACCACGCCGACATTCTCATGGGCATCGTTGGCGGAGACGCCGGTATGCGGAGCGATCTGGCAGAGTTCGTCCCAGCGATCGAGATAGAGCCGAGGATCGTCCTGCAAGGCCGAGAAGGCCTCCTGCGGATACGCCTTGATCAGCGAGGCGATACGGAGCAACCAGAGTGGGTTCTGGAGGCTGGCAAACAGCCGTTCCTCTTCTTTGGCGTCGGCGTGGGTGTTGTAGATCTCACAGCCGGTCAGGCCGGGGAGATTCCAGTCGAGTCGCTCCTCAAGGTGTGACAGAAACGAGAGTCCTCCCTGCTGTCGCACACGCCGGGCGTAGTCGGCAGGCTCAAGGGTTCCCTGCCCGGCCATGCTCGCCTTCGGAAAGGTCAGCAGGCCGTTGGTCTCTGCACCAGGAATACAGAGCACACCATCGTGAAGACCTGAGTGGCCATCGGTGACGAAGTCGTAGTGGTCCGCGGGATGCTCGGTAAACATCAGCACGTCGGTGCCCGCCCGCTTGGCAGCAGCCACGATCGCTGGGAGCTCGCCCCGGCTGTCGTGCGAGAACGCAGAGTGCACATGCAGGTTGACCCGATACTCACGGTAGGGCCCAATCCGCTGCTGCGACGTGCGACGTGTCCGCAGCGTCGTCACCGCCTCGTGCACACGCCCAAGCCGCTCTTCGGTAAGCCGATCGAAGGCGTCGGCCTGTGTCTGCTCGGCGACGAGGAGTGTGACCGCGATGCCTGCCAGGCCAGCGAGACCGCACGCGATGAGACGCTGGAGGGATGACGGCATCGGAGACACTCCAACTGTGTGATGGCAGGGAAACCGTATCCGCAGCCTTACCTCTGCTTGAGGCAGTCGGGCTGCGGATCCATCGCCTCAAGCCGACGGATTTCATCGAGCAGGAAGTCAGGCAGCATGAAGGGTTCGAAGCCAGTGTGCTGCCAACGCATGCGGCCGTCTGCCGACACGTAACAGGTGGCATGCAGGGGGATGCCCTCGAAGTCGTCCCAGGCATCGAGTGCACGGAAGGCTTCGCCATCGACCCCTGAGAGTGCCACAAAAGGCAGAGACTCTGACGACATTGCCACGTCTTCCACAGGATCGGTGCTGATCACCAGCACGGGTAGCCCGGCTTCCTCGAAGCGGGCGGCGGCATCGACAAAGGCTTTGACCTGATCATTGCAGTGCTCACAGGCCATGCCGAGCGTGAGCAGGATCAGATGAGGCTTGCCGGCGTAGTCACCTGCCGAGACGGGCGTGCCATCGGTC
>JADHNY010000187.1 GCA_016779265.1 Pirellulales bacterium | reverse complement strand
CGGGCTGCAGCTTTGGGTGAGGCGGAGGGGTCGGCGGGTGCTCGAGGAGCGTTCGAGCTTTTCGCCACTTTGCAGAGGCATGCAGCGGCAGGCGGCGATGCGGCGAAAAAGTCCTGCGACGAGACATCTGCCGCCCCGCAGCCGGTGGTGACGCTCGGGGGAGCCCGATGCTGTCCCACCGGACGTTCACTGCGGCCCTCGTGGCCTTCGTTCACTCCAGGCGTTCTCGCTTTCGCCCTCCGGGCTTCGCTCGCTCGCCACACCGGTGAGCCAGCATCGGACTCCCCCTCGCTGGAGAAAGGTGATTGAAAGACGGCACGAAATGGGTGAAGTCTTTCGGGTGAAAGTTTTCGGCCTGCGTAGTTTTTATGGGATAGAGTTGGCAGCAGCCCCAGCACGGTCTGTGCACACCATCTATCTTCGCGCAAGTGCGTGAAAGTCGTGAAAAACTCTGCAGGTTTGTGACAGTAATCACGAATGACGTGCGTGTTTTAGGCGGGAAACGCTTGCGTTACGCGTGTTTCTTGTCATGATGTGAATGTTCGGGACTTTTTTATGCCAGCACACTCTCAGAATCGACGTCATCGTCTGACCGACCTGATCCGCGTTCGCGGATTTGCGTCGCTCGACGAGCTTGTGCGCGAACTGGGCGTGTCTGAGTCGACGGTTCGCCGTGATCTCGATGCTTTGGAGTTGGAGGGCATCGCCCGTCGCACGCACGGCGGAGCGGTCTACCGCGGCGGACGGGCGAAGCTTGAAGAGTTCGATCAGCGGCAGCCGGCGAACTGGGCCGCCAAGCGAGCGATCGCTGCGGCCGCGGCGGATGAGATCGAGGATGGCGAGACGGTTCTGCTCGATGGTGGCACGACCACCTACGAGGTGGCTCGACAGCTGGTGGGTCGACCGCTCCAGGTCGTGACCAACAGCCTGCCAGTGGCCAACCTGTTTGTCTCTGAGTCGCAGACAGAACTGGTGCTCCTGGGCGGTTATGTCTCCCCGAAGACCGGCGTCTGCCTGGGCCCCTATGCCAATGAGCTGCTCGGCCGGCTGCATGTCTCGACGACGGTGCTCTCAGCAGCGGGGATCGCCGCGGAGGGCCTGTTTAACGCCCACCTGCTTCTTGCAGAAACCGAGCAGGCCATGCTGCGAGCCGCCGGCCGTGTGCTGGTGGTGGCTGACAGTTCCAAGTTTGGCCGCCGCAGCCTGACGCTCGTCTGTGGCCTCAGCGACATCGACTGCCTTGTGGTTGATGACGGCCTTTCTCCAGCGTGGCGGCAGCAGGTTGCTGACGCGGAGGTTCGCCTGGTGACCACGCCCGTCCGTGAGGACGACGACAACGAACACCCCAAGATTGCCCCCGCTCACGGTGAGGAGCCCGCAGCATGAGTCTTTCCCTACCTACGATGGCCGCCGGTCTCGATCGATCGCAGGTTGAGCGGATCGTCCGCGAGATTGTGCTCGGTTCGCACGACACGCCGCCATCGCAGCCGCCGCAGAGCGAGCCCAAGCTGGTGGTGAGCATCTCAGCCCGCCACTGCCACCTGACCGATGAGCATGTAGAGAAACTGTTTGGCCCGGGCCACACGCTGACACCTCAGAAGGATCTCTATCAGGATGGCTATTACGCCGCCGAAGAGACCGTGATGGTGGTCGGCCCCAAGCGACGGATGCTGCCGACGGTGCGTGTGCTTGGTCCAACACGGAAGGCCTCGCAGGTCGAGCTCGCCTTCACCGATGCCATCTCGCTCGGCCTTAACCTGCCGGTGCGAGCCAGTGGCAAAATTGCCGGCACGCCAGGCTGTGTGCTGGTTGGCCCTGCTGGCGCGATCGAACTGACCGAAGGCGTGATCCGGGCGGAGCGGCATGTCCACATGTGCCACGCCGATGCCGCGTTCTTCGGCGTGAAGGATGGCGACCGGATGAGCCTCGTGATCAAGGGCGGATGCAGCACCGTCTTTCGCGACCTGCTCGTGCGAGAAGACGCGACGAGCAAACTCGAAGTGCATATCGACACCGACGAGGGGAATGCAGCCGACCTCGACCATGCGGAGAGCGTGGAACTGATTCGGCAGACATGAATGAGTCATGGCCGTCTTGCTGACGCGTGTCAGCACGGCCGCCGGGGAAGCCCGGAAGTTTGGTTGGAGTGGAGTTCAGGAGCAGCAGATGGCAAAGAACATCGAAGCCCTCGGCATGATCGAGACGAAGGGGTTCGTCACGCTCGTCGAGGCAGTCGACGCGATGATGAAGGCGGCCAACGTCACCTTCCTCGGTTGGGACAAGATCGGCAGTGCCCTGGTCACGGCATTCGTGTCGGGTGACGTGGCAGCAGTCAAGGCTGCAACCGACGCAGGTGCGGCGGCTGCCGGTCGGATTGGTGATGTGGTCAGCGTGCAGGTCATTCCTCGCCCGCATGACGATCTCGAGGTCGTGCTGCCTGTCTCCATGCCAGGTGCCGGCGACTGAGCGTCGTCGCGACGTCGTTCCCAACTATCCAGGTTTTCTTCTTCAGGAATCAACACATGAACACAGCTATCGGATTGATCGAGACCAAGGGTCTGGTCGGCCTTGTCGAGGCCACCGACGCCATGGCCAAGGCAGCCAATGTCAAGGTCCTCAAGCGGGTCAGCATTGGTGGTGCGTTTGTCACGACCGTCGTGCAGGGTGATGTCGGAAGCGTACGGGCAGCCGTTGAGGCTGGCTCCAACGCCGCCGCACAGGTGGGCGATCTGGTCGCCAGCCATGTCATCCCGCGTCCTGCTGAGAGCCTGACCACGGCGTTCTTTTCCTGAGCGTCGGTGTCTGGTCTCCACTCGAGTGCCATCACGGAGGAGCACACAGTCCATGAAGATCCTCGTTGCCAACCTCGGCTCCACGAGCTTTAAGTACCGGCTCTTTGATCTGCCTGACGCAGCCGCGTCGGGTGGTGACGAACGCGAGCTGGCACGCGGAGGCGTGGAGCGGATTGGGGCCGCCGAAAGTCGAGTCTACGCCTCTGCAGGCGAGAACGAACTGGAGGTGGTGCAGCCTGTGCCTGACCACGGAGTCGCGCTTGAGGCGGCTCTCAGTCAGCTCACCGGTGCGGGTGGTCCGCTCACGGATGTTGCCGAGGTGGCGGCGGTTGGCTTTAAGGCGGTGCATGGGGGACGGGCCGGCGGTGTGACTCGCGTCACACCAGACGTGCTCACTGCCATGGAGGAGATGGCCGAGGTTGCTCCGGCCCACAATCCGCCCTACGTCAAAGCGATGCGAACGGTGGCTGCCAGGCTGCCGGGCGTGCCGCTGGTGGCCGCGTTTGAGACGGGCTTTCATGCCACGATCCCCACTCGGAATGCCCTCTACGCGGTTCCCACCGCGTGGGTCGAGGAGCACCTCGTGCGGCGGTGGGGATTCCATGGAGCGAGTCATCGCTATGTCGCCGGACGCATGCAGCAGCTTGCACCGGCAGCAGGCGGACGGAGCCATCGCGGTGTCTCCTGCCACCTCGGTGGCTCGAGCAGCGTCTGTTGGCTGCGGGACGGAGCGAGTGTGGGGGCGTCGATGGGCATGAGCCCACAGTCGGGGCTGCCGCAGAACAACCGGGCCGGCGATGTCGATCCGTTCGTGCTGCGACATATGGCCAAGGCCACCGGCCGGTCGTTTGACGACCTGCTCGATGAGCTGTCGTCGCAGAGCGGGCTGGCGGGGATGTCGGGCACCTCGGGAGACATGCGCGACCTCGAGGCTGCTGCGGATGGTGGGAGCCAGCGGGCTGCCGATGCGATCGCCGTGTACGTGGGAGCCATTCGCCACTGGCTCGGTGGTGGGCTCGTCGAACTTGGCGGCCTCGACTGCATCGGCTTTGCCGGGGGCATCGGAGAAAACTCGCCACGGGTTCGCTCGGAAGTCTGCCAAGGGCTTGAAGACCTGGGCATTCGGCTTGATCCAGAGGCCAACACCACCGGCACCGGGGAGCGTCCGATCCACGCTGCCGACAGTCGGGTTGCGATCTGGGTAGTGCCTACCAATGAAGAGATTGTTGTTGCTCGTCAGACCCGCGACCTGCTGGCGACGAGCTAAACCCACCCCTTCCCTTTCGAGGCCAACGATGTTTATCGCACGCGTCACCGGGTCGGTCATCGCCACCCAGAAGGCGGTCTCCATGACCGGCCACAAGCTGCTGGTGGTGGAGCCCTACCGGCTCGCTGCCGCTGAAGCAGACGGTTCGGGGCGTGACCGGCTCGTCACGACCGGCCGTACCTTCATCGCTGTCGATGCACTCGGTGCCGGTGAAGGTGAGTTTGTCTTGGTCACTCAGGGATCGAGTGCCCGCCTGACCCCAGAAACGAAGTCGCTGCCGATCGATGCGGTGGTGATTGGCCTCGTCGATGCCGTGACGGTTGATGGCACCGATGTCTTTTCAAGGAACGCGTAACCCATGTCTGCATCTACGATCGATCCCCAGAACATCGCCAGCATTGTCAGGCAGGTGATTGCTGAAATCGGCCAGCCGTCGGCAGCCGCTGCCGTTCCTGTGGCCGGGCCGGTGGCGTCAACGTCGCTCGACGGTGCCCACGGCGTCTTCTCGAGTGTGGACGAGGCGGTGCGTGCGGCGTCTGACGCCTTCGAGCAGCTTGAGCGGCTCGGCATCGACGGCCGCAAGCGAGCGATCTCACACATTCGTCGGATCGCGATCGAAGATGCGGAAGAACTCGGCCGGATGGAGTTTGTCGAGACGAACATCGGCCGGCTCGACCACAAGATCGAGAAGCTCGGCGTCCTCGGTGAAAAGGTGCCGGGTGTGGAGTTTCTCGAGAGTCAGGTCTTCAGTGGCGACCATGGCCTCGCCGTGATTGAACATGCTCCGTTTGGCGTGATTGGGGCTATCACCCCGGTGACCCACTCGCTACCGACGATCGCTTGCAACGCGGTCAACATGATTGCTGGCGGTAACACTGTCGTCGTCAATCCGCATCCCAGCGGTCGCAAGATCGCCGCGGAGGGGGTGCGACGTTTCAACCAGGCGATCTATCGCGATCTCGGCATCGACAACCTGATCACGCTCGTGGCAGAGCCCACTCTCGAGTCGGCCGGAGAGCTCTTCGCCCACCGGGGTGTGAAGCTGATCTGTGTGACCGGCGGTCCTGCGGTTGCACGGGCGGCGTTGCAGTCGACCAAGCGGGCAATCGTGGCAGGCCCGGGCAATCCGCCGGTGGTGGTCGATGAGACGGCTGACCTCGATCGGGCTGCCCGATCGATCATTCAGGGAGCCGCCTACGACAACAACCTGTTGTGTATCGGTGAGAAGCAGGTCTTCGTCGCCGCCAGCGTGTTTGACGCGATGATGGCTGCGATGGAG
>JADHNY010000186.1 GCA_016779265.1 Pirellulales bacterium | reverse complement strand
TCAGCAGCAAGGGCACGCTTCCAGAGGTCCTGAAACTTCTCATAGGGCAGAAACACGCCGCGGCCATCTGCCTCAAACACACCCCGCAGCCGGTTGTAGGGCACATAGATCGTCTGCTCGCGGATCGGCAGCTGTTCATCAGCGGCCTCGGCGTCAGCCTGCCCCTGCTCAGTGGCAGGAGTCAGAGGCGTCTCCTGGCCATCACTGGCCGTCCCCAGACTCAGGACCGCCATCAGGCCACACACCACAACCCACCAACCGCGACAGCGTTTCATCAGCCTGCGCCTCACCACATGGAACACCGGAGCCTCATCGGAGCATTCAGCCTAGTTCGAGCCTGTTGAGGCTGCGAATCTGGCGGTCGCCCAAAGCCCCTCGAGGCCAGGACACCGGAGAGACGCCCACGTGCAAGGAAAGGTTCCCGCGGCCGGTTGGCAGAGCCGCACGAGACGCCTAGATCCGCAGAAACAGCCGACGACGGGCCATCCACAGCAGGATCAGCCAGTAGATCGCCAGCACCGCACCGCCGGAGAGCAGCGGTTCGTAGGCGTCACCGGCCATCCGGAAGACGTCTTCCCCCAGAAATGTCTGGAAGTTGCTCCGCAGGAAGCCTTCGATCAGATGGCTGATCATGTAGGCCGCAATCGAGTTCATCCCGATCACCCGCAGGGGGTAGGAGATGGGAGCCAGACGGATCAGATCGTTGAGCAGGTAGAACCCCGCGAGCAGCAGGAAACACCAGCCGCCACTGACGAGCACCCAGGAAGGCGTCCAGATGCGTTTGACGCTTGGACAGATACCAAAGTGGTCGAGGGCGAGCCCGGCCACCAGCGACAGACCACCCGCAGCCACGAGCGTCGCGAGTTTGCGAAGGCTGCCCCAGCTGGAGAGCAGCCAGCCGCCGGCGATCAGTCCCAGCAGTGACGTCGCCAGCGTGGGAATAAAGCTCAGCGTCGCATAGCCACCGCTGTTGTAGAGAAACGGTTCAGCTCTCGGGAACTGATTGAGAAACCAGGTGTCGAACTTCCAGGCGAGATTGGAGTTCTTATTCCAGTGTGCCGCCAACCCTTCACCATGCTCGCTCCACTCAGGGCCCACGCCCACGGCCTGATAGTCAAAGTCCGCATTCGGCGCTGGGAAAGCGGCAAAGGCTCCCCATGTCACCACAAGAATCAGCAAGAGGCTGACCCACCAGACCTTCTTGGGGCAGAGCGAAATCAGAAACAGCGGCAGGTAGCCGAGGCCGATCTGGGTCAGCGTGTCTTCAAAAGTGTAGTTGGCCTGATCGCGACCGAGTGACCGCAGCCAGATGCCAAGCACGGTCAGGAGCACAGCACGCCAGGCGGCATGCAGCAGCATCCACGCCGTGGAATCGCCTCGACTGCGACGATGCTGCAGTGACAGAAACGCACTCACACCGACGAGAAAACTAAATGACGGCTGAATCAGATCGTGCAGGGAGCAGCCCCGCCAGGCCACATGGGTCTGGTGATAGGCGAGCAGCTTCATCACAGAGCAGTCTGCCAGCATCTCGCTGACGCGGCTGAAGTGCAGCACTTCCGCCATCATCAACAGCATCACAAAGCCGCGGTAGGCATCGATCGAGGCCAGCCGCTGCCCGACACCGGGAGCAGGCGTTCCCGGAGACGCCTCAGCAGATTGCGGATCAGCGACGCTGCCAGACGTGCCAGCTGGCCCAGAGGCAGCCGCTTCAGCAACACCCGCTCCAGAGTTGACCGCCGAGGTGGGCGCTGCAGGATTCGACGCTGACGCAGTGGACGCAGAGGCAGTCGGAGAAGCAGACGGGGACTGTGCCGGGTCACTCCCGCTCAACCGGCCATAGTCAGCCTCGCGGAGTGCCTTCAGTTCACGATCAAAGCTCCGCAGCAACTCATCGTCAGCGTCGTCGTCGCCTTCGTTCGCAACATCGTCGGTGTTCATGCAGGCTTCCCTAACATGGTCGTCACCATCCCGGTGGCATGTCCGATCGGTCCACGCCGGAGGAAGCGTAACACACTCAGCTGCGGAGGATCTCCTCGACCACGCGTCGTTGCTCGACGCCGCTGAGCCGCAGGTCGAGCCCCTGAAACGGTGTTGTCAGTCGCTGGTGGTTGATGCCCAGGCAGTGCAGGATGGTCGCGTGCAGATCGTTCACATGCACCGGACCGTCAACGATGTTGTACCCGTAGTCGTCGGTGGTGCCGTAGGTCATGCCCCCTTGGATGCCGCCGCCCGCGAGGAAAATCGAGAAGCAACGCGGATGATGGTCGCGGCCGTAGGTCTCTTCGGTCAGCGCTCCTTGGCAATACACCGTGCGACCAAACTCGCCCCCCCAGATCACCAGCGTGTCATCGAGCAGGCCGCGTTGTTTGAGATCGGCGATCAATGCGGCGGAAGGCTGATCAACATCCTTGGCCTGCTTCGACATGTGGTCGGGCAGGTTGTTGTGCTGGTCCCAGCCCATGTGATAGAGCTGCACAAACCGCACGTCTCGTTCAGCGAGGCGACGGGCGAGCAGACAGTTGCGGGCGTAGGTGCCCGGCTTGTGAACCTCCGGACCATACATCTCGAGCACATGCTCGGGCTCATCGGAGAGATCCATCAGATCAGGGACGGCCGCCTGCATACGGAAGGCAAGTTCGTACTGTTCGATACGGCTGGAGATCTCCTCATCGTGTAGCCGCTGATAGGCCCGACGGTTGAGCGTCTGCAGGTCGTCGAGCATTCGCCGGCGAACCTCGGGCGGACAGCCGGCGGGGTTGGCCAGATAGAGGATCGGCTCCGCCGAGGCACGCAGCTTCACACCCTGGTAGCGGGATGGCAGGGGACCGCTGCCCCACAGCCGGTCGTAGAGCGGTTGGCCAGCAGCCCGGCCGGTGCCACGTGAGACCATCACCAGAAACGACGGCAGATTGTCATTGAGACTGCCGAGGCCGTAAGCGATCCAGGCTCCCATGCTCGGCCGGCCAGCGAGCTGACTGCCGGTCTGAAAAAAGGTGATCGCCGGATCATGATTAATTGCTTCGGTATGCATCGAGCGGATCACACACATCTCGTTGGCCTGTGAGGCGATGTGTGGAAACAGTTCGCTCACCCAGGTCCCACCGTCGCCATGCTGCTGGAAGGCAAACGTTGAACGGGCGACCGGAAAACTCGACTGACCAGAAGTCATGCCGGTGAGCCGCTGCCCCATGCGGATGCTGTCGGGCAGTTCCGTCTTGTGCAGCTCGTCGAGCTTCGGCTTGTAGTCAAAGCTCTCAAACTGCGAGGGCGCTCCGGACTGAAAGAGGTAGATCACCCGCTTTGCCCGCGGCGGAAAGTGGGGCAGCCCCGGCACTCCGCCACTGGCTGCGGTCGCAGCCTGGCTGTCACGAGCCAGTGACGCCAGGGCCATGCTGCCAAGCCCGAGCCCAGCGGTGCCGAGGAACGTCCGCCGGTTTGCGGGCAAGGCGTGAAGCGAGGGATCACAGGTCATCGTCGGTCTCGTGAAAGTGAGGGCAGGCGACGCAGCGGGGCTCAGTGGCTGATCGTTTCATCCAGGTTGAGGATCACCGTGGCTACCGCTGCATAGGCTGCGAGTTCTGCGGAACGCTGGTCAGCAGGAATCGGTGACCCTCCATGACCGAGCACGGCCTCCGCATCCGTTGGATGGGCACGGTAGTAGCCAAGGTAGTGGTCGTAGCTCGCCAGCAGGGCCTGGCATTCCTCGGCAGTCGGCTCCCGCGACGTGGCCCACAGGAATCCTGCCTGCACGCCTTGCTCGGTGGCTCCCGCAGCCGATGCCTGCATCCGCACCGCCAGATGGGCCGCAGCCTCGGCGTAGGTGGTGTCGTTGAGCAGCGCGAGCGCCTGCAGCGGCGTGTTGGTGGTGCCCCGCTTCGCCTGGCAGAGCTCCCAACTCGGCGCATCAAACGTGCTCAGCGTGGGATGCGAGACGGTTCGCTTGCGGAAGGTATAGAGGCTGCGGCGATAGAGATCGTCTCCCTCAGCCACCACATACGGTCCACCATTTGCCCCACCAGCGAGATCATCCCAGAGACCGGCCGGCTGGTACGGCTTCACCGGCGGGCCGCCGAGCCGCTCGTGGAGCAGGCCGGAGACGGCCAAGGCATTGTCTCGCACCATCTCTGCGGTCAGCCGACGACGAGGGCCGCGTGCCAGCAGCCGGTTGTCGGGGTCGCGCTGCTGGAGGTCTTCCGAGCAGGCCGCCGACTGCCGGTAGGTTTTGGAGAGTGCGATCTCTTTGAGGACAGCCTTGATGTCCCAGCCGCTCTCCACAAATCGCACCGCCAGCCAGTCGAGCAGGGCAGGATGGGTCGGCGGTTCTCCCTGCACACCAAAGTTGTCGCTCGTCGCCACCAGCCCCACGCCAAACATCTGCTGCCAGAGGCGATTGACCATCACCCGCGGCACAAGCGGCTGCTCCGGCTGCACGAGCCACGTGGCCAGGCCGAGTCGGTTCTTCGGTAGGTCGTCGAGTGAACCGAACAGTGCCGGTATTTCAGGCCAGAGTTCTTCCGACATCTCAGGCTGGTCGTACTGCCCCCGTCGCAGCAGGTGGGTCGGCCGGTAGTCGTCTCGATCCCGCATCACCATCGTGGTCTGCACCGATCCGGCAGCCTGATCACGCTGCTTTTGCAGCTGCTTCACCGCCTGCTGAGCCTCCTGCGAGAAGCTGCTTCGCAGATAAGTCGCCGTCGCTTCCGGCAGGGACGCCGTGTCGACAGTGAGACTCGCCACCTGCTGCCGCAGATCGCGTTTGCGAAGCGTCTCGACGAGCCGGTCATCCAGCGGGGACTCAAAGAACTTCACATCGGCCAGCGAGCCGGAGAGAAACAGCCCAGACGAGCGACGACCAAGCCGCAGCGGCTCGGCTGTATCTGTGTCGCCTTGCAGGCTGTTCTGTTCGAGGTTGGTTTCCAGCGGCACACCGTCGAGCCAGAGTTTCACGCCTTCGGCCTTCCGCGAGCCGTCGTACGAGACCGCCAGATGAAACCAGGCATCCTTCGGCACCGGCAGCGTGCTCGTGACCGCAATCGCATCGGCCGGCCAGGCCGAAATCAGATGCACCTTCAGCCGCATGTCTTCCAGCAGGATCGTGTCAAAGCCTCGGTAGGCTGCGCCGTCATCCATGCGACTGAGCAACGCGCCGGGCTTCGCCACCCGGGCCCACAAGGTCCAGCTCGCGGGCTGCTCCGGGTGAACGGCAAACCGCTGGCCAAGATCGACATGCGACGCCTCATTGCCAGCAAGGGCCACGCCTGTTGCCGAAGGCCCTTCGACCCACGTCGGCTCACCGGCTGGCATCCTCGCAGGGTCGTCGCGAGCTGCATCTGGGACGGAGTCATCGGCAGCCGGTTCCGCTGCAAGCAGTTGCCCATTTGCCACCGCTCGCAGCACGGGGGCCACCGCTCGCAGCACGGGCATCGGCCCCTCTTCCTGTGCCGGTTCACTTGCGAAGAACGCGGCAAGGTCGACCTGCACCGCCGCGAGCCGCTCGCGGGCCA
>JADHNY010000044.1 GCA_016779265.1 Pirellulales bacterium | reverse complement strand
TCAACGATCCAGTGTTCGTTCTCGATGTCGGTGTACTCGCCGGCGATCTCCTCGAAGATCCTGTGGAACAGGCCGTCGGTGATCTTCATGATGTTGTCTTTGGTGAAGCAGGTCACCTTCTTGCGGTTGTTGGCCCGCGCGTATTCAAACGCGTACCGAACAATCCGCTCGGTGCCCTGGCGCGTGATCAGCTTCAGGCACTGCGTCACATCAACCGTCTGCTGGTGCTCGATGCCAGCGTAGAGGTCTTCCTCATTCTCGCGGACGATGACTACATCCATCACCGGATGCTTCGTCTTCACAAATGGGTGGTACGACACGCACGGGCGCACATTCGCATACAGGCCGAGCGCCTTGCGGGTGGTCACGTTGAGGCTCTTGTAGCCACCACCCTGTGGTGTGGTGATCGGAGCCTTGAGAAACACCTTGGTCCGCAGAATCGAGTCGAAGGATTCCTTGGCGATGCCCGCCGAGTTGCCCTTGAGATACTCCTGCTCACCGATCGAGATCTCCTCGATGTCGAGAGCGGCGCCCGCCTCCTTCAGAATGTGAAGGGTGGCGTCCATGATTTCGGGGCCGATACCGTCGCCCTTAGCGACTGTGATACTCGTGGGTTGGCTCATGTTTTTTCGGTTTTTCTCGCAGCGGGAAACTCGGATCAAGGCCTCAGAATAGGCCTTCCCTGAGCGATCGAAAAGCCTCACGGCCGCAGCCGGGGCACAGCAGGCATGTCTGCGACGCCTTCGGTCGCCAGCGGTTCCGCGACTGAGGGTATCCTGAGGGTCCAGTGAGCAATCAGTTTTGCCGGAGATCAGGAGCCGCGAAGAATGACGGACTGCAGGACTTCGAAGCGATACGCGGTGTGGCACATCCCCGGCGTGATGAGGGACAGTTTTCTCCTGAGCCTGCTGGTCATAGGGCTGACGACGCATGTCTCTTCGACCGTGGCTGCAGCAGACCCTGCCCGCACGCCCGGTCCGCAGGCGGACGGCTCGGTGGTCCTGCCAAACCAGTGGTCGCTGCGGCCGGTCGGACGCCAGCTCACAGTCGGCGACTTCCCGGTCAACATCGCCATCCATCCCGGCGGCGAGCATGCGGTGGCGCTCCACTGTGGCTACGGCCAGCACGAGCTGATCGTCCTTGATATCGCGAAGCGAAGCATTGTCAGCCGACTGGCTGTGGGCGAGGCGTTCTACGGGGTCACGTTTCATGCCAACGGCGAGCGGCTCCTCTGTTCGGGCAGTAGCGACGAGGTGGTTCGTGAGTTTCGCTTCGAGCGGGGCGTGCTGATTCCCGCAGACGTGTTTCCGCTGCGACCGCCACAGGAGCGGGGCATTCCGGCGGGCATCGCCGTCAGCAGCGACGGGCATCAGCTGTTCGTTGCCAACCTGTGGGGGCAGAGTGTTTCTCACGTGGATCGCTCCGGAGGTGAGCCCGTGATCCGGGAGCTCTCGCTTGCGACGACCCCCTCGTCTGCGGCTGCCGCTGCCCCCGCCACAGCTGACCCGCCCTCCACCTCCGATGCACCACCAACTCCAGGTGACGAAGGCACAGGGGAACGCTCGCTGACCAAGCGGGCCGACCAGCTCCTTGAAGACACCGACCCCACCCTGCCCTTCCCCTACGCCTGCGTGCTCGACGAGCCACGCGGTCGACTCTACGTGTCCCTCTGGTCACAGGCTGCGGTGGCGGTGATCGACCTAGAGCGGTTTGAAGAAGTCGCTCGCTGGCGCGTCGAAGACCATCCGAATGAAATGCTGCTCTCGCCAGACGGCTCGCGGCTGTTCGTGGCCAATGCCAACCGCAACAGCGTGTCGGCACTCGATCCGTCCAGAGGCACGATCAGCGAGACGCTCGTCGCCAACCTGACGCCAGACGCCCTGCCTGGCAACACTCCAAACTCGCTCGCCCTCTCCAGCGACGGCCTGCTCTACGTGGCCAACGCTACGATCAATGCTGTCGCCGTGTTTGATGTCGAGGAGCCAGGCCGCTCGCGGAGCCTCGGATTCATTCCAGTCGGCTGGTATCCCACGAGTGTTCGACTCTCGACGGATGAGTCGCGGCTGCTGGTCGCCAATGGCAAGGGCATCATCTCCGACTCCAATCGGAATGGGCCGCGTCCAGGCATCGCTGGCGTCCCCACCCCGGACTACATCGGCCGGCTCTTTGATGGCACGGTCAGCTTCATCGACCTGCCCACGAGCGAAAACGCGTTTGCGGAGCAGATGGCTGCTTGGACAGCCGCTGCCTACGCCTGCATGCCCCAGCCTCCCAGCGATGAGACCCTCGCCAACCTCGAGGGCCACCCGATTCCGCGTTCCAAGGCGGACACCAGCCCGATCACCCATGTGATCTACGTCGTCAAGGAAAACCGTACCTACGACCAGGTGTTTGGCGATATGCCTGAGGGCCGTGGCGATCCGACGCTCTGCCTGTTTCCCGAGAAGGTCACGCCCAACCATCACGCCCTCGCTCGCGAGTTTGTGCTGCTCGACAACTTCTACGTCGAGAGTGAAGTCAGCGCTGACGGCCATGAGTGGAGCATGGGAGCCTTTGCCACAGACTTCGTCGAAAAGCAGTGGCCGTTGAGCTATGGCCACAGCAAGAAGTTTCCCTATCCGAGTGAAGGCGGCTTCCTCGCAGCTCGTCCTGCCGGCGGCTACATCTGGGACCGGGCGATTGCCGCGGACGTGAGCGTGCGGAGCTACGGCGAATGGGTCGCCAACGCGGCCAAGCCCGGCGATCCGGGAAAGGCCAAAACCCCTGCCCTTGAGGGCCGCTTCGATCCCTTCTTCCGGAGCTTTGACATGGAGTATTCCGACCTGGATAGGGCGGACCGCTTCATTGAGGAGCTGGAACGGTTTGAGCGGGAAGGCGAGATGCCTCGGCTGCAGATCGTGCGACTACCCAACGACCACACCAGCGGCACCAAGCCCGGCTCGCTCACGCCCACGAGTTTCATGGCGGAAAACGATCTGGCCCTCGGCAGAATCGTCGAGGCAGTCAGCCGGTCGGCCTTCTGGCCAACCACGGCGATCTTCATCGTCCAGGACGATGCCCAGAACGGTTCCGACCACATCGACGCCCACCGCACCGTGGCCATGGTGGCCAGCCCCTATGCCCGCCGTGGCGTGGTCGATTCCACGCTCTACTCCACCAGTTCGATGCTCCGAACGATGGAGCTGATTCTGGGCCTTGATCCGATGTCGCCGTTCGACGCGACGGCGATGCCGATGTTCGACTGTTTCAGCCGCGAGCCCGACGCCAGGCCGTTTGCCTGCCGTCCCGCCGAAGTGCCTCTGGACAACCTTAATGCGGATACCGACTGGGGGGCAGCCGCTTCGCTCGCGATGGACTTCTCCCGCGAAGACGCAGCCGACGATCTGCTCCTCAACGAGATTGTCTGGAGGAGCGTGCGTGGAGCGGACTCACCGATGCCGCCCCCACGACGGGCCGCGTTTGTGTTTGTGTCCGCAGACGAGGACGACGACGAGGAAGACAATGCCTCCAACGAAGAAAAGGCTGACGAGCCCGATGAGACCGAGACGCCCACAGACGCTGCAGCTGCGACAACCGAACAGCCACTCGATGCGGCCGTCGCTATCACTCCGCTGCCCGAGCGGCCAAGTTTTGACCGCGACGTGATGCCGATTCTCACCGCGCGTGGCTGCAACATGGGGGCCTGCCACGGCAAGTCGGGTGGGCAGAACGGCTTTGCGCTTTCACTGTTTGGCTTCGATGCCGACAGTGACTACTTCGCGATCACCGCCAACGCCCGCGGCCGTCGCGTCTCTTTTGCCGCTCCTGATGAAAGCCTGCTGATTACCAAGGGCACAGCGGCTGTTCCTCATGGCGGCGGCATTCGTCTCGAGCCGGCAGGCCCCGACGCCGAAGTGCTCCGTCGCTGGATTGCCCAAGGCTGCCGCCGAGCCGAGCCCGATGAGCCAACGCTCTCGCATCTCACGATCAGCCCAGAGCCCCGTTCCCTTGCGGCCGGTGAAGAGCTGCAGATCCGCGTGATTGCCCACGACTCTGACGGCTCCGCCCGCGATGTGACCGCCATCACCGCCTTCTCCTCCAACGAGCCTGTGGTCGTCAACGTGAAGCCCGACGGGCTGCTCACTGCCGGCAAGCTCCCTGGCGAGGCAAGCATCATGGCCCGCTTCATGGGCCAGATCGCTACCTGGAACACGATCGTGCCCAGGCCAGGTGCGATCGAGCCAGACGCCTGGGATCGGCTTCCAGTCAACAACCTGATTGACGAACTCGCCTGGGAAAAACTTCGTGAGCTCAACGTGCTTCCGAGTGATCCGGTCGACGACGCCACCTTCCTGCGGCGGGCGAGCCTCGATTGCATCGGTCGCCTGCCCACTGCGGACGAGGCACGAGCGTTTCTCGCCGATACAACACCAGACAAGCGGCAGCGGCTGATCGATGCCCTGCTGGCGAGGCCTGAGTATGCAGACCGTCAGGCAAACCTGTGGGCCGACCTGCTGAGGCCTAATCCCTACCGGGTGGGCATCAAGCCAACGCTCGCGCTCGACACCTTTCTCCGCGACGCCTTTGCCACCAATCTCCCCTACGACCAGTTTGTCGCCGAACTGCTGACCGCCGAAGGCAGTGTCTGGCGAAACGGAGCGACCGTCATCTACCGCGATCGCCGCTCGCCCGACGAGATCGTGACGATGGCCAGCCAGCTGTTCCTGGGCGTCCGTGTGGAGTGTGCAAAGTGCCACCAGCATCCGTTTGAGGTCTACGGCCAAGGTGACTTCTACGGGCTCGCCGCCTACTTCTCCCGCGTCGGCTACTCCGGCACTGGGCTCTCACCTCCAATCTCCGGTGGTGAAGAACTGGTCGTGATCAAAGACGCGGGCACCGTCACCCATCCACTCTCCGGTGAGGCGTTGGCACCGAAGCCGTTGGGAATCGAGGCCTCTGAGGATCTTCAACAGCCGGCAGCAGGCGTCGACCCAAGGCAGCAGCTGATCGAGTGGCTGACCACGCCAGACAACCCGACCTTTGCCGCCGCAGGTGCCAACCGCATCTGGGCCGAGCTCTTCGGCATCGGCATCGTCGACCCAGTCGATGACTTCCGCGCCACAAACCCGCCGAGCAATCCCGCATTGCTCACTGCTCTGGCAGACTTCTTTCGTGACAGTGGCTTTGACCAGAAGCAGCTGATGGCCCTGATCATGAAGAGCCATCTCTACAGTCTCTCCTCAATGCCCAACGCCACAAACGCCGGTGACCATCGCAACTTCTCCCGCCACTATCGTCGCCGTCTGCGGGCCGAACTCGTCGCAGACGCGATTGACGATGTGACGGGAGTCAGCACCGACTATCCCGGCACGCCGCCGGGCACACGGGCCGTTCAGATCTGGACCCACCGCGTGGGCTCGACCTTTCTCGACGTCTTCGGACGGCCCGACCCGAATCAGGATCCGCCCTGCGAACGGATCGGGGATGCCACGGTCGTGCAGGCGTTGCATCTGATGAACAGTGGACATGTCCACAAGAAGGTCACCGACGATACCGGCCGCGCCGCAGCGCTTGCAGCCAGCGACCTGCCGCCTGAAGAGATCATCGACGAGCTCTACCTGACGACCTACGCCCGGCACCCCTCCGCTGAAGAAAAGCAGGCAGTCCTGCCGGAGTTCTCGCGAGAAGGGGCCACCCGGCGGTCTGCCAGCGAAGACATCCTCTGGGCCCTGCTCAACACCCCCGAGTTTGTCTACGGTGACTAGGGCTTTCGCTTTGCCCGCGAGAGCCATCGGCCACTCCTGGAGCCCCTCATGCAACACCGATCGACCCACGCCCGCAAGGAATACGAGCAGGGCTCCCTCGATGAGGCCAGCGTCGCCAGCGACCCGGTCTCGCAGTTTGCCCTCTGGTATGACGCTGCTGTGGCCGCCGATGTGCCTGAGCCGGAGGCGATGACCCTTTCCACGGCCACCCCTGAGGGCAGGCCCTCGGCTCGGATCGTGCTGCTGCGTGGCTTCGACCCGCGTGGTTTCTGTTTCTTCACCAACTACGAGAGCCACAAAGGCCGCGAACTCACCGCCAATCCGCAGGCCGCGCTGACCTTCCACTGGGTCGAGCAGGAACGGCAGGTACGGATCGAGGGGCGAGTCGACAAGACAACAGCCGAAGAGTCAGACGCCTACTTCTCCAGCCGTCCAAGCGGCTCTCGCATCGGCGCCTGGAGTTCGCCACAGAGCCGCGTGATCGCTGGCCGTGAGGCCCTGGAGCAGCTCTTCGCTGACTTTCGAGCCCAGCATCCAGACGACACCGCCATCCCGCGGCCAGCGCACTGGGGGGGGTTTCGACTTGTTCCCGACCGCATCGAGTTCTGGCAGGGCCGCCCCAGCCGACTCCATGACCGACTCTGCTACCGCAGGGACGGCGACCACTGGAGGATCGAACGCCTCGCCCCCTAACGGCGGCTCGCTTCCACACGGGGCCCGTTTTCTCTCAGACGCGAAAAATCCATCGGGACAGACTGGGCGGCCCGAGGGTAAACTGTCGACAGTCTTAAGGGAGGTCGTCGATGGCAACGCCGCACGAAGAACATCGCTGTGAAATAGATCGCGAACTGGCCCACCCGGCGCTCGCCCCGGTACGGCGGGCGCTCTTCGACCGTCGCAGCATGCTGCGATTCGGTGTTGGTGGGCT
The DNA here is from genome assembly GCA_016779265.1 of Pirellulales bacterium. Lineage (GTDB taxonomy): Bacteria > Planctomycetota > Planctomycetia > Pirellulales > UBA1268 > M30B53. The sequence continues at coordinate 20,080 of JADHNY010000044.1, read as the reverse complement.
CGCTGGCGGAAGTTTCTTTGGCCTCACAAACCTCTCTCAGGCGTCGTCTGCCATAAGCAGCGACAAGAAGCCGTCGGCCTGCATCCTGATCTGGATGGATGGCGGCCCCACCCACATTGAGATGTTTGATCCCAAGCCCGACGCCCCCACGGAAATCCGTGGCGAGTTTGGGCCGATCGACACCGCGATCCCAGGGGTGCAGTTCAGCGAGCATATGACCAAGCTCGCAGCCATCGCCGATAAGTTTGCCGTGATCCGGAGTGTGTCGCACAACCAGGGCAACCATGGAGCGGGCAACCACTACATGATGACCGGGGCCCCGCCGCGGATCCCGGTCGGCTGCGGCGCGTTCGTCAGCTTCCATCCGAGCATGGGCAGTGTGGCGTCGGTGGAGCGGACGGCCCCTCACAGCCTGCCGCGATATTTCTCGCTCCCGAGCATGACCCGCTCAGGTGGCCCCAACTTCTTGGGCGCCACGCACGCGCCGTTTGTCGTCTCTGACGACCCGAACTCAGAGAACTTCCGGATCCGCGACCTCGCCCTTCCGCGTGGCCTTGAGGAGCCACGGTTTCTCGACCGTCGCGACCTGCGAGCCGCTGTCGATCGGCTGCCACGCTTCGATGATCCGGCCGCCGCCGACCCAGTCACCGCGCTCGACGACTACTACGCCCAGGGCTACCAGCTCGTCACCACCCCCGAGGCTCAGGCAGCCTTTCAGATCGAACGTGAGCCGGGGGAAGTTCGCGACGCCTACGGCCGCAACCCGTTTGGCCAGCGGCTGCTGTTAGCCAGACGGCTGGTGGAAGCGGGCGTGCCCTTTATCACAATCAACGACGGTGGATGGGACCATCACTCCAATCTCTTCGGTGCTCTGCGGAAACGACTCCCCGGCTGGGACTCGTCGGTCGCGGCCTTGATCAATGACCTCGACGACCGGGGCCTGCTGGAGAACACGATGGTGCTGGCCCTGGGCGAGTTTGGCCGCACGCCAAAGCTCTCTACTCTCTCCGGGCAGACGACCGTGGGGCGCGACCATTGGTCAGGGGCCATGTCGATCCTGTTTGCTGGCGGGGGCACGCCAGGCGGCCAGGTGATCGGCGCAACGGATCGACTCGGCCATGCCCCGAGCGAACGACGACTCTCACCTGAGAACTTTGTCTCAACGGTCTACACCAAACTTGGTATCGATCCAGGCAAGCACTACATCACTCCTGCCAACCGCCCTACGTTCCTGGTGTCAGATCCCACTCCGATCGATGAGCTGATGGGCTGATGCAGCGAGATCGTCTCTTGAGCAGATGCCACAGGGTGTGCCTGCTGGTGATCGGTGCCGCAGCGGTCGCGGTCGCGTCCACCGTCGAGGCGGAGGATGCCAAGCCGATCGCCCTCACCCGGCTCACGCCAGCCGGCGGCCAGGCAGGCACCAGCGTCACCGTCACCGCCACCGGCGAGTTTCCCAACTGGCCCGTTTCTGTCTGGACCGATCGCGACCAGCTCCGCTGGGAGCCGCAGGAAGCCTCCGGCACGTTTGCGGTGACAATCCCCGCTGACGGCGCTGTGGGCCTCCACCGCGTGCGGTTCACTGACGCCTCCGGTGCCACGGCCATCAGGCCATTTATCGTGGGCATGATCCCAGAGATCGTCGAAGCCGAACCCAACAATCGTCGTGACGAGGCGACCGCCCTCGACGGCCTGCCGATCACGATCAATGGAGTGCTGGAAAAGTCTGGCGATGTCGATGGCTATCGACTCCAACTTCAAGCAGGAGAAACCCTCGTCGCTGCGGTTGTTGCCAACGAGCAGCTCGGCTCACCGATCGACGCGGTGCTTGAACTGGTGGAACTCAGCGGTGGCTATGTGGCTCGCAACCTCGACGCCGTTGGCCTTGATCCGCGGATCGTGCACACCATCACCCGCGATGGAGATTATGTGGTGCGGGTGTACGCGTTTCCCTCGCAGCCAAACTCCACGATCGGCCTCTCCGGCAGCGCCGACTCGCTCTACCGCCTGACGCTGACGACATCCGGATTCCTCACCGGCTCTCTGCCCACGGTCGCTGCCAGCGACTCGGAGACAGCGCTGTTGCCAACAGGCGCCAACCTGCCTGAGCCTCCGGAGCCGAGGGTGATGCCGCCGCCTGCCCCAGAATCGGCAGAGAGATCGGCGTGGCTCAGCTTTCCAGATGTGGCGGGAGCGGTGGAGATCCCCTTTGTGCCCAGCAGCCTCGCCCCACAGGCCGCCTCCCAGCAGGCACGCCACGCCGAGGTGCCCTTTGTCGCCAGCGGATGGTTTCAGCAGGCTGATGCCACCGAGTCGTATCAGGTGAACGTGAGCAAAGGGCAGAAACTGCAGGTGCACCTTCAGTCGCAGTCGATCGGCTTCGAGGCAGACCCGCTGCTGTCGATCCGTGATGCTGCCGGCACATCATTGAGCAGCAAGCAGGAACGCGACGCCCGCTTCTCCTGGACACCGCCGGAAGATGGCACCTACACCTTTGAAGTCCGCGATCGCCGCGGTCGCTTTGGCCCAGGCCACCTCTATCGGCTGACAGTCGAGCCTGAAACGCCAGCGGTCGCGGCGAGCATTGGAGCTGACCAGTTCACCGCCACGGTGGGCGAGCCTCTCGCCATCGACATCGGTGTCGCCAGGCAGTTTGGGTTTTCCGAAACCGTCGAGTTCGTCCTGACCGCAGCTCCGAAAGGCGTCATGGCGGAGGTGGTCAGCTCACCAAACGAAGGAGACGCTGCCAAGAAGGTATCCCTCACGCTCACAGCCACCGCTCCGGCGAGCGGTCCGCTGCGGATCGGGCGACGGGTCGCCGGCAGCGACACGCTCGAACCGGTGGTGTTTGGCAACGGCCGGCTCACCGAGGCCTGGCTCACCGTCATCCCGGCACCACCTGCTGAAGACGACACGGCCACAACAGACAACACGGCCGCAGCTGAGTGACGCTGACCGCACAGATGGGCCGCGTCGATACACAGCCCCTCGCAGCTTTCACGCCGCAGCTCAACAGCAGCCAACTGCGGTCTGCAGTTGAGAAGGCAATCCCTCCCGCCGCTTGCAGGCATCTGTTGGGCGGCCGTAGGCTCACCGGCATGAAAACCACCAGCTCCACGTGCGTTCGCCGCCTCATCGCCTGCGTCTCGGTCGCGTTCTGTGTTGCCGCGTTGTCCACACCAGTGACAGCCGTGGAGGACGACTCCAAAGAGCTCACGCTGATCACCCACAACGTCTGGTATGGCTTTACCAAAAAGCCTGAGCCGCGGTATCGCGAATGGCGGGCATGGATGTCGTCGCAGGCCCCTGACGTGGTCTGCCTTCAGGAGCTCAACGGCTACACACCTGAAAAGCTCGCCGCGGATGCCGCCTCCTGGGGCCATCCCCACTCCGCGCTACTGAAAGAAGACGGCTTTCCGACCGGAATCACCTCACGGCTGCCGATCGAAGATGTCAGGCGGGTTCGCGAGGGGTTCCACCATGGACTCTTGCGGTGTCGCATCGCTGGCATCTGGCTATTCGTTATCCACTTCCATCCCTCCAACTACGCCCACCGCATCACCGAGGCCGGCCTGCTCGCAGACGAGATCGCCGCCCTGCCAGCCTTGGAGGGACAGCTCACTCCCAAAATCGTGCTGGCAGGCGACTTCAACGGGTTCTCTCCAATCGACAAGCCGACCTACGATGCAGATCCTCTGCTCGAACCCTTCTTCACCAGGCTCGATGCGAAGAACCCACAGGCCCGCAACCTCAACAATGGTCGACTCGACTACGGTGGCGTGGAAGCGATCCTCGCCCAGGGCTTCGTCGACATCGTTGCCGATCATCGCGGCGACAGGCCGTTTGTCGGCACCTTTCCCACGCCGCTCGTCGCTGACGAGGACCACGGCACGGATCGTCGGCTCGACTACATCTTCGTATCACCGAATCTCAAAGAGACGGTGAGTCGCGCCCTGATCCTCCGCGACGACACGACCGAGATGCTCTCAGACCACATTCCCGTGATGGCCACGCTGCGACTGCCCAACCGCTAGGGCCTCCGCGCCACAGGCACCTCCGCCTCTCAGGCGGGATTGGGCACCTCCGCTCCCCAGTCCGAAGCCGACAGGCATGCTATGGCGTCTGCGATTCGGTGGACGACTCAAGAAAATCCTTCACCACGTCAGCTGGCAGCAGGTAACTCCGCACGCGGCTGTGCCGAGCGATGTTCAGCCCCAGGAACTCACCCTGCAGGGTAAACAACGGCCCGCCGCACTCCTCGGGCTTGAGGTCTGCGTCGTGTGGCACCACTTCTGCAAACCCGTCTCGGCGTCCACTCTTAGCGATCTGGTCTGCCGCATGGCTCGACATGACAGGCACACTCCCGAGCACGACGGGCTTGATCAGCTCATCCTCCTCCCGCCGCAACGTCGCCTGAATGACCGCATTCGGATCGGCCTCTGCCAGGAAACTTCGCAGATCGTTCTGCGTGCGAATTATCGTGTCGTTGAGTTTCGTGATGATGTCGCCCACCAGAAGTCCGGCACGCATCGCTGCCCCATCATCAGAGACGTGATTGAGGACAGCTCCCTCGTTGTTGCCGTAGGTGCCGGGCATCACGCCGAGAAAGCCCCGGCTTTGCCATTTGTCAGATCGAAACGCGGGGCTCCCCACCACGCTGACGAGCCCATCGCCGTCGGCATCCGGACTGAGCACAAACGTCCCCGTTGTCAGGTCGCTCCCCGCCTGCCCGAGGTCGGCCTGCTCCAGGTCAATACCGAGTTCATTGACCATCGGCGACCGCAATAACACAAGGTCGTTGTCGGCATTTCGTGCGATCACTTCCAGCGACACCACGTCGCCATCGACGGTGACTTCCGGCTGCTCGCCGACCTCGGTGCTCTTGCTCAGGATCCAGGGTGTGCCGAGCACCCGCGTGCCGACAATCCTGCGAGTGGCTTCCTCATCAAACCGACTGGTGATCACCACGCAGGCGTCGTCGAGGGCTGCCTCAAACTCCGCAAACTGACTGGGGAGACGGGCGAGCTCGGCGTACCCCTGCGGCTCGGGCACCTCGGGAAGGTCGCTCGCCGGCAAGGCAACCTCAGGGGCAGCCTCTCGATCCACATCAAAGAGGATCTCAAGGTCACGTTCTTCGTCATCCCGCAGCACGGTCGCCGTAACAGTCTCGGCTCCCTCATCCCGGGCAGCCACCAGAGCCTCATGGAGATCCCGCGGACCCACCAACGCACGACCGAACAAGGCAAGCAGACGATCGCCATCTTGAATACCTGCCTTCGCCGCCATGCCACCATCGACGACATCCTCAACAGCGAGCCCCTGCGGGGTGTCTTCTTCGACAGCCTCCTCGTCACGTCGCGGGCCCTTAAGCCGCACACCAAGCTCAGGCATCGGCGGGCCGGAGTGCATGAAAACCCGCTCGTAGTTCAGCTCGTTCCAGTAGCGTCGAAAGACATCGACTGGCACCTCGAAGTTGCGGTCCATCGATACGCCGATCCGTGAGTGAATGCCCACCACACAGCCATTGAGATCAACGAGTGGACCGCCGGAGTCGCCAGGCTCCATTAACACCGACGACTGCAGCATCCCGCGGCGACCGTTTCGCACCACATGCCCAAACCGCACGACTGGCTCGCCACCGACCTTCTGGCCGCCGGGATAGCTCAGCCCGATACAGGGCTGATTGGTCACCAGGGACGATGAATCACCCATCGGCACGAAGGGCAGATCGTCGGGCGGGTCGGTGATTTGAATCAACGCTGCGTCGGACCGCGGATTCGCTCCCTTCCCCACACCACGAAGCTGCCGCCCGTCGGGCAGGTTCACGCGATAGCGTGCCCCGGGCTCAACCGCATGAGCGACCGAGAGCACTTGCCCTTCGGTGCTGACAATCACCCCGCTGAAACTGCTCCCGCGTCCGGTGATCCAGACGGCGGCTGGCCGAACCCGGTCGATCGTTTCGCGGATCTCCGCCTGCAGCTCAGCCACATCGAACTCGTCAGCCCATGCCAGGCCGCGGTCAGCCGCGAAGCTCCAGAGGCCAATCAGCAGGAGGAAAACCGACGGATTCCAACGCATGACGCCACTCCTTGATGACGAGAAACAAACCCATCAAGCATAGCCCGGAGCCAGCGACTGGGCAGGGCAACCACTCTCCTCAAACGGGCTACCGCCTGCCTGGTTTCGGCTCCCAGTTCGGGTTAGGCCAGCGTGCACCATCGAGGTAGACCGTGATCTTCTCCGTGAGATCCGGGTGATCTGCAGCCACGTCGACCTGCTCCGCCACATCGGTGTCAGTGTCATACAGCCGGACAGGTTCGCCCAGCCGGCGCAATCCCTTCCAGCGGCCGTTGTAGAGACACGCCTGCCGGAAGCCCCCTTCGTGAAACTCCCAGTAGAGAAACTCATGCTGCTGCTGGGCATCCGAATGGCCGGTGAGCTCGGGAACGATGCTCAGCGAATCGGTGTTCTGCGGAGCCTCCACATTGGCCAGATCGGCCGCGGTCGCCATCACATCTGCAAACGAGCCGGCGAAGCCCGACTCCGTGCCTGCTTTGACCGTGCCTGGCCACCATGCGATCGTCGGCACGCGAATGCCACCGTCGGTCAGACTCCGCTTGATGCCACTGTAGGGGCCTGACGGTGTGAAGCGATCGAGGTTGTGCCGACTCTCGTTGTGAGGGCCGTTGTCACTGGTGAACAGCACCAGGGTGTTCTTGGCGATCCCGCGTTCCTCAAGCCGGTCGAGCAGCCGGCCAACATGCTGGTCGAGGCGGGTGATCATCGCCGCATGTCCCTTATCTTGCTCCGGCCAGTCCTTGTCGGCATACGGCCCAAAGTCGGGCACGTTCGCCCCATTCCCAACCGCACGCGTTCGCTCATTGTTGGCATGGGGCACCACCAGGCTCCAGTAGAGGAAGAAGGGAGCAGCGTCATCACGGCTGACAAACTCAAGCGCCCGCTCAGCAAACAGGTCGTCGGCAAACTCGACCTGCTCGGTTGCGTAGCCGCCGCCGAACTCACCGACCGGTTCGACCACGTTCTTCAGCGCCACCTTCGTCTCGTTTTCCCAGAGGTAGTCGGGAAAGTGGTTGTGTGCCCGGTGCTGGCTGAGATAGCCGTAGAACTCATCGAAACCCTGCTTGCGGGGAAGCCCGGTCTCTGCCTCGCCCACATCACCAAGCCCCCACTTTCCAAACAGTGCGGTGCGGTAGCCAGCTGCCGAGAGCACCTCCGCCACGGTGACATCCTCGTCGAGCAGAGCCTGGGCACTTGGATTGGTGCGACCAGCATTTCCGCGAACCCGGGTATGGCCATGATGCTGGCCGGTCATCAGCACACTCCGCGAGGGAGCGCAGACGGTGGCCCCCGCGTAGAAGTGCGTAAACCGCATCCCCTCAGCCGCCATCTCATCAAGTCGGGGCGTCTGGATAACGGTCTGCCCGTAGCAGCCCACTTCTCCGAAGCCGAGGTCGTCGGCAAGGATCACGATGATGTTGGGTCGCGAAGGCACCTCCGCCGCAGACGAGTCCGCCGTCACCCCACCAACAAGACAGGCCACCAACACCACCATCAACGAACGCATGCCCATTCCTTAACTTCTCCAATACATCGATGCTTCTGGGCCTTGGTAGACCACCTTCATGCCGGGCGTCTCCACCCGTGTATTCCCCGCCGCGATGGAATCAACCCCGCCAATCACCATACCCGAGGTGAGCAAGGTCCGCTCAATCGGATACGCGGTCTTGCCCGTCAGCACCATCTCTTCCACATGCCTCGACAGCGGGTTGAAGAAATCAGCGGTGGTTGCCCCACGACCGGGCATCGGCAGCATCATCTGACAGCTGACAACGTCGCCCGTGTCCGATCGCAGGCCGGCATAGTTAAAGTCCTGAATACCGGTGAGAAACATCGCCGTATGAAAACCGTCGCGGTGTTCGATAAACGAGCCGGTGGTGTTTGGGAGCTGCTCCCGGGCCCACTCCAACGTGATCGGAGCGGTCGGATAGCCTCCATCCACCGGCAGCGTGTGGCTGCGACACAGCGCTGCCACAAACAGCTTTGCGGTCGTCTCCCGCCCGGCCAGGTATGTATAGAGCGGCTCACCGGAGAGCGTGAGTACCGATGAAATGCCGACCTCCCCACCGCGACGTCGCTCCGACATGCACTGGGCCGTCTCGAGGGCGTGGAAGTCGTAGCTGTCGATGCCGCCGTAGGCCACGCAGACACTCTCCGCCAGCGGAACGTCAAACGGCATGTCGATCGACGGAAGCCGCCAGGTCACCGGTAGCGAACTGCCGGCGTAGAACGGGAAGCCCAGCCGACGTGAGTCGTCGACCATCTCCACACACTCATCCCAGTCGGTGGAGAGGTGCTTGTCATTAAACACCGGAACCGCACGCCCGCTGTCTTCAAACACCTTGACGACCTTCTGAAACCACTCATACCGCGGATAGCGTGTCTGCCCCTTGGCGGTCTTTGGGTAGTCGCCGTGTTCGCCGATGATCGCCACCCCATCGACCGCAAGCTTCTCCCCACCGAGGGTCAACGCCTCTTCGATTGTGGGATACGATGCCAGTCCGTACTTGGCCACCCTGCTCTTACCGAGGTCGTCATCGCGATACTGATCAAGGTAGACCCCCGCCACTTCCAGCCTTGGTGCCGCCCACGCTCCTTTCCAGATCTGTCCCATGGCGAAGCGGTCAAGAAAGTGCTGAGCATGGGAGTGCTGGTGCACCGTGGTCCCCAGGAAGGCGATCCGCTTCCGCTGTGGCTCGGCGGCGCGGCTGCCTGTCAGCATGCCTGCCGATGCAGCCAGCACACTCCCCGTAAACGCCCGCCGTGTGATCCCCTGCCGCTGCATGTCTTTATCCCTCCCAGGAAGTTCCGTCCCAGTTTCGCATCCGCTCGAGCATCGCATTCGCATCGCGGGTGAAGGTGGCAAACAACTGTTCGCCTTTTTCCTCCGAGGCCAGCTGCGGCCAGCCGATATGCCCGAGGGCTGACCGATCCTTCGTGACCCAGCCACGCGTGGCTGGCAGAAACGGATTCCCGGGCTCAATCGCCTCGAGGCTCGCGTAGTCGCCCACGAGCTGGGGGGCGATTCGCAGCATCATCGAGGTCTCCCATTCGCAGGCATGGCCCATCTCGCGTTGGTGCATGCCGACGGTGCTCGCCGCTGCTTTCTCCCCGAGTGCCCAGTAGGTCGCCGCCAACAGCAGCAGATCGGTCCGCTGACGGTGCCGCTGCCGAACCTCAAAGACCACCTGCTTGGCCGGCACATCGTTGCCACCATGACCATTGAGCAGCAGGATTCGCCGAAATCCATGAAAGACAATGTTTTCGATCAGCCCGTCAAGCAGATCGAGATAGGTGCGTGGGCTTGCTGAGAGTGTGCCCGGGAAATCCATATGGTGGTGTGAGTTGCCGAGCCACTGCAGCGGCGCAATCAGCACCCGGTCTGACATTCCCTCCTCAATCCGCCGTACAATCTCGCCGAGCAGCATGCTGTCGGTAAAGAGGGGGAGGTGATGACCATGCTGCTCCACCGCTGCGATGGGAATCACCACTGGCGTATCACGGTTCAGGCCGTCGATCACCGGCCAGGGCTGTTCCTGGAGCAGCATCAGCTGATTCCTTCCATGCGTGGCGAGAGCCACGAACGTGTTCCCCGCGGCATTCTCCCAGCCGCCCCAACGACCACCAAAGCCTGCGTGGCTTCGACCATCACGAAGGAGAGTATCGGTGCAACTCACGGGGTCTTCAACTCGCGGCGACCGCTCAACCGCAGGGGGCTGGTGGATCAGTGGTCTGCTGCTGCTGGCGACGATGATCAACTACATGGACCGCCAGACACTCTCCAACCTGATTCCACGGATCACGCAGGAATGGAATCTTTCCAACGAGCAGTATGGCGACATGGAGTTTGTCTTCGGGATCGCCTTTGCCGTCGGGTCGCTGGTGTTCGGGTTTGCAGCTGACAAAGTCTCCGTCCGCTGGCTCTATCCCGCGATCCTCGTCGCCTGGTCAGCCGTCGGCTTTGCTACAGGGCTCACGCGAGGCTACGAGTCGATGCTCGTCTGCCGCGGCCTGCTCGGCTTCTTCGAGTCTGGACACTGGCCCTGCGCGCTGATCGTCACCCAGGCTGTGATGAGCAAGAGCGACCGCGTGATGGGCAACAGCATTCTGCAGAGTGGAGCCTCGGCAGGTGCGGTGCTCACGCCACTGGTGATCCGGCTGATGGTCGGCGACACCACAGAGCCCGATGCCTGGCGGATGCCGTTCTACGTGATCGGTTTGATCGGCCTGCTCTGGGCAGTTGCCTGGATTCGCCTCGTTCCCCCTGGCCTGCTACCAGCGGGCGGAGCGGCAGGCAGCAGCGGCGATACCACCGAGAGCAGCCAGAGCACACCCCGCCGCGAAGATTCTTGGGTTGGCTGGTTTGGCAGCCTGATGGTCGACCGTCGTTTCTGGGGGCTGATTGTGATGGTGATCATGATCAACACCTCCTGGCAGCTTGTCCGCGCGTGGCTGCCAACGTTTCTTCAGAAGGGCCGTGGCTACTCTGAAGCGGAAGCCCTCTACTTCAACTCGCTCTACTTCATTTTCACCGATGTCGGCTGCATCGCCGCCGGCGCCGCGGCCCTGGCCCTCGCCCGCCGTGGCATGGCGGTGCACACCAGCCGGGTGCTCGTGTTCTTTGCCTGCTCACTCCTGGCTGCGCTGACGACCGTGGCTGCCATGCTCCCGGCCGGCTGGCTCCTGCTCGGCACGCTGCTGGCAGTTGCCGCCGGCACGCTGGGCGTCTTCCCCTGCTACTACTCGTTCACCCAGGAACTGACGGTATCGCATATGGGGCGGGTCACCGGCGTGCTCTCCTTCGTCGGCTGGCTGGCGTCGGCACCAGTACAGAAGCTGTTTGGCCGGATTGCAGACGCCACAGGAAGCTACGACATCAACATGGCAATCCTCGGCTGGGCGCCGCTCGCCGGACTGCTAGCGTTTGTGATTCTCTGGCCACGCGGCGCCGCCGCTGAACCCCAGGCAACCGTCTCCACGTGAGGCTGCGACAGCCCCTGCTCGCGGAGGGCTATGGCGAGGTGCGGAGACTACTGAAGACATCCCCGGCGGGAGACGCGGGCAGCGTCTTCTCCCAAGCGTCAAGTTGCTCCAGGAGCTGCCGTACCACCTGTGGCAACGCGGCGGCCTGATCGACCGCCTCCAGCGGATCAGCGATAAGGTCGTAGAGTTCAAGATGCTCCCGGTTTCCGCTGGCGAGCAGCTTCCAGCGATCATGCACGACCACAAAACTGGCCCAGTGCTCCGGCCGCGATTTGGCTGGCGGCCAGTTGGCCTGGGTTCGCCAAAACAGTGGCGATGAGCGTCGAGTGTTCGGCCTCCCCTGCAACGCGGCAACCTGACTCACGCCGTCAGCGATATAGCCCTCGGGAAGCGATGCCGCTGCGATCTCGCAGAATGTCGGCAGAAGATCGACGGCGGAGAGCATCGTCTCACGGTCCACGCCGCCGGCAGGCGTCTTCCCCGGCCACCGCACCAGAAATGGCACCCCGATCCCGCCCTCAAACAGCGAGGCTTTATAGCCCTTCCGTCCGCCAGTGATGCCCTTCGAGGCCGCGATGCCAAAGCCGGCACCGGTCGCCGTGTCGTACATCAGTTCCAACGCGGCGTTGCCTGCGGCCCTGGCTGGGCCATTGTCGGAACTAAAAATCACGAGGGTGTCGTCGGTCAGCTGCAGTCGATCGAGGGCGTCGAGCACCTCGCCAATCCGTGCGTCGGCATGCGCGAGCGTGGCGGCGTAGATGTTGTCAGGCTCATCGAGTTCAGGAAACCGCCAGCGATAGGTGGGCAGCACATGGAAGGGCGTGTGCGGCTCGTGAATCCAGAGGTTCACAAAGAACGGCTGGCCCTTTGCCGCGGCCTGCTCCACAAACCTGATCGTCCGCTTGGCGTCGTCATGAACCGGCATCTGCTCACCTGAGCAGTTAAACGCTCCGTAGTCGTCGTAGCCATACACCGCAGGCAGCGGCGAGTCGGGGATCATGTCATTGGCAAGATGCCACTTGCCGTAGTGCGCTGTCGCGTAGCCCGCCTCTTGGAGAAGCCGGGGCAGCAGCGTTGCCTGGGGATCGAGCCAGTCAGGCATGTTGCGGGCAGCGTTCTGATCCACCCAGGCAAAATGGCCGTCAATGTTGTAACGGGCGGGAAAGTGCCCGGTCATGACGGCGGTTCGGCTCGGTGAGCAGACGCCGCTCGCCACACTGAAGCGGTGAAAGTCCGTTCCCTCGCGAGCGAGCCGATCGATATTGGGCGTCTTCACATAGGGATGTCCGTGGCAGCTGAGATCTCCCCAGCCCCAGTCGTCGGCAAAGATGAAGAGGATGTTGGGCTGCTCAGCGGCATGAGCAGGTGCGTCCGCCAGGCATGCACACAGGCAGAGCATGATCGCGGTGCACAGCTCCATGCCGCTCCACAGGTCGCCTCGCGGGGTTGTCAGCGTTGCCCACTGCCGAGATCCAGCCACGGTCCCACTCCTTCCTGACGCTCGTTCTTACCTCAAGGGATTCATGCTACGCCAGCGGGCGGAGCCCCGCTGCCACACGCTGACGATTGAAGGCAACAAAAGCGGGCGGGCAACGCCGCAGCAGTTTCAGCAGCTGCGACGCTGATACCCCCAGAACAGCCGCGGCGTCTGCGGGCTGCCAGCCAACAGCAGCGAGCTGGTCAAAGAGCTCGGCAATCAACGCTGGCACGTCGCGGTGCTCCGCACCCACCTCAAGCCTCCCACCGCGGACCCGCGACTGCCACAAGGCCGTCGGCTCAGCAGCAGCCGGCTCCCGATGGGCGATCGCCAGCTGAAGTCGCAGCCGCTGCAGGGCAACACGCCGATTGTCAGCTTGACTGCGGCGTTCATTCGCCTCCGCGGCAATGCCGGTTGGGCCGTGCTGGAGCACAACCGCCGTCTCCACTTTGTTGCGGTGTTGCCCCCCAGGACCGCCGCGGCGGGTCCGAGTTTCCCGACAGGCAGCATGCAGAACGTCGTCAGGCTGGGAAGCTGGATGCATCCAGCCGAGCATACCGACTTGCCATGATTCCCAGGCGACCGAGCCGCCGAAGACCTGCATCCGCTAGGCTCAAGGCTCTTCCTGTCTGCCAAGCAGCCGACCGCCGAGGCCACCCGATGCCTACCACCCGTACGATGCCGCCCACTCGCCTAGCGGAGCTGCTCGGCCGGCTGTCGATCGCACTCGGGGCTGGCGTGGACCTCCGCCGTGCCTGGGCGAGTGAGACGGAAAGATCACCAGCCCGCTGGCAGCCAGTCATGCAGGAGGTCAACGCCGCGATCGCTGAGGGGGAGGTGCTCTCCGAGGCGATGGAGCGATCGGGAGCCTTCCCACCCCTCGTGATCGGCATGGTGGCCGTTGGGGAGCGGACAGGCCATGAGCCGGAAACTCTCCGCAACGTCGCAGACGTCCTTGACCGTCAGATCCGACGGGCCCGTAGCCTGCGAGCCAAGCTGGCCTGGCCCGCCTTTCAGCTCTCCGTTGCCATCGCGGTGGTGGGATTTCTGATTTTTATTGCTGGCGTGCTGACCGATGCCGAGGGCAATCCCATCGATCTGTTGGGGTTGGGCCTGACCGGTATCAGCGGTCTTGTGATCTACCTCCTGCTGCTGGCCGGGCTTGCCACTGGCGGCTGGTTCGGCCTTCGCAGAGCCTTGGCGAGCTGGCGGAGTCACGGCCCGGTCCGCCAGCTGCTCGCTCGCGTGCCGGTACTGGGGCATGCCGCGATGTCGGCGGAGGCTGCCAGCTGGTGCCGGGCAGCGAGCCTCGCGGCCGGAGCCGGCCTCGATGCGGGCCGTCTCGTGGACCTCGCATCCACGGTCGCACCAGGCCTCGCCGTCGATCGCGACAGCCTTGTCACGAGACTACAGGAAGGGCATACGCTGGCCGAAGCCCTCTCCGAAACCGGCCGCTTCCCCCCGTTGCTCTGCGAGGGGCTGGCCGTCGGTGAGACTGCAGGCACGACCGACACCGTCCTGGTCCGGCTGGCCGACGACTTTGACGATGAAGCACAGCGTGGATTTGCAATGGTAGCCCAAGCGGTTGGCGGCGGCGTGTGGGTCGTGGTCGCCGGCATCATCATCTTCATCATCTTCAGGCTCTTTACTGGCTACATTGGAATGTTGACCGAAGCTGGCAGTGCAATCTGACCGAACCTCTCTTCATCGACTGTCCACACACGACACAAGGCTCCCTATGTCCGACACCATGCAGGCGCTCGTGAAGCGTGAGAAAGCTCCTGGGCTCTGGCTTGAAGAGGTCCCCGTTCCCGCGATCGGCATCAACGATGTTCTGATCCGCGTCGACCGCACCGGCATCTGCGGTACCGACCTCCACATCTACAACTGGGACGCCTGGGCTCAGAAGACGATTCCCGTCCCGATGGTGGTGGGACATGAGTTTGTGGGTGAAATCGTCGCTGTCGGCTCAAATGTCAACGACTTCTTCCCGGGGGAAATCGTCTCGGGCGAAGGGCATGTGGTCTGCGGTCGCTGCCGCAACTGCCTGGCAGGCCGCAGGCATCTCTGCAAAAGCACGTCGGGCGTTGGCGTGAACCGGCCTGGTGCTTTTGCTGAGTACCTCGCCCTGCCGCAGACCAACGTCTGGCATCAGGAGCCCGGCATCGACCTGGACGTTGCGTCGATCTTCGATCCTCTGGGAAACGCCGTGCACACGGCTCTCTCCTTCGATCTGCTCGGCGAGGATGTGCTGATCACCGGTGCAGGCCCGATCGGCATCATGGCAGTTGCCGTCGCAAGGCATGCCGGTGCCCGTTATGTCGTGATCACCGACATGAACCCCTACCGGCTTGAGCTGGCCAAGAAACTCGGTGCCACAGTCGCCCTCGATGTCCGCAGTGGCAGCCTCGAGGCTGTGATGGCCGATCTCGACATGAAGGAAGGCTTCGATGTGGGGCTGGAGATGTCAGGCTCGCCGGCGGCGCTCCGGCAGATGCTTAGCAGCATGTGCCATGGCGGCAAGATCTCCATGCTGGGCATCCCCGCCGAGCCCATCGCCATCGACTGGCAGCAGGTGGTCTTCAACATGCTTACGATCAAGGGCATCTACGGACGTGAGATGTATGAGACCTGGTACAAGATGACCGTGATGATCCAGAGCGGGCTCGACATTTCGCCAGTCATCACCCACCGTTACCACTTCACAGACTACGAGAAGGGCTTCTCCGCGATGCAGTCGGGCGAGAGCGGAAAGGTCATTCTTTCATGGAGAGATGCATGAGCCGGGCAACGCTTTGGGAGTCACTCGCCGAACAGTCCTCAGCCATGCGGGAGGCTGGTACCTACAAGTCTGAGCGGGTGCTGGAATCGCCTCAGCGGGCACGCATCGACGTCGCCGGCCGCAGCGTGCTCAACATGTGCGCCAACAACTACCTCGGGCTTGCCGATCATCCACAGGTGGTGGAGGCTGCCCGCAACGCGCTTGAGCGGTGGGGATACGGTTTGGCCAGCGTACGGTTTATCTGTGGCACCCAGCAGCTCCACAAGGACCTCGAAACAGCTCTGAGCCAGTTTGTCGGCAAGGAAGACACGATCCTCTACAACTCCTGCTGGGATGCCAACGGCGGCCTGTTCGAGACGATCCTCGGCCCTGAGGATGCCATCATCTCCGATGAGCTCAATCATGCCAGCATCATCGACGGGATCCGGCTGTGTAAGGCAAAGCGGCTGCGATACCGCAACAACGACATGGCCGACCTGCGGGAGAAACTGGTCGAGGCGAAGGACGCCCGCTACCGGCTGATCGCGACCGACGGCGTGTTCTCGATGGATGGCTATCTGGCCAACCTGCCGGCCATCTGCGAGCTTGCCGACGAGTTCGATGCGCTGATCATGGTTGACGACTCGCATGCGGTCGGCTTCGTCGGGCCTCACGGCCGCGGCACCCATGAGCACTTTGATGTGATGGACCGCATCGACATTCTGACCGGAACGCTCGGCAAGGCCCTTGGCGGTGGGAGCGGTGGCTACACCTCCGGTCGCAAGGAACTCATCGAGTGGCTCAGGCAACGCTCGCGGACGTACCTCTTCTCCAACACCGTCGCGCCACCGGTCGCAGCAGGCGCGCTTGAGTCGCTCTCGATGCTGACGACATCCACCGAACTGCGAGACCGACTTCAGTCGAACACCCGCTTCTTCCGCGAGGAGATGGGCAAACTTGGCTTTGACATCCTCCCTGGCGAGCACCCAATTGTGCCGGTGATGTTTGGGGAGGCAGCCCTCGCCAGCCGGATGGCTGATGCGATGCTTGCTGAGGGCGTATATGTGATCGGCTTTAGCTTTCCGGTCGTTCCCCAGGGTCGGGCGAGAATCCGCACCCAGGTGTCGGCGGCCCATTCCCACGACGACCTGGCGGAAGCCGCCACCGCTTTCGCGGCCGCCCGCGCAAAGCTCAGCTAGCCAAGAACGCCGTCGATCAGCTACCGCCGCAGCGTCTCGTCTCCATCCGGCCGAGTGGCGATGGCGGTTCCTCCCCGCTGTTCCAGCGCCAGCGACACCGTGCCGCCAAGCGAGGCATCCCACCAGGCTGCGAGTCCGTCCGGAACCGCCGCCACAGCCGCCTCATCAGATGCAGCCGCATGCAGTGGCTCGAGGAGCGCGGCAACGCCCTCGCGGCTCCCAAGTAGCGACTCGCCGAGATGGTCCAATGCGTCTGCGTCAAGCCTGCGAAGGGTGGAGACGAGCGCCAGGTCGAGTCCGCTCTTCTCGAAGATCTGCATGATCGGAACACAGTCATTCTGGAAGGCCTTGGCCGTCATACGGGTCTGGCCCCGCATCGCAAACGATGCTGCCACCGGCTTCATCGGAATCACTGACGCAGCCACAAGGTGCGCGAGAGGTCCGGTTTCCTCGGAGCCCATATACATCGTCACTTCCTGAAACATCGCCCCACCATCCTGCCGCAGCACGGCGTTGCCAAGCCGGGCAAGCCCCGTCGGCCAGGCATCACGGCCACAGGTCTGATCAAGCCAGCTCCAAGCCTTTCCCGAGATCTTGGCGAGGGCCCGCATCAGGGGATCGCCGCCGGCCTCATCTCCCTTGGGCGACGGAATCTTCGGCGTCTCCTCGTCAGATCGAGGCGTTGTCAGGAACGCGGACACGAGGCCATCAACTTCAGCGAATCCACCATCCGCGGCAGCCGCTTTCACCGCACCAGCGACCGCTGCCCAGAGGTCAGCCTGCTCACCACCCACGGTTTCGGCTTTCACCCCAAACACCCCGAGTGCCTCGCCGAGCAAGCCCCGGGCTGACGATGATGAGAAGAAGCCAATCGCTGACGAGACTGGCCTCTCCTGGACGTATGCATTGTCGCCGCTGACTCCCCGCAGGTCGGCAAGTGCTGTCTGCCATGAGCCTGCCTGTTCTAAGCGGATGCGGCCAAACTCAGGCGTCACGAGTTCCAGCAGTTGTCCACTCGCCCCGTCGAACCTCGCAACACCACCGTCACGTTTGAGAACAAGTGAGTCCCCTTCCCAGGAAATCTCCTGTCCCGGCCCATCCGCGGCAGACGCACGATGCACAAACGCGATGCAGGCGACTGGCTCAATCCGAGCAGTCACCACTGCGGCAGGATCGTCCTCAGAGGTGGACGAGCCGATTGACGCGCCGAGCGAGAGGTCATGTCGGTAGTGTCCCGTCTTGGGATCCACCGTGTCACGCACGCTGAGCGCAGCCTGCACCACCGCCTGGCCCATCGCCGAAAGCGGCAGTTCAAATCGCCCAGCCCCGCCACCGAGAAACAGACCGACTCCAGCGTCGGTAAAGGCGAGTGCCCCACCGGCACCAGCATGCCCAGCAAGCTGCAGCATGGCCCCATGGTCCGCAGAGAGCAGACAGGAGGCTTCTGCTCCACCAGCTGGCTGGGTCCAGGTGATCTTCAAGCCACTGCCCGCCAGCGAGTCGGCAAGCCAGTCGCGAAATCGGAGCATGACCTCCTCTTCACGCGTCAGGGGCTCACCCAGCGGCGAAACACCTGGGTAGGCAATCAGGTCAAACACCGCCGTGACGGAGCCCTCAGCGGCGTCGCCCATCCTCAGCGAGATCTCGTGGCGAACAAACCGTCCCGACTGCCGCAGCTGCTCGTCCCACCGCTGACGGTCCATCTCCGTGACAGGCATTCCGTTGGTGATGTCGAGAAACTCCCGCACCGTGGCGGCAGCCACCGACTCTCCGCCCGTCACCTCGACCGCCTGCAGCGTCGACGCTGGCGGAAGCGCAGCAAAACGGATCGCCAACGTCGCCGTATCGGCTTCGGCTGTCTTGGGCAGGTGCACGGCAATCTCGCAGTCAGCGTATCGCGACTGCTTGAGTCGCTCCGCAGCGTGCAAGTAGCCCTCATCACGGAGGAACCGGGCCACAAGCGTTTGCACCGTTTCGGTGTAGGGAGCATCCAGAGCGGCCGGCTCGCCTGGTGACCAGAGCGGGGCATTCAGCCGGGCAGGCCGCCCCTGGTCGTTGAGCCAGACCAGCGTCTTCGCGTTGCCGGCATCGACAACTCGCGGCTTCGCTGACGCCGGTGGCTGTGGCGTCGTCAATCGCTCGCGGAGTCTCTCAGCGAGCGGCTCGGGGAGTCCTGTGATCTCGATGCCACCGGCGACAAAACGGCTGCCATGTTCAACGGTCACCACAACACGCCGCAGTCCCTCCGCCGCCTCCACAGTCGAGGAGACCTGCGGCTCGGGATACCCTTGCCTCTGCAGGGCGAGTCGGGCCTGTTTGCTGACCGCCATGGCCATCCGCTCATCGGTGACAGCAGGCGTGGAACTCCTCAGGACCTCCTCGTCATCCTCGAGGGCACGGGCGAGCAGTTCCGGCCGAGGTGAGGCAATACCGCGGACGTCAATCTCAAGCCCAAAGGCGGCTGAACCCACCACCACCGCCGTCACGACCAGCGAGTTCCTCAGCCAGCCACCGACTCCAGCCACACGCGTCCGCACGGTACGTCCTCCACGAGTCTCACACAGCCACCCTGCTGCCGGGACGGTAGAGAAGGAGGAAGGTTGGGCAAACCCCAGAACGCAGGAGACACGGAGGTCAAAGCAAGGCCCCAGGACGCAGAACACCGGCAAAACAAGGCCAGACCTGATCCAGTGCCAGCATGTCGGGCGAGCGGGTCAGGGCGACTGGGCACGCTCCCAGGCCGCCATCACAAACTCCACAAGTGGCGAGGGGTCTTCGAGCGAGTGGGGATGATGGCCGACCCCAGGCTTATGAATCACGATGAAGGTGCCGCCCAGCTTTCGATAGCGTGCCTCCGCGACGGCGGTGTTGTCGGCGACAGGCACCACCTCATCCGCATCACCGACCACATGCACAATCGGGATGCCGGCCTTGGCGAGCGGCTCCAGGTTGTCAACGGGATTACGGGGATACGACAACGCTTCCTCTTCCGAGAGCCCATACGCCTTGAGGCACTCCTGCCACGCAGCTGCCTGAGCTCCCTCTTCCGCCGCCCGTGGCCCGCCCGGCCAGCTTTTGAAGTCGAGCACCGGAGCGTCGCCGTAGATCGCTGTCACCTTCTCAGGATTGGCAGCTGCCCAGTTGTAGATAAAGAGCCCACCCCGGCTCATGCCCTCTAAGACCGGCTTGCTTGAGAAATGATGCTGCTCGACGAGGTCGGCGTAGAAGACATCACCAATCGCAACCGCACGCGGACTCCCGAAGAGCCCCGCAACATCGCAGGAGACAATGTGGAAGCCCCGCTCGAGCATGGCGATGTCAAACTGGGGCTCGTGTCCCCAGAAGCGTGCCCGCCACACCCATGGCGTTCCCTCGGCTGCCTGCTTAGGCACAACCACCCGCCGACCGCTCTCGGCATCGGTGTACATCTTGAAGCCGTGGAAGTCGCCCGGCGTTCCCGGGAAGGGTTCGGCCAGGGCGGTCCCGCCGGCAACCAGGAGAAGGCCAAGGCATGCCGCAATAAGGTGTCTGCTCATGGCAGCAGGCTACGACATTTTTTCCCAGCCTGCATCGGCACACCTG